>JAOAAG010000079.1 GCA_026418995.1 Anaerolineae bacterium
ACATTGTGCACCAGCGTGCCAAGCGGAATCAGCTCCAGCGGCCGGGCAGTGCCCACCCACACCTCCGGCTCCGGCCCGCTCATCACCGTATCCCCCACCTGGAGCCCCAGCGGGGCGATAATGTAGCGCTTCTCCCCATCGGCGTAGACCAGCAGGGCAATACGGGCAGAGCGATTGGGATCGTATTCGATGCTGTGCACCCGCGCCGGGATGCCCACCTTGTCGCGCTTGAAATCTATCAGGCGGTACTGGCGCTTGTGCCCGCCTCCGCGATGGCGCACCGTGATACGCCCCTGGACATTGCGCCCGCCCTTTTTACGCAGCGTGCGCACCAGCGCGCGTTCCGGTTCGGAGCGCGTCACATCATCAAAAGTCAGGCTGATCAAGCCCCGACGGCCGGGCGAAGTTGGTTTATATGTCTTCAGCGGCATCCCTTACACCCCTTCAAACACTTCCAGCCGTTCCCCCGGCTCCAGCTTCACCAGCGCCTTCTTCCAGACCGGACGGCGCACCAGAGGCCGGCGGCCATAACGGCGGGTGATCTTGGCCGGCATGTTCATCACGTTCACCGAGGCCACCTTCACGCCGTAAATCGTTTCGATGGCCCTTTTGACGTCAATCTTGTTGGCGCGACGGTGCACCTCAAACGCATACTGCCGCAGCTCAGTGGACTGATAACGCGATTTTTCTGTATCAAGCGGTCTGATAATTACCTGGTAGGGATTCATCGTGTCCTACCCCCAGATAGCCTCGATCACCTCCAGGGCTTGCCGTGGCATCAGCACATGGTCGCACCCCAGGAGATCGCGCACGTTAAGATAGTTCGCCAGCAGCGTCTTGACCATAGGCAGGTTACGCACCGATTTTTCTACCGACTCGTTTTTCTCTGGCAGGAGCAGCAGAACACGCTGCTCCAGCCCCAATCTCCCCAGGAGCTTCGTCATCTCCTTCGTCCTGGGCGTCTCCATCTCCAGGGTATCGAGCACAAAAATCTGCTTCTCGCCAGCCTTGGCCGAAAGAGCCGAGCGAACCGCTGCCCGTCGCATCTTGCGCGGCATCTTCTTGGTGTACTTGCGCGGCACGGGGCCATGGGCAATCCCGCCACCGACGAAGAGGTTCGCATTGCGGCTGCCGTGACGCGCCCGCCCCGTTCCCTTCTGCCGATACCACTTGGCCTTGGAACGGTTCACTTCACCACGTGTCTTGGTCTTATGCGTGCCCAGCCGGGCATTGGCCAGTTGACGTACCAGCGCCTGATGCATCAACGGCACGTTGACAGGAGCCTCGAAGATCGCCGCGGGCAGCTCAATCTCACCAACGATTTCCCCTTGCACATTATATAGCGGCACGATCATCGCTTCCTCCCTATTCGCCCGGTTTCCTGGCCAGTTCCCGCGACTTGCGGGCCTGCTTAACCATCACGAGTCCTCCGTTGGCTCCGGGCACGCTCCCGCGCACGGCCAGCAGGTTGCGCTCCGCATCTACCAGTTCCACGCGCAGGTTCTGAGCGGTCACGCGCACCCCTCCCATCCGGCCAGCCATGCGCTGCCCCTTCCAGATCCGGCCCGGGGTGGTCGTGGAGCCGATGGAACCGGGAGCACGCAGCCGGTCGGACTGGCCGTGGGTCTTCGGCCCGCCCCTGAAGCCGTGCCGCTTCACCACGCCGGCAAAGCCACGCCCCTTGGACGTGCCCACGATATCCACCCGGTCGCCCACCTGGAAGACATCCACCAGGATACGCTGCCCCACTTTGAGGTCCTCATCCTTACGCAGGCGGAACTCGCGCAAATGGCGCAGCGCGGGTATCCTCTTACGGGTCAGATGGCCCCGCTCTCCTTTGCTCAGGCGACGGGGGTGCACCTCCTCGAACCCCAGTTGCACAGCACGGTAGCCATCCTTTTCCAGCGTCTTCACCTGGGTTACGTAACAGGGCCCGGCCTCGATCACTGTGACCGGGATGGCATTGCCCTGCTCATCAAAGATTTGCGTCATACCGACTTTTCTGCCTAAGATTGCCTTCAACCTGACACCTCTCCAGTCACACCGGGACTGCCGGCCTGACGCAAGGCCGCATCATCCCTATTCAGGGAAAACTCGGAGGAGAGGTATAACCCCTCCTCCGCACCAGGCACGTCTCACCGCACTATCAAGCTACAGCTTAATCTCGATGTCCACGCCAGCCGGCAGATTCAGCCGCATCAGGGAATCTATAGTCTTGTTATCCGGCTCGATGATGTCAATCAACCGCTTATGGGTGCGGATCTCGAAATGCTCATGTGAGTCCTTGTCAATGAAAGTGGAGCGGCGCACGGTAAAACGCTCCACCTTGGTCGGTAGGGGCACGGGGCCAACGACGACCGCGCCGGAACTTTCCGCCTTCTCCACAATGCGCCTGGCCGACTCATCGAGCACACGATGGTCATAAGCCTTCAACCGGATGCGGATTCTCTGCTTGGCCATCTCGCGTCACCTGACCTAGTCCAGAATCTTGGTGATGACGCCAGCGCCGACGGTCAAGCCACCTTCGCGGATGGCGAAACGGGAGCCTTCCTCGATAGCGACCGGCTCGATCAGCTTGACCTCCAGGTTGACATCATCACCAGGCATCACCATCTCGACCCCCTCGGGGAGGGTGATCTCGCCGGTCACGTCCATCGTGCGGATGTAGAACTGTGGCCGGTAGCCGGAGAAGAAGGCCTTGTGCCGCCCACCCTCTTCCTTCTGGAGCACGTACACCTGGCTCATAAAGTGCTTGTGGGGCTTGATGCTCCCCGGCGCCGCGACGACCTGACCACGCTGCACCTCATCCCGGTCCACACCCCGCAGCAGGAGCCCGGCGTTGTCGCCCGCCACCACCACATCCAGCTTCTTGCGGAACATTTCCATATCGGTGACCACGGTCTTGAGCGGCTGCTCGCGGAGGCCGACAATCTCAACCGGAGTCATCGGCACCAGCTTACCACGCTCGACCCTCCCGGTCACCACTGTGCCACGGCCCTTGATGGAGAAGACATCCTCGATGGGCATCAGGAAGGGCTTATCCTCCTCGCGCACCGGCATGGGGATGTACTCGTCAATCACGCGCATCAGCTCCCAGATGCACTGATACTCCGGCGCATTGGGATCCTTGCTGGTGCTCTGCAAGGCCTGGAGCGCACTGCCCCGCACAATGGGCGTCTCGTCACCGGGGAAGCCGTAGCCATCGAGCAGCTCGCGCAGCTCCAGCTCGACCAGTTCCAGCAGCTCCGGGTCATCCATCAGGTCCACCTTGTTCAGGAAGACGACGATGGCCGGAACGTTCACCTGACGGGCCAGCAGCACATGCTCGCGCGTCTGCGGCATCGGGCCGTCCGCAGCGGAAACGACCAGGATCGCGCCATCCATCTGCGCTGCACCGGTGATCATGTTCTTGATGTAGTCACGGTGCCCCGGGCAGTCAATGTGCGCATAGTGGCGCTTCTCCGTCTCGTACTCGACGTGGGCAATGGCGACGGTAAGAATTTTGGTCGCGTCACGACGGAACATTTTGGCGTCTGCCTTGGCTACCTCATCATAAGCCTTGTACTCGGCAAGCCCTTTTAAGGAGAGCACCTTCGTGATCGCTGCCGTCAGCGTTGTCTTACCATGGTCAATGTGACCGATTGTGCCCACATTTACGTGTGGCTTGGTGCGTTCAAATTGTTCTTTAGCCATGACTCACTCCTTTCAGATATCGGCTTACCAGACTCCGCCATAGATAATGGCGTCCATCCGTTGTCGCTCTACCTCCGCATAGTGGTGAAATTCCATCGTAAACGTTCCCCTGCCCTGCGTCATACTGCGCAGGTCAGTAGCATACCCAAACATCTTTGCCAGAGGCACATAGGCACGGATAGCCTGCATCCCACCGGCCCGCGACGTCACTTCCCGAATCTCAGCCCCTCTGGCATTCAAGTCACCCATCACCTCGCCGGTGAAGGCCTCCGGCGTCACCACTTCCAGGTCCATCACGGGCTCCAGCAGCACCGGCGCCGCCTTCTCCACCGCCTGGGTAAAGGCCTGGGATCCCGCCACCTTGAAAGCCAGCTCTGAGGAAGCCTCCTCGCTGACCTCAACATTGGTAAGACGCACCTTTACATCAACGAGCCGGTAGCCAGCCAGGATCCCGCTCTCCATCGCCTCCCGGCAGCCCCGCTCCACCGCCTCGACAAACACAGCCGGGACATCCTGGGCGCGGACGGCATTCTCGAACTGGAACCCCGCGCCGGAAGGCAACGGCTCCACTTCCAGCCATACGTGAGCGAAGTGCATCCTGCCCCCGGCCTGCCGCTCAAACAACGCCTCACCGGCAGCCTTCTGGGTGATCGTCTCCCGGTAGCTCACGCGAGGCTTGCTCACCCGCCCCACCACACCAAACTCGCGCATCAACCGGTCGGTGATGATCTCCAGATGTAACTCCCCCATTCCCGAGATCAACGTCTGACCGGTGTTCTCGTCCACGCGCACAATAAAGGTGGGGTCCTCTTCCGCCAGCCTTTGCAAGCCCTCAGTCAGGCGGTCCTGGTCGGCTGCGGTCCGCGGCTCGATCGCCACCGAGATGACCGGCTCCGGGAAAGCAATCCGCTCCAGGACAATAGGGCCATGAGGAGCGCACAGGGTATCGCCGGTAAAGGCATCCTTCAGCCCCACTGTGGCGCCGATGTCGCCGGCACTCAGCTCCTGGATTTCCTCGCGCCGGTCGGCATACATGCGGAGCAGCTTGCCGATGCGCTCGCTGCGCCTTGCAGGCGCAGCGTTGCCCTTGATGACGCTCGACCCTACCTTGATCTTCCCCGAATAGACGCGGAAGTAGGCGAGGCGCCCCACGTAGGGGTCACTGGCGATTTTAAAGACCAGCGCGGCCAACGGCTCGTTCGGATCGGCCAGGCGCTTCTCTACCTTGCCGGTGTAAGGATTGATCCCCTCCACCGGCGGGATGTCCAGAGGCGAGGGCAGATAATCCACCACCGCATCCAGGAGAGGCTGGATGCCTTTGTTCCGCAGAGCCGACCCGCACAGCACCGGGTTCAACTGCCCGCTCACCGTAGCCCGACGCAACGCCTCCCGCAGGCGGGCCGGCGCAAGCTCCTCGCCATCAAGGTACAGGGCCATCAATTCATCGTCGGTTTCGACGATCTGCTCGACGGCCTGCTCGCGTGCCTCCAGTACGTTATCCTCCAGCTCAGGGGGGATCGCCACCGTTTCCATAACGAGCCCCAGCTCATCCGTCCACACGACCGCCCGCATCTCCAGCAGGTCAACCACGCCCTTAAAGCTCGCTTCACAGCCGATAGGCCACTGAATAACCACCGGATGAGCGGGCAGCTTCTCCCGGATAGTCTGGACCGCGTAGGCGAAATCCGCCCCCAGCTTATCCATCTTGTTAATGAAGGCGATCAGCGGCACCCTGAACGCCTGTGCCTGCCGCCACACCGTCTCCGATTGAGGCTCCACACCAGCCACCGCATCGAAGACCACGACCCCACCGTCGAGGACGCGCAGGCTGCGCTGCACCTCAGCGGTGAAATCAATGTGGCCAGGCGTATCCACGATGTTAATCTGGCAACCCCGCCAGAAACATGTCACGGCCGCCGCCGTGATGGTGATCCCGCGCTCCCGCTCCTGCACCATCCAGTCCGTGACCGTCGTACCGTTGTCCACGTTGCCCATCTTGTGGGTACGACCGGTGTAGAACAGGATGCGTTCTGTCGTAGTTGTTTTACCCGCATCAATATGGGCAATGATGCCGATGTTGCGAATGCGGCTGAGCGGGTTGGACGCGTTCATAAGCTCACAACTTTACAACCCCTGTGGCCCTCCACCTGAAAAGTCTCACCGGCAGCTCCCTTACCACCGGTAGTGAGCGAACGCACGGTTGGCCTCGGCCATCTTGTGGGTATCTTCCCTTTTCTTGACCGCTGCACCGATGCCACGCGCAGCGTCCATCAGCTCGCCAGCGAGCTTCTCGGCCATACTCTTGCCCGGGCGGGTACGCGCGGCAGCCAGTAACCAGCGCATGGCCAGGCTGACCTGACGGTCCGGCGGCACTTCCACCGGGATCTGATAGGTGGCACCACCCACCCGCCTCGGTTTCACCTCCAGCACCGGCGAGACGTTCCTGATGGCCTCGTCCAGCACTTCCAGTGGAGGGCGCTTCATCCGCTCTTCCACGGTGGCCAGAGCCTGATATACGATACGGGCCGCCAGGCTCTTCTTGCCTTTCCTCATCACTTTATTGATCAGCCTGGCGACTGTCTCGCTGTTGTAGCGGACATCCGGTTCAATCTTGCGCTTCGGAGGACGGTATCTTCTGGGCATCCCTCACCTGTCGGTTACTTCTTGGGACGTTTGGTCCCATACTTGGAGCGCTGCTGCTTTCGTTTATCCACGCCCGCGGCATCAAGCGCACCGCGTATCACATGATACCGCACGCCCGGCAGGTCTCGCACACGCCCTCCCCTGATCAGCACCACCGAGTGCTCCTGGAGGTTGTGCCCTTCTCCAGGAATGTAAGCAGTCACCTCAATGCCATTGGTCAGACGGACACGGGCGATCTTGCGCAACGCAGAATTGGGCTTCTTGGGCGTCGTCGTACGCACATTGGTACACACGCCCCGCTTCTGCGGCGCTCCCTCGGGCCGGCGGATGCGGCGCTGTGTAAAAGAGTTGAACGTGTAATGCAGCGCAGGTGCTTTCGATTTGCGCGTCTTCGGTTTTCTCCCCTTGCGTACTAACTGATTGATTGTGGGCATGCGATAACCCCTATTCTATATAAAACCAGTGAAGAAGGCCATCCACCGCACCGATGGCCTTCTGTGTAACCAGCAAAACACCCTGTCAACCGGGGCAGCAGGGGCTATAGCTGCTGCCCACCTAACAAGCTAGTATTTTACCACAAAATTGCAAAAGGTCAACCTCAGGTGACAAGTGACAGTCACCTTAAAGGTGACTGTCACTTGTCACCTGTCACTCACTTCGCCGCCCCGGGCTCAGCAGACCCGCGCCCAGAATGGGCACCTTGCTTCTGTCCTCGCTCTTGCCGAAGTTGAGTACCTCGCCTTCCTGAGTAATCGCCTCGACGGCCAGCCCCAGACTCTGCAGTTCCTTAACAAGCACCTTGAACGAGGCCGGGACGCCCGGCTCCTGCACCGGCTCCCCTTTGACAATAGCCTCATAGGCTTTGACACGCCCCTGCACGTCGTCCGATTTAATGGTGAGCATCTCCTGCAATGTATGGGCCGCGCCGTAAGCCTCAAGCGCCCATACCTCCATCTCGCCGAAGCGCTGGCCACCAAACTGCGCTTTACCACCCAGCGGCTGCTGGGTCACCAGGCTGTACGGCCCGGTGGAGCGCGCGTGTACTTTATCCTCGACCAGGTGGGCCAGTTTCATCATATAAATCATGCCCACCGTGACCGGACGGTCGAAAGGCTCGCCCGTCTTGCCGTCATAGAGAATCATTTTGCCCAGGATAGGCAGGGGATCAGAAGTCGCCAGGCTGACCTGAGTGGCCAGGGCTTCCACGGCCCGGTCGTCCATGCCACTCACGTCATGCCCGCGATCCTCCAACCAGATACGCAGGCAGGCAGCCCTGGCCAGCCTATCCGACTCCTCTCGCTGAGACAGCGGGCGTTTATCATCCTCGAAAGAGAGCAGCTCGTCTGGATCGTACCCTCGCTCTGTGAGCCATTCACGCAACACGGCCCGCCGAGCGTACACATAGTCTGAAATGAGCCGGTCCACATCATAGCCCCGATCGTTCAGCCAGGCCACGATGTACAGCCGCCGCGCTTCCTCGTCGTCCCGCAGCGTCTCCATAGGGTAGTTTTGCTCCTTGAGCCAGGCCCAGGTGCGCTCGGTGATCTCATTCCAGGCCCGGTCAATCAGCCAGGCACGGGCCAGCTCAGCCTCAACCTGTTCCTCATCCGCTCCATCGAACACCGGCGTAACGGCCCGGAACCCCAGCCGATGCACCGCCCATCCCAGATGCGTCTCCAGAATCTGGCCAATGTTCATACGTCCGGGCACGCCAAGCGGGTTGAGGATCAGGTCTACCGGCGTACCGTCGGCCAGGAAAGGCATGTCCTCAATCGGCACCACCTTAGAAATGACGCCCTTGTTCCCGTGGCGGCCTGCCATCTTGTCGCCCTCGGTGATCTTGCGGATCTGGGCCAGGCTGACCCGCACCAGCCGCTCCACGCCTACTTTCAGGTCCTGGTGCTCCTCGCGGTTGAAGACCTTGACATCCACGACTTTGCCCCGCTCACCGTGAGGGAGGCGCAGGCTGGAGTCCTTGACCTCACGGGCTTTCTCACCGAAGATAGCACGCAACAGCTTTTCCTCCGGGCTGAGCTCCTTCTCGCCCTTGGGCGTGATCTTGCCCACCAGGATATCAAGGGGCCCTACCTCAGCTCCGATGCGGATAATTCCTTCTTCGTCCAGGTCTCTCAACGCCTCCTCACCAACGTTGGGGATATCGCGCGTGATCTCCTCAGGCCCCAGTTTGGTATCGCGGGCTTCCACTTCATGCTTTTCGATATGGACGGAGGTGAACAGGTCATCCCGCACCACACGCTCACTGATGAGGATGGCGTCCTCAAAGTTACCCCCTTCCCAGGAGAGAAACGCACACAGCACGTTCTGCCCCAGGGCCAGTTCGCCGTTCTCCGTAGAGGAACTATCCGCCAGCACCTGGTCTTTGCGCACCCGCTGCCCTTTGAAGACCACAGGCCGCTGGTCAATGCAAGTGCTCTGGTTGGAACGCTGGTACTTGCGCAGACGATAGGTGTACAAACCGCTGGGATGACGGACCACGATCTGGTCCCCGGTGACGCTGACTACTTCCCCGTCATCCTTAGCCAGCACCACTTGTCCCGAATCCAGTGCGGCCCGCCACTCCATCCCAGTGCCCACCAGCGGCGCTTCAGGGCGGATCAGGGGCACGGTCTGGCGCTGCATGTTGGAACCCATCAGGGCCCGGTTGGCGTCGTCATGCTCAAGGAAGGGAATGAGCGACGCAGAG
>JAOAAG010000358.1 GCA_026418995.1 Anaerolineae bacterium
GTCCTCGGCGATGATCGCCACCTCACCCCGCGCTGCCGTAACAGCGTGGAACAGGTCGGCGCCCGGACCGTACACCCAGCGTCCTCTAATCGCCGTTGTCTCCCCAGCAGGCACCTCCCAGTAGTTGTAAAACCCCCGGAAGTGATCTACACGAATCACGTCGGCCTGTGTAAAGGCCATGCGGAAACGCGCGATCCACCAGGCATAGCCATCGCGGGCCATGACGTCCCAGCGATAGAGCGGATGGCCCCACAGTTGGCCGGTGGCACTGAAGTAGTCCGGCGGCACGCCGGAGACGACCGTGGGACGGAGAGACTCATCGAAGTGAAATAGATGCGTGTTGGCCCATACGTCCACGCTATCCATCGCGACGAAGATAGGGATATCCCCGACGACGCGGATCCCCTGTGCGTTAGCATAGCGCTTGAGAGCCAGCCACTGCTCGAAGAACTGCCACTGTCGGTATTTCTGGCTTTCGATCTCCTCAGCCAGCCGCTGACGTGCCTCTTCCAGTGCCTCCGGCTGGCGGGTGACGAGTGCCTGGTCCCATTCATACCAGGGACGGAGTCCGTGCGCCCGCTTGAGCGCCATAAACAGGGCAAACTCGTCGAGCCAGAACGCCTGCTCCTGGCAGAAGCGCTCGAAGGCCAGCCGCTGCTGCCGTGGCGCACGGACGCAAAAGTTGGCATAGGCTCGCTCCAGCAAACCCGTCTTGTACCTGATCACTGGCCCAAAGTCCACCCTCTCCTCAGGAAAGCCCGGCACCTCCTCGAGGTCCAGGTCGGACAGATGTCCGACCTCCACCAGCTTCTCGGGGCTGATAAGCATCGGGTTGCCCGCGAATGCCGAGAGCCCCTGATAGGGGGAATCCGCATAGCCGGTGGGACTGAGGGGAAGTACCTGCCAGTAGGACTGCCCGGCAGAGACCAGGAAATCCACAAACGCATAGGCCGCCTGGCCCAGATCGCCTATGCCAAAGCGGCTCGGCAGAGACGTGGGGTGCAGTATAATCCCGCTGCGGCGCAAGAACTTCATTCCGTAACCTCCAGCATAGCAAGGTGCAGGATGCAATGCTTCCTTTGCCATCCCGACAGTTGTACATTATAACAGAGTTTTCCCTATCCGGCACACCGGCGCCACGCTTGTCAAACTACCCGGCTCGCGTTACAATTGGGCTGCCCGGTGTGGAAAGATAAAGTGTTGAGAGAGACCCTCGCGCGCCTATCCAGGTCCATCAAGCGAGAGCTGCAAACCTGGGAAGCCACGCTCGCGCTGGCGTTGGAGCTGGCACTGCTGTTAATGCTCCCCAGAGAGGTGCCGCCGGCCAACCTGAGCACATATGTTGACCGCCTGCTGGCCGGCGAGCGCTTCAACTTCGTCGCCTGGGAACTCCAGGCCATCTGGGGCAAGCTGACCCATACACTGGTTGCGCCCCAGCGCTATATGGACGAAACCGCCCGCAGCAGCTTTCTCCTGGATTATCTGACCGTGGTGGCCCACATCCAGGCCCTGGAGCAGGAGTTACAGCGGATTTACAGCGACCCCCAAGTCCAGGATAAGGAGCCAGCATCCCATGAGTTACTCCTGATGCTGGATATTCTACGCCATGGTGAGGATGCCCGTCAACTCATCGCGGAGGCGATTCTGGAGGAACAGGCGTACTCGGTGCTCGCTTCTGAAGGGTTTGGAGCGCTGGGCTATATAGTACCGCCCGTCGGTGTGCACTTTACTTCTGTTCCCACACTCCTGGTCATCTCACCCCGCGAGCGCATCGAGAGAGTGTATAGCGCCGAATTACACCACGGTCTGGACGCTGCTCAACGAGAGGCTATCGAGGAAGAAATAGATGCTGCCCAAAATGTCTCCTCACTGGTAGTAGATGTCGGTGGCATGTCTTCCTACCCCGCTATGGTGATGGAGAGCAGTTCGATTGTGTGGGTGACCGATGTGACTGTTCACGAATGGATGCACCACTACCTGTCACTGCGGCCACTGGGCCGGCATTACGGTTGCTCGCCGGAGACACGCACCATCAACGAGACCGTAGCCTCCATCGTGGGACGGGAAGCAGGGCGGCTCATCCTGGCCCGTTACTACCCGAACTTCCTGCCGCAGGAACCGTCTGCAACGGCACAGTCTCAACCAGAAGGGAACACTCCTCCCGAAAAACCGGCTTTCGATTTCAACCTGGAGATGCGAAAGACCCGTGTCCAGGTGGACGCCCTGCTTGCGGAGGGCAAGATCGAGGAAGCGGAGGAGTATATGGAGATGCGACGGCGGGAGTTCGTCGCGCATAACTACCACATTCGCAAGTTAAACCAGGCCTATTTCGCCTTTTATGGCGCCTACGCCGACGAGCCTGGAGCAGCGGGAGAGGATCCTGTGGGACCGGCAGTGCAGAAACTGCGTGCTCTCACCCCCGACCTGTACACTTTTGTGAGACGGGTTGCCTCGGTCACGCGGCTCTCTGAACTGGAAGCGCTCATCAAGGAGCTCGAGTCGCAGGCTGGTGATCAACAGCCCAGCGGGCATGGTCAGCCCTCCCCAGGTCCGCCGCACTCTCTGGATGATAGATCGGGCAGGGGTAGCCCCTGATCTCGATGTCCGCAGCACAGCCCTGTGCTCAATCTCGATCGCCATGGTTTAGAAAGCAGACCCATTTACACCATATTGTTGATCAGTGCAGAGGATAGTATGGACGCGAGACTCATTGCCCTGGTTCAAGAGCGCGCGGTGGAGGGCAGATTGCCCTGTACAGAGGCTTTCCGTATCGCTGAGGAACTGGATGTAAGCCCCCGGAGCGTAGGCGCAGCGGCCGATTCCGCGCACGTGCGGCTCATTCGGTGCCAGTTGGGGCTGTTCGGCTATGGAGAGCAGAAGAGCATTGTGACGCCGGCGGCCGAGGTCAGCGCGGAACTGGAGCAGGCCATACGGGAAGGGCTGATCCTGGGCCGGCTACCCTGTGCTGTAGCCTGGGCCATTGCGGCCCGCTTTGGTATACCCAGGCTGCATGTAGCCAACGCCGCCGAGAAGCTGGGCATCCGCATTGGACAGTGTCAACTGGGCGCCTTCTGAACTTGCACGGATGGGCAGCGTGTGGTAGAATCAACTTACGGATGCCCCCGTAGCTCAGCAGGACAGAGCACCGGCCTCCGGAGCCGGTGGCCCGCGTTCGAGTCGCGGCGGGGGTATGCGCTTAAATCGTGGGAATGGTTAATGCCTAGCGCCCGAATTCCCGGGTAACCTGTTCCATACTCACCAGGATCATTGTGGGGCGTCCGTGGGGACAGGTGTGGGGATTGGCGCACTGTTCGAGTGCCCGCACCAACTGCTCCATCTCCGCGTGCGTCAATACCTGCCCGGCCTTGATCGCCGCGCGTTTGCAGACGTGACGCAGCACTGCATCCTCGATGGGAAGGGAGATCGGAGCGTCGCCTGTGCTCAACGCTGCCGCCACATCCTCCATGACCTGAAGGGGATCCACCTGTGCCACAATCGCCGGCAATGCGCGCACCAGCAGCGTGGCTCCTCCGAACGGCTCGACCAGGAAACCAAGCCTCTCCAGCAGCTCCGTGTGCCTGCTCACCAGACTCGCCGCCTCCGGCGAGAGCTGCACCAGGCGCGGCTCCAGCAGCACCTGTGAGGCGATCCCGGCCCCTTCCTTCTCTGCCAGCAACTGCTCGAACAGCACCCGCTCGTGAGCGGCATGCTGGTCAATCAGATACATCCCTGCTTCCCCCTCGGCCACGATGTAGGTCGCGCTCACCTGGCCCACCACACGTAGCGGCGGCAACCGTGTCCTGACCTCCAGCCCACGTGATGGGAGGTCGAGGCGCATCTGCTCGGTGCTCAGAGCGGCCAGGCGCTCCCTTCTCACCTCGCGCGCCTCGTCCTGCTCCCTGCTCGGAGGGACGGGCCGGGCAAGGTAAGGGGAGGGGAGTGCCTGAGTGGCCTGTTCTGAAAGTGTGCGCCGTACCGCTTTTTGCACCGCGCGGAACACCATATCCCCATCGCGGAAGCGCACCTCTGACTTCGCCGGATGGACGTTGACATCCACCTCTTCCGGCGGCAGCCTGACCATCACCACGGCCAGTGGATAGCGGCCGGCCGGGAGCAGGGTGTGGTAGGCCTGAACAATGGCATAGCTGAGCAATGTGTCCTGTACCCAGCGCCCGTTGACGAAGATCGTGATGTAGCCACGGTTAGCCCGGTGGAGCGAGGGCGGGCTGACGAAGCCATACACCATGACCTCCTCTTCGGCAGCCCCGGCGGAAGGGGCGATCTCAAGTGCCGCAGCTCCGACCTCCAGGCCATACACCGCGATCAGCACGTCGCGCAAGCGGCCACTCCCAGGCGAGCGGAAGACCTCTTTCCCATCCTGGATCAGCGTGAAGCGCAGCTCTGGATAGGCCAGCGCGTACCTGGTCAACCAGGCGTCAATGTGCCCCTGTTCGGTGCGATCGGCGCGCAGAAACTTACGCCGTGCTGGCATGTTGAAAAAGAGGTCCTCCACGGTTACACTGGTCCCCGGCGGACGACCACTCTCGCGCCGCATCACGATCTGCCCGGCTTCCAGGCGGAGCAATGTGCCCGTCGGTTCATCCGCCGCCCGCGTCTCGCAGGTCACTCTGCTCACGGCAGCGATGGAGGCCAGCGCCTCGCCCCGGAAACCCAGAGTGGTGATGCGTGCCAGGTCCGCTGCTGAGGTCAGCTTACTGGTCGAGTGGCGACGGAAAGCCAGCTCGACCTCCGCGGCAGGGATACCACAGCCGTCGTCGCTGACACGGATATACCGTTTCCCGCCCGCGCGTGCCTCGACCCGTATCTCGCGTGCCCCGGCGTCTATGCTGTTTTCGACCAGCTCCTTGACCACCGACGAGGGGCGCTCGACGACCTCGCCAGCGGCAATCTGAGAGACTATTTCCTCCGGCAGTATCTGGATAGGCACTTCAGCGCTCTTCGTACAACTCGATCAGCACCCCCCGGGTTGAGAGAGGGTGGAGAAAGATATAACGGGTGCCTGCGGCACTGGTACGCGGCTCCCCAATGGTCCTCACTCCGGCCCGGCGCAGGCGCTCCAGCGCTTCTTCGAGGTTGGCTACTTTCAGACAGATGTGATGCAGCCCCTCCCCTCGCTTTTCCAGGAAACGGGCCACGCTGTTTGCTGTATCCAGAGGGCGGATCAATTCGATCTCCCCATCGCCGGCGGGCAGGAAAGCGATCTCCACTCCCTCCTCCGGCACCTCACGGCGTGCGCTGACTTCAAGCCCCAGTGCTTCGCCATAAAGCGCTAATGCCGCATCCATATCACGCACCGCGATGGCAATATGATGGATAGATGGTCTCATCCTGCCTCCTGCCTATTTTACCAACACGTATCTGCCCCGCGTCGTCTGGGAGGTGGCGGTATAAAGGTAGGTCGCGGGGCCCACGATCACCATATCGGCATGGCCGATGCCCCAGTTGTTCGCCACATCCATCAGCACCGGGTTGCCGGGGAACTTCTCCCAGGGGCCATCAATGGCCGGGCCGACGCTGCGGGCGAACCCCAGGCCGAACTGGTCATCAACGACGGTGGGATTACTGGGGCCGCGCACCCCCTCATAGGCCATGTAATAGCGGTCGCCGACACGGACTACATCAGCCGAGGAGATGGTACGGAACTCGAAATAGGGGTTAGCCGCCGCCCCGAATGCGTCCAGCGGCCCGTAGCCGTTTTCAGCGCCGAAGAGCGGGTTGGAGGCGCACTTGCGCAATCCTCTGGCCCCGGCATACTTATTCCCGACGAGACACCCCATGTGACCGGGGTCGCGTCCCAGGCCGACGAAGACGTATAACAGGTCACCTTCCACGTAAATGCCAGGTGGTGCGCCCACCAGGCAATCGCCGTACTCCTTTTCGTTGTAGATATTGGGGTGCTCGCCGATGGACTCTGCCTCGCTACACGGCCTGTTCTGATCCGCGAACCACTGGCCGGTGCCCGGGACGTGCACCTCGCCGGACCAGTGGATGCCGTCGCGCGAGGTGCGCATATAGGTGCCCGCTCCCCACTCATAAACGATGTAGGCCCGGTCGGAGTCGAAGAAGACACGCGGGTATTGTTGCTGATGGGTGTGGTCCCTGGCCTGACACGGGCACGAAAGACAGGGAAACAGGCAACGGGGATTCTCCAGCGTAAAGTGCAGCCCGCCGTCGTAGCTTTTCCAGAGTGTCACACAGCCAGGGAAGGGGACAGGGTCTCCGCACTGATCCAGCACCCCCGCTGACTGGAAGCTGGCATGCAGGTAGGACCAGAACTCGCCGCCGCCCCGGTAAACGGTGTCGGACTCGCCCACGGGCAGGCCGACATCGAAAGCCTCCAGTTCCCACCACGCCGTCCCGTTCCAGAATTCATCCAGGGTAGCGAAAGTCCGGCCTGGCGGAGGGAGAGGAACAAAAGAGGACTGAGCGGTGGGTGGCACAGACGTTGAGGTGGGGATGGCAGGGGTAGCGGTGGGCATCTCAGTCGGGGGAGCGGTAGGTTGCGGCGTATCAGTGGGCAGCCTGGTCGAGGTGGCAGTAGGCTGCGGTGTGTCGGTCGGCGGCCGGGTCGGCGTAACTGAGGGGCGTGGCGTGCTGGTCGGCGGCCGGGTCGGGGTGGCAGGGAGCGCCGTGGGCGATGGCGTAGCTCTGTGAGGAGAGGTGGCCGGGCGTGCGGAAGGAGAAGTAGCGGTGGTCGCATTGGCAAAGACTGTGCCGGCGGGTGTCCCGGGAGGCAGGGGATCCGAGACACACCCACAGGTAGGAAGCATTCCCCATAGCCAGGTGAGGAGTATGGTAGCCCGGATAGCGTGGATGAAGGATCTTACGCAGAGCAGTCGTGTCATCGTATCCACTCACCTTCCGCAGGTCGGGAAACACGGTTGGCAAACCGGAGCAGGCGTAGCCACAGGTTTGGATAATCCGTTTGTGGAAACTGCCAAGTCTGTGAAAGGATAGGCTGAATCTGTACCTCCCGTCCGTCCAGACTGTTCGCCTCTGTGTCAGGTCGCACTGATTATAGGGCAAAGAAAGGGAGTGTCAAGTACTGTGGCAGAATCAGACGCATCGGTAACATGGTGACGTAAGTGGATGACGACCACTTGGTCCCTTCCACCAGTTGTAGTATAATTCTACCAGGGTGGACCACCAGCCACCTGTATCTGTCAGCACAGGAGCGTGTTATGGCCCAGCGGACGCCACCATCTGCCACCGCTACTGCTACTATGTCATCCCGTTTTGTCCCGCCAGCCCCGACTTCGATCCAGGAAACCGGGCTGGGGATGGGCTTCCTGAGCGATCTGGCGATCAAGATTCTGTACTTCGAGGGCAGCCTCCAGGGCCGCGAGATTGCCGAGGCGATGAAGCTTCCCTACACCGGCGTTGTGGACCAGGTGCTGGAGTTCCTCAAACGCGAGAAGTTGTGTGAGGTCAGGGGGACCAGCGGCTTCGCCGAGTCCTCCTATCAGTACGTCATTGCTGAGAAGGGGCGTGCCGTGGCACGCGAGGCGCTCGAACGAAGCAACTACGCCGGCCCGGCCCCCGTCACACTTGAGGATTACACGATTGCCATCCAGCGGCAATCGGTCAGTGATATCGTCGTCCATCAGCGCACCATGCGCCAGGCCCTTGCCCATCTGGTCATTAGCGAAAAGACCTTCGCCAGGCTTGGGCCGGCAGTGAACTCAGGCCGTTCCATCTTCCTTTTTGGTCATCCTGGCAACGGCAAGACCGCGATTGCCGAAGCCATCGGCAAGATGATCCTGGGCGACGCGATGTACATTCCCTATGCGGTGGAGGTAGGCGGGCATGTGATCAGGGTGTTCGACAACGTTAACCACGTGCCGGCCGACGCCCCGCCCGAGCGCAACGTTGACCCGCGCTGGGTGCGCATCCAACGCCCGGTCATCATCACTGGCGGTGAACTCACACTGGAGACACTGGACCTGGTGTACGACCCCAATAACAAATACTACGAGGCGCCCTTCCAGATGAAAGCGAACGGCGGCATGCTGCTCATAGACGACTTCGGGCGACAGCAGGTACGCCCGCGCGATCTGCTCAACCGCTGGATCGTCCCCCTGGAAAAGCGAGTAGATTACCTGACGCTACACACTGGCCGCAAAATCGAGATACCGTTCAATGTGCTGATCGTTTTCTCGACCAACCTGGCTCCGCGCGACCTGGTGGACGAAGCCTTTCTGCGGCGTATCCGCCACAAGATCGAGATCGAGGACCCCACCTGGGAAGAGTACCGCGAAATTTTCCGCCGTGTGTGCCAGGCCAAAGGAGTGCCTTACGACGAGCAGGGACTGGCCTACCTGATTCAGGAACATTACCTGAAACGTAACCGCCCCAAGCGAGCCTGCCATCCCCGCGACATCATAGACCAGTTGATAGATACTGCCCGTTATCTGAACGTCCCGCCAACACTGAGCAAGGACCTGATTGACCGGGCCTGCGAGGCTTACTTCGTCGAGATTTAGCGATGAAGCGATGGGGTGACAGGGGGCTTAACATTGCTCATCGTGGGGCTAGTCTCGTGGCGCCGCCGAACACGCTGGCGGCATTCAAAATGGCCGCTCAGCTTGGCGCCGACGGCATCGAGTGCGACGTCCATCTCTCCGCTGATGGCGTTCCGGTGGTCATCCACGACTTTACCGTGGATGCCACGACCGACGGCAGCGGACGGGTATGCGAGATGACGGTGGCCGAGCTTAAGCGCCTCGACGCTGGCACATCTTTCAGCCCTGCCTTTGCAGGAGAGCGCATTCCGGCGCTGGAGGAAGTACTGGAAGCCGTAGGGGAGAGCCTGCTCATTAACATCGAGCTGAAGACTACCACGCTGAGGGATAACGGGCTGGAACGCGCTGTGGTCTCTCTCCTCGAAAGCTATGGCCCGGCACGGCAGGGGCGTGTGCTCCTTTCCTCGTTCAACCCTTTGTCGCTGCGCCGGGTCAAGAGACTGTCCCCCCACCTGCCCGTCGGTTTGCTTTATGCCCCTGACCTCCCCCTGCCTCTGCGCCGTGCCTGGCTAGCGCCACTTGTTCCCCATGAGGCTCGCCATCCGCAGCACAGCATGGTGACCGCCTCCTATATGAGCTGGGCGCGAAGGCACAGGTATTGGGTGCATACCTGGACTGTAAACGACGCCGATGAGATGCGGCGACTCCTGGCGCTCGGTGTGGAAGCTATCATGACCGACGTTCCTGACCTGCTACACACCCTGCTGAGGGAGCATGGCCTTGCCTGAGCCATCCACGCGCCCGAGCGATCTCCCCGACTATCGCCCCAATTGGCTGCACCAGGCCATCGTCGCCTCGGATACGCTGAGCCGGGTGCCAGCGGGGGCACTGATTCCACCAGGTATAGCGCTGGCAGTAGCGGCCTCCCTGCCCTGGGGAAAACTCTGGCTGCCGGCCGCGTTGCTCCTGTTCGCTTTCACTGTCGCTGACGGGGTGAGCCTGGCGTTACTTCCCCACCTGAGGCGCTCCTATGGCCCTGTGACCCCGCCGCTCGTGGGCCTGGCACTCGTCCGCGCTCTGGTCAACGCGGGATGGGGTGTCGCTGGTCGAGAGCAGGGCTGGCCTCCTTTGACCGGGTGCTTCCTGGCGCATACGTTTCTTTTCGCCCTCGCGTTCTACGCCACCTGGATTGAACCCTCCCGCGTGGGCGTGACACGGATGACGCTCCGCTCACCTAAGCTGAACGGCTACGAGCCGGTACGCCTGCTCCATATCAGCGATTTACACGTGGAGCGTCTCTCCGTCCGTGAGGAACGTCTGCTTGAGCTGGTGCGGGAACTCGCGCCACACGTGATAGTCATGACAGGCGATTACCTTACGCTCTCGTCGGTCTACGATGAGTCAACTTATGCGGGGGCACGCTACCTGCTGGAACGACTTTGTACTCTGGTGTCTCCAGATATCCCCATCTATGCTGTTACCGGAAGCCCTCCGGTTGATCACCCGTCCGTGGTGCCGGACGTGTTCGCGGGCCTGCCCATTACCTGGCTGTCCGATGCGGTCGCGGAGTTGTGCGTGAACGGCCATCGCCTCCGTCTGGTGGGGCTGCGCTGCACTGCGCACCGGGAGCGGGATGCTGCTCGTCTGCACCACCTGCTGGATGCTGGTCCGCAGGACGCGTTCACTGTGCTGCTCTACCACTCGCCCGATGTGATGCCAGAGGCGGTGGAGTCAGGCGTGGACCTGTACCTGTGCGGCCACACGCACGGCGGCCAGATCCGATTGCCCTTCTTCGGAGCGCTCCTCACCAGCTCAGTGTTCTGGAAACGCTACGAGATGGGGCGTTACCAGGAGCAAGGCACCACGCTTTACGTCAGCCGGGGGTTGGGCATGGAAGGGATGGGGGCGCCACGCGCACGTTTTCTCTCGCCACCGGAGGTTGTCGTGTGGACTCTGGAGGGCGAGCCAATACCATAGGGAAATATCCTCACTATGTCCACATCAGCCACCCTGATCAACCACAAGGAACGAATCGAAGCAGACCTGATTCTGCTCACTGTTGCTCTGATATGGGGGAGTGGGTTCGTCGCCCAGCGTGTGGCCGCAGCCCACTTGACCCCCCTGATGTACAACGGTACGCGCTTCTTGCTGGGAGCGCTCGTCATCCTGCCGCTGACAGTACGAAGGTTACGCCAGGTAACCCGCGCCGAGTGGAGAGGTGGGATGCTGGCAGGGCTGCTGCTGTTCGGCGCCTCGTTCCTGCAGCAGGCAGGCCTGCGCTTTACCACCGCCGGCAAAGCTGGTTTCATCACCGGCCTGTACGTCGTTCTTGTTCCCTTGCTGCTGGCCCTGGTATGGCGACGGTGGCCGCGTCCGTCGGCGTGGATCGCTTCCCTGTTAGCGACCGGCGGGTTGTTTCTGCTCAGCTCGCCGGGCCGGCTGGCGCTTGCGCCGGGAGACGGGTGGATCGTCGCCTGCGCTGTGGTCTGGGCCTTCCACGTCATCCTGATCGGCTTGCTAGCGCCCGGAACCGAGCCGCTACGGCTGGCGCTGGTGCAGTTTACCGTGTGTGGCGTGCTGAGCCTGGGCCTGGCATTGATACTGGGGCGTGATTCAGTGGAAGGGCTGGTGGCTGCGGGGGGAGCTATCGTCTATAGTGGGATTGCCTCGGTGGGATTGGGGTTCTCGCTCCAGGTAGTGGGACAGCGCCTGGCGCCCCCCACCGATGCAGCGGTCATTCTCAGCCTGGAGTCGGTCTCGGCTGCCCTCTTCGGATGGTTGCTGCTGGGCGAACAACTGACGTCCCTGCAGCTCCTCGGTTGCGGACTGATGTTGCTGGGGATGCTGGTAGCCCAGCTTCGCCCCGCTACCTCCGGGGAACGGCTGTACGTGGCGCAGGCCACAGGCAGGCCGGCACAGCCGGTTGAGGAAGGCTACTGAATGGCTGCATGCGCTGATGCGCTCAGGATCCGCGCGACCAATTGACTGCCCAGAATCGCCAGGCCATCAGTGGGGAGATAGTGCGAGGCCGTATCCTCGAAGAGCACCTGCGCCTGGGAGGGTAGCTCCTCGTCGCCAGCCCAGTAGACGAGGGCCAGGCTCACGCGCGGCAGAACGGTAAAGGCGTAACTCGCATCGCCCAGGCTCAAGGGGCGACCGCCCAGCGCCCTGGCTGCGCTGCGGAAGGCCTCGATCCCTCCATGCAACTCGCGTGCCAGGCGGTCGCCGGAGTAGCCCTGGAAGGCGCGCACGTAAAATGTGCCGTCAGGCAGCTCCCGAAAGCTCACCCAGCGGCCTGAGGGAGTTGTGCCATCGGCGGTGACCAGGTAGGTCAGGAGCAAGCTCTGGACAAAGGGGGAAGCTGGGCTACCCGTCGTGGCTTCGCGGACCACAAAGTCAGTGGACGAGACAAGATACTCCCGTCCGAAGTAGATCAGGCGGAAATTGCCCTCTCCATCCAGCTCACACCCGCTGTAGAGGGCCAGCTTACCGGGCTTAATCCGCCGCAGCTTCTCGCGTGTCTCTGCTACACGGGCCGCGAGACGGTTGGCTAGCTCCTGCGCCTGGTGGCCTGGTTCACCCTTCTCCTGCATTGGCGATTAACTTCAGGAATTCCTCCCACTCCTCGCGGAAGAAATGGACGGTGACGAAGCCCAGCTCCAGATGATACGTGGTCTCACCGTCTGGCTCCTCAGAGCGCCACACGCTGAAATTATCGGTTTCGGACAGGATTTCGATCGTCGGTTCTTGCATCGGTCAGCCTCCAGAGTATCAGTTAACGGCGCAAACGTTTCAACACTTCGGCCAGTTCCGGCGGGAGCGGGGCCTCGAGCGCCACTTCCTCACCGGTGAGCGGGTGGGTAAAGCGCAGTTTCGCGGCATGGAGAAAATAGCGTCCCCGGAGCAGGCGCTGGCGGCGGTGGCCGTACACCTCATCGCCCACGACCGGGTATCCCAACCACGCCAGATGTACCCGTATCTGATGGGTACGCCCGGTGACCGGCTGCACCTCCAGCAAGGTATGGTCTGCGAAATATTCGCGAGCGCGGTAGATCGTGCGAGCAGCCCTGCCGCTGGGGGTCACCATCATCCGTTTCCGTCTCACCCTGTCGCGGCCGATGGGGGCCTCAATAATCCCCTCGGGTGGCTGCACCTGGCCTTCGACCAGCGCCAGGTAGGTTTTCAACACGCCGCGTCGCTTGAACTGCCTTTGCAGCGCCGCGTGAGTAGCCTCGTCTTTGGCGACCACGAGCAGGCCGGAGGTATCCTTATCCAGCCGGTGGACGATCCCAGCCCGCTCCGGGCCGCCGACCCCGGCGATCTGAGGGCAATAAGCCAGCAGACCATTGACCAGGGTGCCCCCGGTGTGTCCCGGCGCCGGATGGACGACCAGGCCAGCCGGTTTGTTGAGCACCAGCAATGCCGCGTCCTCGTAGACGATGTCCAGCGGCATCGCCTCGGGGAGGATCTGCGTGGGGGGTTGAGGCGGGAGCCGCACCGCAATCGTTTCACCGGCCTGCACGCGATAGCCCGCCTTGGTAACCCTGCCGTTGACTGTGATCTCACCTTCCTTGATCAAGCGCTGTGCTGCCGCGCGGGTGAGCTGGGGCACCAGAGCCACCACCACCTTATCCAGCCGCTCGCCGTCATAGATGTGCTCCACGGTGAAAGCATGCGTCTCAGCTATCTCCGCCATCCCCGACCACCTGCCGACCGGCGCGGCTACGCTGTTCCTCCCACAACATCAACAGTACAAGCAACACCACCCCAGCGACGATCGCGCTGTCTGCCAGATTGAACACAGGCCAGTGATGCATCGGCCAGAAATTCAGGTCTATGAAGTCGGTCACGGCCCCCTGGCGCAGGCGGTCTATCAGATTGCCGGTCGCGCCTCCCAACTGAAACCCTAACGCTATCCGCATCAGCCACTGCCCGTCCGTCATATGCCAGTAGTAGACAAAGATAGTCGCGATAACGACTATCGCGACGCCGACGAACAGATCCCCCCATTCGGGCAGCAGGCCGAAAGCGGCTCCGGTGTTGGTCACGTGGGTGATGCGGAAAATGGGGGTTAGCCAAGGGAGCAACTCGCGGGACTCCCCCTCGCCCAGCCAGGCAGTTACCATTCGCTTGGTAATCTGGTCGGCGAGCACCACCAGCGCCGCCACGATCAGCAGCACCAGCACATCGGGTCGTCGTTGTTTCAAGGCGTTGTCCTCGCGCCGGCCTTTTCCTTACGGGATTGACACTCCAGGCAATATCTCACGTAGGGTAGCGCTTCCAGGCGGGCCCGGTCAATTCTGGCGCCGCAGGCTTCACAGAGGCCATACGTACCGTTGTCCAGCCTGACCAGGGCCTGTTCGACCTCTTCCAGTGTGGCCTCGACCTTACGCTTCAGGGCCACCCCCACGGTCTGCTCAAAGGCTTCCGTGGCGTCGTCGGCGATGTGGTTGCGATATCCGATATTTTCGTATTCGACCGAGTCGAGGCTTTCCAACTGGGCCATCAGTTTAGCCCGCTCTTCCAGCAGTTCCTGTCTTGCCCACTCATACGAGAAGGACATGTTACCCTCCTGAAACCCTCCACCCTTTGTTCCTATTCTACCTTACCCCACCTGAAATGGCAAGTACCGGGGACAAAACGGGTTTATACTTCGGAGGCCCCAGAAGTAGCCATCCGGGCGGTTGCGCCGTGCTGCGCGGAGATGGGAGCGCCTGTCAAACCCCATGTCACGGTAGCCGCTTCAGCGGCCCGCCAGCGCCGCCAGATGGCGCTTCAAGTGCGCTTCTAGGTGAGCATAATAGGCCTCTTCATAAACACGCAGCGTGGCCAGCAGACGCTCACCGAAGCGTTCCAGTACCGAACCGAAGGTCACGTGCAGGACCTGTCGGGCGTCGAACTGCTCGAACAGACCCAGGAGCGCGACGCTGTCCAGGCTTCTGGGAGCGGGAACATGCGCCAGGTGTGCCGAGACGTGGTAAGACACGCGGTCGCGCTCATAGCACATGCGGGCGCAGCCAAGGAGCTCACGGAAAAAGGCCGGATCCACCTGAGCCACCGTCCGCAGCGCTTCCAAGTAGCTTGTCCCGGCGGTCTTGACGTGTACCAACCCCCTGCCCAGTTGCGCAATGATGGGGTACACGGTGAATTTGTCGGAGCCCGAGTGCAGGCTGAGCTTGTACGGTCCCATCACCTGCGCGATGGCGACGTGGCGGGCGAACTCGGTGGCAAATACCTCGGGATCACCGAGGTAATCCACGCCTTTCTCGAAGCGGCCCACAAAGCGCGGTGCCAGGCTCACCCAGCGCACTCCCAGTCGCTTCAACTCGCCGGCGATGTACAGGTGCTCCTCCGGTGAGGTGGGGGTCTCCGTCTCATCTACCGAGACCTCGAGCTCGAACCGGCCTTCGCCCAGGCGCGCGGCGAGATGGCGGTACATCCGGGCTGTGTGCGCGATGGCCCGCCCGTACTTGGCCGCCGCGCGATGTAATGGCGGAAGGTCGAAGGCGAGCACCGAGTTCTCCAGCTCAAGAGGACGCTCCAGGTAACGGAGTTCCATATCTCGGGGCGTATCCTCCAGTTCGTCCCAGGGGAGCGTCCGTACTTTTTCGGCGATGGCCTCAGGAGGGGCCGTCGTGGCGCTGTTGTCCACGTACTCGCCGGGGTCCACCGTGTAAAACGTGTATCCGGCAGCAATGAAGGCGTCCGCCTCCTCAGGTGTCTTGAGGTGATCGGCATCGGCACCCCAGGGGCCGCGCCAGCCTTCCTGGAAGAGCCCCCACATCGCGTCGTCGAGCACCTGCTGCGGGGTACGCCCGGTGCGCGTATTTTCCCGTACCGATTGTTGGGCAAAGCAGGGACGCAGCGCCGCGACGCTCCCGCATAACGCGCCTCGTAATGCTCGCACATGCCCCGGCGTTGCCAGGCCCAAGCGGTCGCCGAAGCCAAAAGAAGGCTGTAAGCCCAGTAGTGTGGGGCGCAGCCAGGGGAGGCGCGAGCGCAGCGCAGCAGCGTTGGCCGGCGTGAGCGGGCAGACCAGTGCCTCGCCCTGACGCTCGCCCGCAAAGCCCTGAACATTACCCCGGACAATCAGCACCTTCCGGCCGTCGGCGGCACGGGCCAGGCTATATGCGGTCCCATCAACCTCGACACGGGAGCACGGATAGACCCCGGTCATTCTCCCCCACCTCGTAAGTGCAGGTCTGCGAAATCGAGATAGCGCTCCCAGTCGTAATCAGTCAGGTCGTGCCCGCCTGGCCGGATGTGGTAGCCGATGGTGCTCATCATCGGGTGGTTCAGCCCGGGCATCTCGTCGGCAGCCAGCCCGTCGGTGCCCAGCAGCCGGTACACGGGAGCGGCGTGGAGGGCGGCCAGGAACTCGCCGCGCGGGTCGGACCAGAGGTCTTCCGCCGCGCTAGCGACGTAAACCGGACGTGGGGCGATCAGGGCCAGTAACATATGCTGATCCACCGGCAGGTCGTCCTCACGGTCGTTGTAGCGCTTGAAGTGCTCACAGAACCAGTGCGGGAATCTCTCGTTAATCAGCCTGACCGTCTCGCCGAAGCGCCGGCGGGAGAGCGCTGCCCCGCCGCAGCCAGAGTTATTCGAGATCACGAGTGCAAAGCGTGTGTCCTGGGCGCCGGCCCACAGTGCCGTCTTGCCCAGGCGTGAGTGCCCCAGCACGGCCACACGCCGGTGATCAATCTCCTCGTCCGTCTCAAAGTAGTCCATCGCCCGGCTCAGCCCCCAGGCCCAGGCACCGATAGCGCCCCATTCATCTGGAGCGGGCCGCGACTGTCCTGCCCGATAGAAGAGCGGATGGACACCGTTCTGGAAGCCGTCGTCGAAATCCGGGTCCAGGTCGCCGTAGTAAGCGGTGGCCAGGCCATACCCCCGCTCCAAGATACGCTCGACCGGCCAGCGGCGGGCGCACGTGCCACGTGAGGCCTCCGTCGCGCGGTTGCCGACTACGCGGTACTCCTCACTGTCCGGCATCCAGGCCCTCGACAGTGTAATGCCTGGATCGGGATGGATAGCGTGGTTACCACAGAAATTCAACCCGACGAAAATGGGCACCGGACGGGGAGAGACGTTAGGTAAGTATATGAGCAGCTCCATATGCGGGCCATCCTCGTCACGGGTGAACTGGACGGTCACCTCTTTGCGTGTGGCTATCCCACCGAGCGCCGCGGTGTTCACCGAGGTCACGCGAAAGGTCATGTCCTGTGGGCGCCCCGGCATCTGGCCGTAGACGTGCTGCTCGAACAAACGCAGGATTTCAGGCCGGCGTCTCGTAAACCATGTGTGGGCATCCGTGACCCTTGTGCCGTCGGGGAAGCGCAGCGGATCGGGCAGGGTATACTCCGGTACCTTTGCTTCGTCGTAGTTAACCTGCTGGGACTCCATCTGCCTCTGGAGATACATCGCCAGCGAGATATCGCCGCTCAGTTTGAGCCTTCCCTGCATAAAGGCTACCACCGGATTCAGGCTACCGTCCAGGATGGCCAGAAAATCCTGGGCATTTGCCGAAACGGTCATCTCAGGCGAGGTGGTCTCGCCTTCTTCCAGCCTTGCTGCGCCGTCCTCGATCCTCAGTGTCCACTTGCCGCCCTCCTCACCGGTGAGGTCAAAGAGGATGGTAGCATGGACTCCCTGAATCGTCCGGGGATTCACTTTGGCGATCCCCTCGAGGGCCTCGACTAAACGGGTGTTGTCAGGCACGTGCTCCTCCTGATTCAAGTGTGCTGGACGCAGCATGTAACCCTCTTGTGCGCCATTGGGCAGGCGTATAGCACTTCCGTACCCCCAGAAGCCGCAGCACTCTCGGCTTCAGGCCATGTCCAGGATATGGGATACAGATCATCTCCTGCACCGGATAGAACAGGTCGGAGGGCAGGTCGTTTTCCCTCCAGGCGTTCTGAAGGTCAGCAAATTCGCTCTCGCTCAGGTTGAGCAACCAGCAGCATGTATCATCGTGGTGGTCAAATTTAGCAACTTTGCCTGCGCGCGGTACAGGCTCATCATCCAGGAGCAGGCAGAACAGCTCTTCAACAACCGAGTGCGCAAAAAGCCACTGCACCAGTTCGGTCACAAACGCTTCCCTTTCTGCTGGAGCGTCCGGGAGTCTTCCCTGCTTTTCTCCGGCTGCCTGTTTCTTTCCAGGAGCGATTAACCGGGCCTGAAAATGGGTACACCACCGCGCTATGGTCTTGGCCGTAACCAGCACTGCGCGTTGAAATGGGAAGTCCTGTTGATCCTGAAAATAGAAGAGCTCCGCAGCGTACACCATCGGTAACCTGCCGGCATTCTCTGTGGTTATTGGTCGAACCGGTATGCTCGTTTCGCCAGGCCGTAAGCCAGCTCCCACACCATCTCCCGCGCCGCATCCATGCTCACAATGCCACGCGCGACCAGTCCAGCGACCCAGTTGGCACTGGCACGGCGCCACACATCATGGCGGGCCGGGATAGAGGGAAAAGCACGTGTATCGTCGTTAAAGCCTACCGTGTTGTAGAGCCC
>JAOAAG010000405.1 GCA_026418995.1 Anaerolineae bacterium
CCCGCACAGCTCGGGACCCCCCTATGTTCATGCCATTCTTGAATAATTCTATAGTGCAAAGACCGGCGGACCGTTTTGTCCACCCCTACAAGGCCGCGAATCTAACCGCAGAGAGCGCGAAGAGCACAACGAATGCTAAAAGTCTTCGTGCTCTCGTGGAGTCCGCTATGTTTCTGACTACGTGACTACTCAGCCTGGTGACAGGCCAGCCGCCATACAACTATGACGAGATTCTGATGAGATTCCAATGCAAAACCAATAGATGTCTGGTAAGCTTGTTGCGTAACTGCTGATCCGTGGGCCGCGATACTCTCCTGGCCTGTCGAAGGATAACGGCTTCACCCTTTGACGGCTCGACTGAGCCGCCGAAGCCAGGCTCAGGGTGCTTGCTTTGCAGCAGTGGTATGTCATTGCCATCGGGCTGGCACTTTCAGGCAGCCTTCTAAGAGTTGGGCAACCGGGCGAGAGCTCTTGCCTTTCGATGTGTATCTACCCATGGGAGCGTGTAAATGCCATACGAAGATCACCCTCGTCCCGTGGTGACCGTAGACGTCATCGTCTTCGCACTGCATAACTATGAATTGCGGGTACTGCTTATCAGGCGCAAGAACGCACCTTTCGCAGGCATGTGGGCGCTTCCCGGAGGCTTTGTGGACATAGGTGAAGCGCTGGAAGCAGCAGCATGGCGCGAGCTTGAGGAGGAGACCGGCCTGCGCGACGTGTATCTGGAACAGCTCTACACCTTCGGTGATATAGGCCGTGACCCGAGGGGGCGCGTGATCACGGTAGCCTACCTGGCTCTGCTGCCGTCTGCAGCTTCCCCTCTGCGTGCTGGCTCCGACGCCTCCGCAGCACAGTGGTGGCCTGTGCACAACCTGCCTCCCCTGGCCTTCGATCACGCGAAAATACTGACCTGTGCTCTACAGAAGCTGCGCTATAAACTGGGACATACTGCCATAGCCTCCGCATTGCTTCCGGAGACGTTCACGCTGAGGGAGCTCCAGGCCACTTATGAAGCGATCCTCGGCAGGGAACTGGACAGGCGTGTGTTCCGTCGCAACCTGCTTGCCGGGGGGATCATCGAGGCGACCGGCGCTTACCGGAGCGAGGGCGGGCGCCCGGTCAGGCTCTATCGTTTCCGGCCGGATGCTGTGGCTGAGCTTAAACGCTGCCAGCCTTCTTGACAAAGCTATCCCCAGGATATATATTTACGAGGTCGAGACGGGACAAGAGGCAAAGGGAGAATCAGGATGTGCCTGTTTCCGGCATCCTGCCTCCGGCCTCTCCATGTGCTAACCCTTACGCTGGAAGGAGGTCGTTATGAATTTGGAACAGTCCTTTCTTGAATGGTTGTCCGGGTGGGAAGCTGGTCTCCCGGAGCTGGAGTTGGAGAAAGTTGTTGCCCGGCCAGAACAGGTAGCGGTGCTATCAGTGGACCTGATTAAGGGTTTCACCACGGTGGGACCACTGGCCAGTCCACGTATAGCCGGTGTCGTGCCTGCGGTGGCCAGGTTATTCAGGCGTACCTATGAACTTGGAGTGCGCCACTTCGTGCTCACTCAGGACGCACATACGCCTGAGGCGGTCGAGTTTTCCGCGTACCCCCCGCACTGTCTGGCCGGTTCTGTGGAGGGCGAGACGGTGGAGGAGCTCAGTACCCTGCCCTTTGCCGAGAGCTTTGTTGTGTTCCCCAAAAACACTACCAGCTCTATGCTCGGTACTGGGCTCGAAGCCTGGCTCCAGGCGCATCCGGAGCTTACTACCTTCATTGTGGTGGGCGATTGCACTGACATCTGCGTATATCAACTGGCGCTCGACCTGCGGCTACGGGCCAATCTGGCCGGTCGGAAGGAAACGCGCGTGATCGTCCCCGCCGATTGTGTGCAGACCTACGACCTGCCAGTGAGGACGGCGCTGGAGCTGGGAAGTATGCCCCACGATGGCGACCTGTTGCATCGTATTTTTCTCTACCACATGGCGCTCAATGGGGTAGAGGTAGTCGCACGCCTCGTCTGAGGGGACGCACGTGTCACCCATAGATCGTATTACAGCCTGGCTACGCGAGCGGCTACATACCGCCGGAGCCGCTGGCTTTGTCTTCGGATTGAGCGGAGGAGTGGACTCGGCCTGTGTCGCCGCACTGGCGGCACGGGCAGTGGGAGCGGAGCGTACGCTCGGTGCCTTGCTGCCCTGCCATTCCCAGCCAGAGGACTTACGGCTGGCGCACCTGGTAGCCGAGACGTTCTGCATTCCCACTGTCACCGTCGGCCTTGATGCGGCCTACCAGGCGCTGATCGCCGCACTCCCTGAGTCGGATAACCGGTTGGCCGCTGCTAATATCAAGCCCCGTTTGCGCATGATTGCACTTTATTACCTTGCCCAGTCTCGCCACTACCTGGTCCTGGGTTCGGGAAACAGGACAGAGCTGAGTGTCGGTTACTTCACAAAATGGGGCGACGGCGGGGCGGATTTACTCCCGCTGGGCAACCTCTACAAGACCCAGGTGTGGGAGCTGGCGCGGGCACTGGGGGTGCCTCAGCAGGTGATCGAGCGTCCACCGACCGCTGGCCTCTGGCCTGGCCAGACCGACGAGGGGGAAATGGGCATCACCTATCGGGAGCTGGACCGGGTGCTCCTGGCCCTTGAGCAAGGCGAGACCTCAGATATTGCTCCGGCGGTGCTGGAAAAGGTGCTGGCTATGATCAACCGTTCTGCCCATAAGCGGGCCATGCCGCCAGCAGCTCCTGTATAACGCGGGGGCTACGGGGCAGTCCACGGCTATGAACAGGTATCTCCTGGTTCTGATCATCCTGCTCCTGGCGTTTGGCCTGCGGGTATATGAGCTGGCCGAGCATAATATCTGGTGGGACGAAGGGTTAACCATCTGGGCTGCCCGTGCCTCTCTCAGGGAGATTGTCCACTGGACGGCCCATGATGTGCACCCGCCCCTGTATTTCCTGTTGATGCGGGGCTGGCGGGCACTCGTTGGCGAAGGGGAGGTGGTGCTGCGTTTCCCCTCTGCGCTTGCCGGCACCTTGGGAGTGGCAGCTATCTACGGCCTGGGAAGCACCCTGGGAGGGAAGAGAGCCGGTTTGCTCAGCGCTCTGCTGCTCACCTGTTCCCGCTTTGCTATCTCCTGGTCCCAGGAAATGCGTATGTACGTCTTCGCTGCCACACTGTCTACTGGTGCATTGTGGGCAGCAGTGCAGATGTGGAAGCGTCCCGCCGCCAGGGGGCCGTGGCTAGCTTACGTGCTGACAGTGGCCGCCGGGCTGTGGAGCCTTTACCTGACGGTATCCCTTCCTCTGATTGTCAATCTCGCTTTCCCGCTGGTGTGGGCACGGCGAGGCCGCCCAGGTCACCTGCTGACGAACTGGATCACCGCCCAGGTTGCTGTTGCCGTACTGTATATCCCCTGGTTAGTCTACGCCCTTCCTCGTATGCCCACCTGGTCTACGGCTGAACCGTTCTCGCCTGAGTTCTTCATCCGGCTGTATGCCACCATGCTGGCTATTGGGGTGCCCGTCAACCTGGAGGCTTACGCGCCGCTGACGGTGGCTGTATGGGGGATGCTGGCTCTTGGCCTCTACTGCTTACGGCGTTCTCTCAGCTCCCCCGTGCAGCGGGGAGGGCTGGCGCTGCTGGTATGGGGTTTGATCCTGCCGGCGCTGGTCGTATATGTCGTGTCTCTGCCCATACATCTCTACTACGCCCCCCGTCTGGCGCCCCGCTATCTGCTGCCGCTCTCCGTCTGTTTCTACACGCTCCTGGGATGGGCGTTAGCTGGGCTGTCTTCTGGGCAGCCCAGGCTCGCTATGGCGGGCAGCTCGCTGGTGCTGGTTGCTGCTCTGAGCGGGCTGGCCGATTACTATTTCCCGGCCCGTGCCAGGCGCGACGATTATGTCTCCGTGGCACTCACCCTGCTGGCCCATCGCCATCCTGGCGATAGCGTGCTTCTCCACACCGATAAGGACTGGCCCGTGTTCACTGCTCATTACGCTGCTTCGTGGGACAAGATTCCATATGGAGCGATGGTGGACGAGGCGCTGATCGCGCAGTACGTGGCGCCGGTGTGGGAGAGGTCACAGGCGGTGTGGGTGGTAGCGACCCCCGATGCACAACGCACCGATCCGTATGGCAGAGTGCTCCACTGGCTGAGGGAGCGAGCTAGCGCGGCGCAAGAATGGCGTTTCGGGGAGAACGCCCTGTACCTGTATGCCCGCACCCCAGCACGGGCCGTGACCATCCGCGATCTCGCCCCGGGTGCCGCGTCCCTGCACACCCGACCGCTGGAGGCTGAGTTCCCTCTCACGCGCTATCAGAGTGGCAGCACGCTCCATCTGTTTCTGTACTGGTACACTCCTCCGACCAGCGCGGTGACAGTACGGTTGCGGAAGGCTGATGGGACAATAGCGAAAGAGGTTGTCGCTCCCGCGCCGGTAGCGGCCTCGCAGGGGCCTACCCGTCAGCAAATTGACCTGCCGCTGACCCCCGAGTTGGGGTGTGGAGAGTATCGCGTTGTCGTGGTGGCCGGCGATAGAGAGGAGGATGTAGGCCGGTTCACCATTGTGCCGCGCAGGTTCACGGTAGCGGTACAGCCCGTTGATGCTGCCTCGATCTCTCACCCACTTGACGTGCGGTTGGGTGAGCATATCCGCCTGGTGGGCTACGATTTGCAGCAGACAGTGGTAGCGCCTGGCGGGCGGGTGGAATTAACGCTCTACTGGCAGGCTGATGCGCCCGTTCCACTGCGCTACAAGGTCTTCACACATCTTTTGGGTGAGCAATATAATGCGACACTGGGCAATTTCCTGTGGGGGCAACAGGATAACGAGCCGGTCAACGGACAGATGCCCACCACAATATGGTTGCCTGGCACAGTCATTGCTGACCCGTACACCATCCCTGTCGCCCCCGATGCGCCCCCGGGGCACTACCAGATCGAGGTAGGGCTGTACGGACTGGTGGACGGTGAACGTCTGCCGGTGATACGGGATGGTGTGGCGATAGACAATCGTATCATCCTGGCATCCATCGAGGTGATAAGCAAGTGAGCACCATGGCCTCTCCAGAGGTAAGGATACGTACTGACCAGGGTAGAATAAGCCGATGGCTGGCGGTAGCTGTGATATTGCTGGCGTGGGGGTTGCGCTTGTGTTACCTGGAGGATGTGCCTCCTGGCTGGCGCGATGATGAGCTGATAGACATCCATGTCTTGTCTGGCGAGGTATTAGAAGGGCGGTTTCCGCTCTACTTCTCCGGCGCCTCTGGCCACGAGCCGCTCTACCATTATCTCCATGCTGGTGTGCACGCTTTGTGGGGTTTCAACGTACTGAGCGGGCATATCCTTTCCGTGGCCTGCGGTACTCTCACCGTGGCCCTGACCTTTGCCCTGGCCCGGCGCCTCTTCGGGGACACGGTAGCCGTCCTTGCCTCACTGGGGGTGGCGATGTCTATGTGGTCGCTGATGTACAGCCGCATGGGATTGCGCCACGCAGGCCTTCCACCGCTGGCCCTGCTCACCCTGGATATGCTATGGCGCAAAGGCACGGGCTACAGGCAGGGGGTATGGGCAGGCATTGCTCTGACCGCGTCTCTCTATACCTACACTGCCGCCCGGCTGCTTCCTGTACTCATCATCCTCTTCGGCCTCTATCTGGTGCTATTTCACCGCGAGCGTTCCGGCAGCTTCTGGCGCAGAGCGCTGATAGCGCTGGTGCTCGCGGGAGTGCTGACGCTACCTATGGCTATCGCCATTGCGCAGGGGCGGAGCGAGGCGGCTATCCGGGGCATCGGGGCGGATGCCCGCCTGGATGAGCTGGCCTTACCCATCCATGAGCTGAGGAAGGGCAATCCGCGTCCGCTGCTGGAGTATACCCTGACTACGCTGGGAATGTTCCACGCCACCGGTGACCCGGAATGGCTCTATAATATCTCTAACCGACCGGTGTTCCACCCGCTGAGTGCAGCCTTGTTCTGGGCCGGCGTCGCGGTGTCCCTCTATCGTTGGCGGCAGTCCCGTTACTTCTTTGCTCTGCTCTGGCTGGGGCTAGGGCTGCTACCTGCGTTTCTCAGTATTCCGGCTGCCAGCCTGGGCCACACCATAGTCGCGATGCCCGTTGTGTACATGCTGGTGGCGCTGGTGTTAAGCGTCCTGGCAGGGGACAAGCCGGGTGGGGCAGGTCGGCGGCTGTGGGGGCTGATGCGCTGGGGACTGGTGGGGCTCCTCATCGGTGTGAACGCTTTTCGTGACCTACGCGACTACTTTGTTGTCTGGCCAGCAGCCGACATGGTGCGCTTTCTGTACCGCGCCGACTATCGCGCGGCCTCCCGCTATCTGGACGCTCATCATGGGATCACAGATATTGCGATTGGCAGCGGCCTGATGGGCCCGTGGGACCGACTGGCTCTGCAGGTGGATACGCAACGCGAGGATATCGCGATCAGGCTCTTCAATCCCACACGCGCTCTGGTCTGGACCGGCAGCGCCGAAGCGGCCCTGGTGCTGCTTACCTCGTGGCCACAACCGTCACCCGAGATCGCCGCTTTCCTGGTGCCGGATGAGGCTACCTCATCGCTGCCGCTGGGGCTGAGGCTATTCCGGACGGCAACGCCGCCGCCGTCTAACCTGCAGCCGGTGCACTTTTCCAACGGGCTGACGCTCCTGGCAGTGCATCCGGTACCGGCAGATGAGGGGCGGGCTTTCCTGTCCACGTGGAGGGTTGACAGGCCGCTTGATCTGCCCCCGATGCCGATCATCGCCCATCCGCCTCCCCCAGGGGTATACAGCGGGCCGCGCCTGGTCATCTTCACCCACCTGCTGAGCGCAGAGGGAAACTTCATCGCCGGGGACGACTGGCTGTGGGTGGATCCGCTCACGTTACAGCCGGGCGATATCTTTGTGCAGCTCCACCGGCTGATACCGCCATCAGATGCCCCGGCTGCCCATACCTTTGAGCTGGGCCTGTACGATCCCTGTCTCTTATACACATCT
>JAOAAG010000034.1 GCA_026418995.1 Anaerolineae bacterium
AGAGACAGCTCCAGGCCTGGAATCTGTGCCTCCACGACTACCTGCTCCTGGAGCAGGGCATTGATCGTGCGCTCCAGCTCGGTCGGGGTCCAACCAAGCACATGGAACACCCGGCTGATCATCTCGCGGTCCGCGGCCACCACATTATCCAGGTACCGGGACACCAGAGCACGCCGTGCCTGAGCACGGCCGATCTGACGTGCCTGCTCCGGCAGGTCAGGAAAATGGCGCTGGACAATCTCATAGATAAAGGCATAGTTCCACGCACCAGCCTCAGCGATGCCCACTGGCAATATCTTGAGCCCGACCTGCAGTTCCACCAGGGCACGGTCAAAGCGGGCTTTGGCACTCTCGGCGCTCATATGCGCCTCACGACGCAGGCGGACCGTGTCCAGCGGCCCGTGCTCCAGGATGGCCTCGTAGACCGCCCTGGCCTCGGCGGTGAGCCGCCCTTCCTCATATTCCTGGAGGTAATCGTCAAGTGCGCCATAGTTTTCGCTCAGCGCGTAGAAATACGGCAGCATCTCCAGCGAGACAAGCGTCGCGCGGCGGCGCAGGAGCTTGCCGTAGTACCACCATCGCTTGCCCAATGACTCGTCTTTCCATCCCCAGCACCTGCCGATGTCGGGATCGTCATGCTCGCTGGGCACGGGCCGCTCGCGCCCGGCGATGGCATGGAAGAGATTGGGCATTTCGACACCCTTGATCGGCCAGAAGTGGCAGAAGCCCACTTCCTCGACAAACGCGCGCGCTTCCTCAACCGTATGCAGCCGCCGGTCGGGAGTACGGCGGTAATTATACTCGCGCCAACGTCTGATTTCCTCCTGCCTCATTCCTGCCCGATCAGTTCGATCTCCGCGACAGCAGCCCGATAGGTGTGCCCGGACGCATAGACAGTGATGGACTTGATCTGGGCCGGGGCCCTCCCTAACTGGGATAGTTGTGGCACCAGGTTTTCTGAATCGTATGAGTACCAGGTGTCCGCCGGCACCCGGATATGGTCGTTGCGGATACCGCAGGTGACGCAAAAAGGTGGGTTTCCAGGAGTGGCGGTGTCAGGAACTGCATAGAAGCCCTGCAACCATTGCTGGTCTGTGCCGTCATAGTCCTTATAGTCAATGCGCACCATGATTGGGCACTCGCTGCCCAGATACCCGCAGACCGGCACGTTATGTTCGTCAATATACAGGAGCAGGTGCAATTGCAAAAGGCTGAAGTCGCGCACATCCACACCCAGGTGCTGGGTGATGCCGGTCTCCGCGTGGCCCTCGCCCCGGCGCTCAATGACAACGGCGGGGCGCCCCTCCATCTCCGTCTGCAGCACTTCCCCGCCGGGCTCTCCATCAATCTGGATGTCTTTGCTGTAACTGGTCCAGCCATGCTCCAGGGGCAGGGCAAAGTTACTATTGACCACCAGGTTACGGGCTGCTGGCAAGGGGCCGCGCCATTGCTCCGAGTCAATTACGGCACGCTGCTCCGGCCCAAGCGTCAGGGAGCCTTTATCGGTCCATGCCGTCAGCCGGGCGTGGCCTTCACGGACAGTGATCTCCGTGCCGTTTTCACCTACATTGATCCAGTACGTCCCTTCCGTCAGCGTCGCCATTCCGTAAGGCGTGCGTACTTCCACGACGGTTGCCCTGCTGTTCTCGTTGGCAACGGTGATGCGTACCCGCCCCCGCTGCACTTCCAGGTTGACCTGGTGAGGAAGCTTGCTAAGAGCGAAACGGGGGGAACGGGCAGAGAGGAGCAACAGGCTGGTCTGGTCATAGAGTTGGGCAATGGCGATGATGGGACTTTCAGCCTTAGGGGCATGGCATACCAGGCGTCCGGCTGTAGCAGCCGTGGTCACCAGTGTGCGCTCCGGCACCTCGTTGTGGTGCTCGGTCACGGAGAGCGGCAGCTCCCGGCCGGGCAGCCTTATACTCAGGGGAGGTCGCTGCACTTCGAGCGCCACACGCTGGACAACCTGCGCGTGGAGGAGGTAATATCTTATACCAAGCGGTACGGAGACGGCCAGGGCGATGCATATGAAGAACGAGATGAAGAGAATAATCCAGGCCAGGCGTTCCGGGTTGTCTCTCATAGGTAACGCACCCCGAAGCGTGTAAACTCACCGGTGGGGGTTTCCCACCAGGCCTCTACACGTTCGACGCTTGCAGAAGGAGAGCCACGATTGAGAAAAGCCCGAAATTCCTCCAACGCCCGGCGCGAGCCCTCGGCTACCGTTTCCACAGTCCCATCCCAGCGATTGGCAACCCAGCCGGTTAACCCAAGCCTTTCCGCTGCGCGCACAGTATAATAGCGGAAATTCACCCCCTGTACCAGCCCATGGACAATCGCGTGCAGACGCGCCTCAGGTTTCTCCATCGGTACTCCTGTCACCAGAGATGAAATACCCGCAAGCGGCGACTATCGAAGCGGCGCAGCCCCGCTGCTACGGCCTGCTCCCGTGCCTGCTCGTACTCCTCCCGCGTAAGCGGACGGTCCAACGGTGGCAGAGAAAACGCCCTGTAGCAGGGGCGATATTGGTCCATCAAGTTGAAGTACGTGTTGGCCGAGACCTCCTGGGCCAGGAAGCGGGCCACCTCGGCCGTGCCGGCCAGCCCCCCGGGTAGTACCAGGTGCCGTACCAGAAGCCCCCTCAAAGCAATGCCATCCTCATCCAGCACCAGGTCACCGACCTGCCGATGCATCTCTTTGACGGCAGCCTGATTCACGGCCGGGTAATTCCTTATCCTGGAGTAACGGTAGGCCACTTCCTCGTCAGCGTACTTCATATCTGGCATATAGATGTCCACCACCCCATCAAGTAGCTTCAATGCAGCCAGGGAGTCGTAGCCACCGGTGTTCCAGACCAGCGGGAGTCGCAGGCCGGCCTGCGCGGCAATGAGGAGCGCAGCCAGTATCTGGGGAAGCACATGGGTCGGGGAGACGAAGTTGATGTTGTGGCATCCCTGATGCTGCAGTGTGAGCATCATCCTGGCCAGCTCCTCAGGCTCGACCTCTTCCCCGTATCCCAACTGGCTGATCTCATAATTCTGGCAGTACTGACAATTCAGGTTACACCAGGAGAAGAATATGGTCCCGGAGCCACGGTAGCCGCGCAGCGGGTCTTCCTCGCCCATGTGGGGACCGTAGCTGGATACAACCGCCCGAATGCCTGTCCTGCAGCTCCCGGCCCGCTCGTAACGGTCCACACGGCACTCCCGTCCGCAGAGGTCGCAGGAACGGAGGCGTTCATAGGCAGCTTCTACCCGTCGCTTCAACTCGCCCGAACGCAGCAGGGCCAGATACGCAGGCTCAAACTTGCTCACCATCGCACCGGTATATTGAACACACGCCACGACCGATCCCTGCACCTGACGTAGCCATGCTCCCGGCCGAACTGGTAGATACGCCAGGTGACTTCCACGTCGTGCCGGCAGTAGTCCCTGACCATGTCGAGAAGGCCCTGGCGAAACCAGTAGACTGCCTGCACCCCATCAGCGCTCTTTCTTTCCCCCAGTGTGGCTGCGGCGACATCGTCCAGCCTGGGCCGCCACCCCAGGCTTCTGTAGAGATGCTGCAGCAGATCAACCGTCGGGAGGTCCATGAGCGGATCGTTCGTATAGCCCCGCAACACCTCGTAATCAAAGCGATGCAGGTTATAGCCGACGATCAGGTCCGCCCCGCGCAGGTCCCTGATGAGCTGCTCTACATCTCGCTCGGTATAATCGCGATAGAGCCCCGCAGCCGGGTAGTAGACGACGGCAAGGGCCAATCCCATCCTGCGGATGTTACCCCAGCCGCCCACTTCATCCGCCAGGCGCTGGGTTTCCAGATCGAAAGCCACTACATTGCGCATACTGTATTCTTAAGGTGACGGTCACTTCGGAAGTGACCGT
>JAOAAG010000041.1 GCA_026418995.1 Anaerolineae bacterium
TGCCTGGATTATAGCGGGATTCGCCCTGCAGGCAAAGAATCAGCAGGATAGATGTCTACCCTTTTTGCAGTGGAGTCTTTGATGCTTTCGCACAGTTACACTATCAGGCGGTGCGGGCGGTTGCCGAACAGGGGCGCGACAGCCTGTTGGAAGATTACGTGTTGTTGTTCCGCACCGCAAAGGTGGCTGACCTGTGCGCCTGGTCGCCGGACAAGTTCAGAGATGCGCTGTATGACGAAATCGCGTCGCAGGTACAGATTGCCCGGAATATGGGCTTTGCCACCGATTAGAGGTATGCGCCGTGATCTATCGCTCACCGCAAAACCCTAACTCCCATCTGACGATCAGAGTGCCAATGGCCTTCTTTTCCTGCCAAACAACTACTCCTGAGAAACTGCCGCTCCCGGCCAAGGGGAGAAGGGCGGAGCTACAAGGCGACATCGGCGAGAAAGGGCGTGGGGGGCGGCGGAAGCGGGGCGTAACTGCGGCGCGCCGGGCATCCGAACCCCTCCGGGCGGCCGTGAGGGGCAAAATCACCCAACGCGAAATGCACGACCGTCCGCAATGGACGCTCGTGTGAGTGGGGGTGGCAAAGGCCGGCAGACTACCCCTGGCTCGGCGTGGCCTTTGGGGTGAGTTCGAAGCCGAGCTTGGCGGCCTTGCGCCGGAGTGCGGCGAGTTCGCGTTCGCGCTGAGCGGCCTCGTAGCCCTGCGCGCCGATGTCGTGGTAAGCGACCTCGAGGATCGCCATCGCCATGCTGGCGCTGATACCGTCCACGGCGACGAGGTCCGCGCTGGTGATGCGGAAGAATTCGGCGCGGGTGAAATCATCGCCACGGTGTCCACGCCGCAGGCGAGCAGCCAATTGGCGAGGGTTTTCAGGTCTGAGGTGAAGATGGCGAAACGGCGCACCGTCTCGCCGGGGTGGTCTGGGCGGATGGCAGCCCAGATTTCCAGTGGTGAAATCACGGGGAAATCGGGACCAAGTTCCGGCGCGGGCTTGCAGCACCAACGCGCCGTGGCGGTTTTGCTTTCCGCGCAGGAGCAGGTGTGATACCGCAGACTGCCACGCGTGCCAGTGACGAGGCGGATTTCTCCGGTAGGGGAATATCCGCCGGGTCGGGAGAGTTCCAGTGGGATAGTAGAGAGCGGGTGCAAACATGTCTTGACGCGCGCCCTAAAGGGCTGGGATGAACTGGAGCAAAGAAGGGGCGCGTGCCGTGGCCCATCCGCGGGCCAGGCTGAAGAGTGGGCGCTGGGAGGAGACGATTGCCCAACGATCACCCCCTCCCGGAACGACACCCGCCGCGTGGCATATGTGGCCTGACAAATCGCGCATACACCCCTTCCTGGGCTTACGCAGCGAAGGTTGTGCCGTGGGCGCCACACTGCCCTCAGTCGAGACCACACCCGTTGTCCGGCGGAGGGCAGTCCATTCACGTACAGCTATTGCCAGGCCCTGGCTTATACGCCTTAATCCTCACGCTGGCGATTACGCTATCTGGCTCCACAAAGTCGCGCGAGAGGACCTCAATCCTCTCGAACCCTGCCGCGCGCATTTTATCCACGTACTCGGACTCCTGGAGCGCGCCGGCCACGCAGGCGGCCCAGGCATCTGGCCGCTCGCGAATGGCTGGCGGGAGCTCGCCGTACAGCACAATATCAGAGATGCTCATCCGCCCACCGGGCCGCAGCACACGGTAGGCCTCGCGGAAGACGGCGTCCTTATCCAGTGAGAGGTTGATAACGCAGTTGGAGATGATAACGTCCACCGACTCGTCAGGCAGAGGAATGTTCTCCATCTCACCGTAGCGGAACTCGACGTTGGTCGCCCCAACCTTTTTCGCATTGCGCTGGGCCAGCAGGATCATCTCCGGCGTCATATCCACCCCGATCACCCGTCCCTGGGGGCCAACTTTCTGGGCGGCCAGGAAGCAGTCAATGCCCCCGCCCGATCCCAGGTCGAGCACGACCTCGCCGGGCTTCAGCTCGGCGAGGGCAACGGGGTTGCCACAGCCCAGGGCGGCGCTGGTCACGCTCTCGGGCAGGCCTGCCAGCTCGTCCGTGGTGTAGATTCGGGCAATGTCTGCGAGCGCGGCAGTCGCTTCTGATGGGCCACAGCAACATGGGGACGGGGCAGGGCCGCAACAGCTAGCTTCCGCTGTTCTCCTGAGAACGCGGCCCGCAATGCCTCCATAAGTCTGACGCACAACCTTCTTGATCTTATCACCACCAGCTATGTCGCTCATTCAGCATTCACCTCCACCGAATTTGGCAGCAAGCATACCACAACATCTGACCACTTTTTCCCGGTTGATCTGGTAGAATACCAGCTTCCCCTCCCTGCGGCTGGTCACCAGGCCCAACCGCCTGAGGATGCTCAAGTGATGGGAAACGGTCGGCTGAGACACATGAAGTGCGGCCACGATGTCCGTGACGCACTTTTCGTCCTCCTCCAGCAGCATCTCCAGGATGCGCTGCCTGGTCTCATCAGCCAGCGCTTTGCAGAATTCGACGCAGTCAACCGGCACAGTATCGTCCAGGGATAGTAGAGACAAGGCGCCACTTCGCCAGCATATCACCGTAATGCACCGATCCCGGCCCACACAAAGCGCGCCCCGGTATAAAGCAAGAACAGCCCACCTGCTACAAGAAGCGCCTGGTAGACGCGAGCGTTTAGCCAGCGCCTGCCGGAGGCAGCGGTTGCCGCCAGCAGCGTGTTCCAGGCGTAATCGGCGGAGATATGGCCCAGATAGAATGCCGCAAGCGCAGCCGGCCCCTGCTGCCCCTGTGCCAGCACATAGCCGCTGCCCACCCCGATCCACCAGATGTACCAGAAGGGATTGCTCATTGTCGTCGCTACACCCAGGCCAATGAGGCTGCGTGCCCCCAGAGCTGCAGGACTTCCACCGGGCTGGGGCAGCTCCGGCTTATGCAACAGGCCATTCCAACCCATCACTCCACCCATCCAGAGCAGGAACAGCCCGCCGAAGATACCGACCCCGGCCACCAGCGCCGGATACTCCAGCGCTTTCCCCATCCCCAGCATCAGTGCTCCTACCATCAGCAGCTCCATCAGCGCATGGCCGGTACTTACCAGGGGACCGACGCGCCAACCTCTGCGCACCCCCTCGGTCACGACCGTCACGCTGACCGGCCCGGGGCTGACGACAGGCCCGATAGCTATCCCAAATGACCAGGCGAACAGGGCAACGACGTGCATCTCCGGTGGACATATAGATAAATTTCGATGTAAGTATAACACCTCCGCACAGACCTGTCAAACCTGGAACAACAACGAATGCAGGACAACCCTTGAAGAGTTGCCCTGCATGGTCAAACTGTATAGCCCCGTACCGCTAACCACTCACCAGGCGTTCACCCGCAGCTTCCTGCTCGCCGAACGGCCCCAGGTTGCCATATCGTACATCGCGCTGACCTCGGCCGGAGGAGCTGTAAACAGCCCCTCAATGGTCGCGCGCGCCAGGTAGGTGAACGTCCGTGCTTTCGGCATCTCGGTGATGAAGAAGATTACCTTCCCACCGTGCACTTCCTTATGGTTGTAACCATACTGTTGCCAGTAATAGCGCGGCTCCTCGTAGAGGCTTGCCTCGTGGGTGGTAGTGTTTAACCCCTCGTTCAGCGCCTCCAAACCGCCCGGCAGGTGGTCCTCGACGATAATGTAGAAGCCCTTGTCCGGCAAACTTACCTCCAGGTTCACCTGGACCAGTTGGCCTGGCTTGAGTGTATACACAGGCTGGCCAGTCTTTGCATCAAGGTAGGTGCGCGTCACCTGGACATTTCCCGCTGCCTCGATCAGCGTTTGGGGCAGGTAGGCCCTCCGACCAATCGCGTAGTAAAGCTGCCCGCTCCCGGACTGCACAATGCGCAGCCGGTTGACGCCACGTGCCAGTTGGGCAGCGGGAATCTCGATCTTAGCCGCTGGCTCACCTCGCTCCAGAGTCCCCTCGGCGATGGGCTGGCCGTTCAGTTCCACCCGATAGCTGGTGCTGGCCATAGCGAACTCTGTGGCCAGCAGATGGTCGGTCAGGGCCAGTACCGCGTAAGACGTTTCGTTTGTGCTGCCCCATCCAGTAAGCTGACGGCGAGACATCAGCCAGCGTACAATGTCTGGCTCGAGCGGGTGACCCGGCCGGATACGCACGAAGGCGCTCAACGCCAGCGCTGTGCTGCGTGTGGAAGAGGCCATAGTCTTCTGGTCGTAGTAGCCATCCTCGGTATGCGCCTGCCAATAGGCCATCCCATCGGTGGTAACGGCCCTTTGCTCCAGCAGCGAGAGGAGTTCCAAAGCAGCGTCGTGATCGCCCATTTCGTGCAGGGCTAGCGCCAGCGCGGCCACCGAAAAGGTATCCAGTTCCTCTGCCTGCCCCATCAAGGCACGGGTAGCCGTCAGATCACCATACCCGGCGACGGCCATGCTGTAGACCGCGTAGGCGCGGGTGCGCAGGTCCATGCTGGAGAGGTGCTCGGCGAGCCAATCGGTTCCCCGTTTAATGACCTCGGGGTCCACCTCGTAGCCTGCCTCGGCGGTCATCGCCAGGCCAAAGACGACCCATGCCGTCTGGTAAGCGTCGGTAGCATCGTCGTACCACCAGCCCCACCCGCCGTCGTTGTGCTGGAAGCCATAGAGCCTTTGCAGACCGGCGTTGATCTTGGGCGGGAGGTCAGCCTGCATTGTGGGCTCCCCGATGCCCAGTTGATAAAATGCCCGTCCGACGACGGCATTGGGCAGGGCGCGGCTCATCGTCTGCTCCACACAGCCGTAGGGGTAACCGGTGAGATACTCCAATCCCTGCAGGATGCTGCCGGCGATAGAGCGGCTGAGTTCGATCTGGAGCCCGCCCAGCTCGTCCAGTGCGCTGGCAGGCATCGAGATGTCCGTCTCCAGCTCGCCGCTGAAGACGCCGATCTGGGTCTCCACATCAGGGACGGCCAGCGGGCGAATGGGCAGGGTGACGCGGATCGCGTCTCCGGTATCCTCGCCGCGTGCCTGTACGGTGACAGGAGCCTCGCCGGCCTTTTGCGCCACCGCCAGCCAGCCCACGACTTCCGATGCGCCCGGCGCGAGCCTGATGGTGCGCGTTACCACATCCTTGATCTCCAGCCCATCGCACTTGATGGAGACGAGCAGGGTGCGGGTGCGCGGGCCGTAGTTATGCACAATGGCCGAAAGTTCCACCCGGTCGCCTACTGTCAGCGTGCGTGGCAGGACAGGCCGTACCACGACCGGCTGATGCGTGGTGATGTTGGCGACAGCCTCGCCCACCTGAGTATCCGCCGTCGTGGCCTTGGCCGTCAGCCGCCAACTGGTCAGGTTATCGGGCAACTGCAGGGTGACCTTCACAGTCCCGTTGGCGTCGGTGTGGAGGACGGGTAGCCAGGCCGCAGTGTCGGGGAGGTCGGAGCGCGGGTTGGCAGCGGTGAACCCGTCTCCTCCGCCACCTCCCTCGCCACCGCCGAAGAGGTCGCGGCGCAACGCCATGCTATCGTAAGTACGCACAATGTTCTCGCGCTCGAAGTAGAAGGCATCGAAGATCGGGCCCGATAGTTCTTCGCTCAGGCTGAAGATCGCCTCATCCACCACCGCCAGCGAAACCTCGGCGGAGACCGGCTCGCCGTGGCGGTTGGTGACGCGGATAGTGAAGGTCGCCTGCTCGCGGGGAGCGTATACGTCCTTGTCGGGTGTGATGGTGACGTTCAGTATTTTATCGGTAGCGGGCACATGCAGCTCTACGCTAGCAATGTACAGGCGGCTATCCGGCAGGTTGGAGTAGGTCTCCGGGCCGAGCGTGGTGTCCTGTTCGCGCCAGGCGTTGACGGTGACGAAGATGTTGGGCACATCGTCGGGCCTGATCGCCACCTCAATCGGTGTAAGAGGTGCGTTCAGCTCGATCAACTGCTCACGGCGGGTGGTGCCGCGTTCAAAGGTCAACAGCGCCGGGCCACTGAAGGTGGATTGGATCAGCAGCCGCGCGGTGTCGCCTGGGGCGTAGGTGTCCCGATCGGCGGAGATGGAAAGCTCGCCCACATCCGTGATGCCCCATCGTTCTGCATCGCTGAAAACGTAGAGCCAGCTTGTGTAGCCGAGCTTGTGGCCTCTCCGGTCCACTCCACTGACGTACAGTTGGTAGTACCCGGCCTGCCTGACCGTGAAGGGGAGCACGGCCTCTCCGCGTTCATCGGTGGTCAACCTGGCAGACTGGACAACGGTCGTGTAGTCGCCGGTATTGCTATTGTAACGGCGGAGCTCCAGGCGCAGAACACGGCCCTTTACCGGTTCACCGGCGATGGTGCGCACCGTGGCGCGGACATCAAAGGGAACGCGCGGCGGCTTAAAATAGCCGCTGGTGTCTACAGAGAGCAGCTCAGCGGCATTGAACACCTCGATCACAGCAAAACTGCTGACCTCCTGGCGGCTGCCATCGTCAACGCTGACCTCGATGCCCCAGGTACTTGTGCGCAGCTCGGAGGGCCAGTGGGGCTGAGCGGTGTGGTCACCTGCAGCGGCCTCGAAGGTGTAGGTAAAGCGGCCGTTTTCGTCGGTCGCTCCGCTGAGCTCCGGCTGGGAGGAGCGATACCAGATATACCCGCCATCGCACTCCGGCTCCCACCAGCAGTAGTTCTGCGCCAGTTCATAGCGGCGCAATGTCAGGCGGGCGTGCGGGACCGGCTCGCCGAAGAAGTAACGCGCCTCTACCTGCACGGTGACTTTATCGCCCTCGACGTACTGGCGGGCATCCGTCGTGATGGTGACCTGGTAGTCAGGCTTGCGATAGTCCTGCACCTTGAAGATTTGCCGGTGGCTCTCCCCGTCCAGCACCACTTCGAGCGCATACTCGCCCAGCATGGCGCCCTCGGCCAACTGGAAATTGCCGTGGACTGTGCCGAAATGATTGGTGGCAAGTTGGAGCGTGCGCACGAGGTTGTTGCGAGCATCGCGTATACGGACGGTAACGGGCGTCCCTGCCGGGGGAATGCTGAGCTGCGCGTCATCGTCCCGGCGCACGATAGATTTGAAGAACACCGTCTGACCAGGGCGGTAGATGGGGCGATCGGTGAAGGTGTACACGGCCCACTTGTACGCCTGAGGCGCGGGAAGCCACCACCCCCACCAGCGCCACCACCAGTTAACGGAGGAGCGCCATTCGTTGCTCAGGCCGGTGGCCGTGACATCCTCTCCCTCGCGGGCGATGACGATGAGGGGCTGGGGGTCGCGGCCCACTCTGGTGCGGTACACGCCGTGGTGATCGGTGTAGCCCTGGCTGAGGAGCTGGCCGTTCCGCGCGTACACGCCCACCTCAATGCCCGGTATGCTGCGGCCGTTAATGTCGCTCACCCACGCCACGAGCTGCCCCTCGGCCTGTTTGACGGCAATGACGTTGCGCGTGAGCACCACGATAAGCTGGTCGTTGAGCCGTCCGGCAATCATATTGAGGATGTAGAGGCCGGGCGGTACGTCAGCAGGGATAAGCACTTCCTGGACGTTGCCATATTTCCGCTCCAACCTGGTCGTCCCAACCTGCCACTGTTTGACCAGGATAGTGCCGGTCGTGCTGATGGGACGGCGCTCCTCGCCGGCCACCCCCCTGAAACCGGAAGCGTACCGATCGAGGAACTGTTCCAGGCTGAGGCGGTAGAGCTCGAAGGTCAGCGTTGCGGGCTGGGTCTGGAAAATCTGGAACTGGATAGCGCGCCGTCCATCGGCGTCCACTACCTGCGCGTTAGGCCCCCATCCAAAGCTGGCGACGTCCTCCAGGCGGCCGGTCTGGAAGGACCAGGTATAGGGTTGCTGGAGTATCTGTTCTCCATCGCTGCTTCGGGCACCGGTGGCTATGATGACGGTGTAGGAAGTGAACTCCTCCAGATAGCCCTGATCGGGCTGGAAGATCAAGGTCGTCTCCTCCCAGGTGAACGTGCCCGGCACGGGCGGGCTGATGATAAACGCCTCCTCTGTGGCTGCCCGGTCCATCTCCCGATCAAAAGTGACCTTGATGAACGTAGCGGGAGAGATAGACTGGCCCTGGCCGGGGCTGGTGGAGAGGATAGGTGGTGGGGTGGTGAAATGTAACGGTTCGAGAGGAGGAAAGGCATCGCCGTGAGCGTCCACCAGCACTCCGTCGAAGCTGACCGTGTACTCGGTCTCACAGGGCAGAGGATGGGTGGGCGTGACCACCAAGGTGGTTTGTGTGTCATCCCAGTAGGTCTCGCCTTCGATAGCCGGCTCAACGCGGAAGGCGCGCTTGACGCTCTGCCCATCCATTTTGTAATTGAACCGTATGGTCAGCGGCGTGCTGCGTTTGCCCTGCCGGGCCGGCCGGGTGACGCTCGCGATCAGCTTAACCGGTCGGTAGTACCAGTTGTAGGCGCGCAGCAGGGGCGTCCCCTGCTGGTCGGCGGCCTGCTCGTTGACGGTCAGCTCGTACTGGACGCCTGGCGTAAGGGGAGCAAGCGGTTCCACGTACACCACCTCCTCTCCCCACTCCAACCTGAAGTCCACGGGCGGCTCTATCCTGATCGCTGTTGTGAGGCTCTCCATTTTCATAGGCCGATCAAAGCGTATCTGGATACGCGGGCGTCGCTGATTCGGAGCCTCAGCGCGAAATTCGACTACCCGGGGCGCGGTACGCACGTGTATCTCCCACGATGGGGACTGGTCAAAAGTGGCACCAGTGGCGCTGCGGAGGCCTTCGTCAAGCCGGATGCGATAGGAGCGGCCGGGGACGAAGCCTCCGGCGGGCATGAAAATAAGCCCGGTGAACGAGTCGTTCCATGTCAGGGTGCCTTCGACCGGTGGTGAGATTTGCAGAGGGGTGGCCGCACTATGGGGATCCATCGGCTGGGTGAAGCTCAGAGCGAGCGGAGACAGCGGGGGGAATTGGGTCAGGTCATCTACGCCAACGATCTGGACGGCGAGCGGCGGTGGGGTAACCAGAGGCGATTCCAGCATGCCAGGTCGCGGCAGGGGAGACCTCAAGGTCGGCAGGGGCAGGCTGCACGCGACCAGAGTGACAGTGCACAAGAGGATCATCACAGTACGCCAGGACATACAGCACCTCCCTCACGTTTTCGCTCTCCGCAAGGTGGAACGCAGATTTAAGGCCGGAGACACATCGCGGCGCATATACAGCGGCTCTTAAACCCGCAGGAAAGCAGGCTGAATCATTTTCCTCAAGTATACCCTAAGCGCGATGGGAAAGCTGGGCGGGCAAGGAACGTATGCACTCCGCAAAACCGGCGCTGAGCCGCCGTAAACACAACGGGTGAGGTTCTTAAACCCTACGCTTCCTGACCACAGAGCAGGTGAGGCGAGAACGTTGGGCGGGCCGGCAAGAGCACCGAGGCACCGAGGCGCTCCGGGTCCAGCTCGGGGGGTATATCGGCGGGGCGGAAACGGCAGCCACTGATGGTAAGCGGGCTGGCTTTGCTGCTCAACCCGCTCAGCAGATTCGTGCCACCGGGGAAAGAGACGCCCAGAAAGGTAGCGCCGCCGCGCAGGTTAGCGCCGCTGAAATCAGCGTAACCGGTGAAAGTCGTATGGCGGACGATAACGGGACCCTCACTCTGGACGTTGGTGGCGTCCACATCGTCCCTGAAGATGCAGTCCTCGATCAGCAGCGTGTCGTAGAAATAGGCCTGCCTGAGCGAGGAAGCGGCAATGTAACACTCCACCAGCTCCACGCGCTCGTAGAAGGTGCGCCTCGAAAGATCGAGCACGTCGAGGAAACAGCGGTGCATCACGATGGGCTGGTAGATGCCGCGCATGTCCTCGCCGCACAGCCACCGGCTCACGACCAGCGGGTCCAGATCGAGCGGGCCGGTGATCCAGACGTCCCGGACAGGGCGACCAACGCTCAGGAGCTCGAGCACTTTATCCGACGATACTATCTCAGGCACTGCGCATTTACCTCTATTAGATAAAGTATACCTCAAAATGTGTGTATCAAAAGTTGCGATTTGGTTACAGAACTATTAGGTGATGGTCACCTGGGAGGCGACCATCGCCCTGATCTCGATTGATTGTCGGCGCGCCCAATCTGCACTATAATACCCAGGTCAGGGATTCGGGAGGCGCAGTTTCCGCCGCAATCGAAGTCAGTAATGAAACGAACGAGGGCTTTAGCCGCGCAAATGAGGTAATAAAATGTTCAATATCCAGAAACTTGTCATAGACCACTTCGTGGCCGAATTGCAGGCTACCTATCACCAGAACTATGGGAGCACGGAACCTCCCTACGGTGAGATCCTCGCCTGGGCAGGGCGGCTGGCGCTGGAAAACATTGCCAACTCTGATATGCTTTACCACAACGTCGAGCACACGATTATGGTCACCATGGTTGGCCAGGCCATCTTGCAGGGCAAACACCTCATCGAGGGGGGTGTCACTCCCCGTGACTGGTTCCATTTCATGGTAGCCCTCCTGTGCCACGACATCGGATACGTCAGAGGCATCTGCAGAGGGGACCAGGGTGAGCTGTGTGCGACCGGAATCGAAGGGCAGACGGTCAGGCTGCCGCCGGGCAGCAGCAATGCTGTGCTCACCCCCTACCATCTCGACCGGAGCAAAATGTTCATCCGGGAACGATTCGGCCAGCGGATTCTGCGCGATATTGACGCCGAGCTGATCGCTTCTTACATTGAAATGACCCGTTTTCCGCCCCCGGACGAAGAGGCCTATCGGGATACGAAGGGTTATCCTGGGCTGGTGAGGGCGGCCGATTTTATCGGCCAGTTGGGCGACCCCAACTACTTGAGGAAGATTCCTGCCCTGTTCTATGAGTTTGAAGAGATCGGTGCAAATAAGGAACTGGGATACACCTCCCCCGGCGATATGCGCCGTAAGTATGCCAGGTTTTACTGGAATGTCATCAGCCCCTACATCCAGGACGCAGTGGGCTATCTGAGGGTTACGCAAGAGGGGAAGCAATGGATTGCTAATTTGCACTCGCACGTGTTCGCCGTAGAGCACGATGCGGTATGAGTTCAGCGGCGAGGGGTGCCAAAGTTAGCGAAGAAGTAGTAGCCCCAGGCAGGCTTCACGATTCCCACACCGATCTCCGTCAGGGTGGTGCTGAGGATGGTGCGCCGGTGTGGATCGTTCGGCGGCGTCTCGTTCATCCACATGTCCAGTGCGCTTCGCGGGGAAGTGGTGTGCGCCCAGCACTCCGACCAGTAGAGGGGATCGTAGCCAGCGCGTTGCATACGCATTTTGACGGTGGAGCCATCTGAGCCGATGTGGCCGCCCCGGCCTCGCTGAAGACAATCGTTGGCGTGCGCCTGGGCAACCTGGGCCAGCGTCTCATTGTAGGCCAGGGGCGGGAGGCCATGCTGCGCACGCACCTCGTTGATCAGCCGCGCGAGCTCGTATGCCCACTCGCTCAGAGCGTCCGGCGGGGGAGGTGTTACCGCCGGAGCGGCGGCTATGGCGGTCGGCGAGGGTTGTGCGACAGGGGCAGGCGCCCTGGTTGGCGGCGGGGTAGGAGAGGGAGGGACTATGGGGGCATTGAGCGGCACCACCAGCTCCTGCCCCACTCCAATGACATCGGCGTCCGCGAGGTCGTTCACCGCCTTTAGCTCCTCTGTCGTGATCTCGTAGGCCCTCGCGATCCCGCTCACTGTCTCCCCGGCTTTCACGATATGCACCCTCCAGAAGGGAGAGGCCCCTTCCCAGTCCGCCGCGCTGGGGATGAGAAGCACCTGCCCTACTTGGATGACGTCGGAGTCGCCTATGCCATTCTGGAGCTGAATAGCGGCCATGGGAACGCGATACTCCAGCGCCAGCCCTAGCAGGGTGTCGCCAGGGCGGACGGTGTGCGTCAGCGGCCCTTGCTGAGGTGAAGGCGTTGCTGTGGGGGGCGCGGGAGGCGCCGCATCCGGTATCCGGGTGGGGTCAGGCACAGGCGCGGGCGTCGTGGCCCAGGCGGTGACAGTCGCCGAGGGGGTGAATGCAGAGGTAGGGAGGGAGTCCACCACCCTGCCACGACAGCCCGCTGCCATCAGCAAAAGGCCTGCTGCTACAGCGATAAGCGGCCTGTACATCACA
>JAOAAG010000113.1 GCA_026418995.1 Anaerolineae bacterium
CCGTGGCACTGTCGAGGAGACAGCCTATGTGCTGATGGCTCTGATCTACTGTTCCAGGCTCTTCCCGATAGCCCGGGATTTGCTACAAAGAGGAATAAGCTATATACTAACAGAGACAGAGGGGGACCTCTTCAACTACGACTACCCCCCCATCTGGATAGGCAAACCTCTGTATGTGCCTTATGATGTGGTCAGGGCCTCTGTGCTGGCAGCGCTTATCCTCTACCAGGAGACCTTCGGGACACTGTAGACTGGACGGAGCGGAGGATGGTATGGGTAAGACAATAGTGGATTCGCTCAAGTCGCTGGTCGCGATTCCCACGACCGACCCGGACGATGCCAGGCGACGCAGGTTGCTCAACATCCTGCTAATCGGCGCGCTTATCACGGGAACACTGGCGCTGGCCGCGACGCTGGCCCTGGACCTGGGTGGCGCGGAATGGGCGGGACATGACAGGCTTACGGCTTACCTGGGCAGTTGTGTGGTAATCATTGTATCCCTGTCGCTTTTACTGGTCGGTCGCTACGTTGCGGGCTGGCTGGCTGCCGCCTTGTTCCTGGTCTTCCTGGTCGCTGCGGCCGCGTTCACCGATGTGCCGGAGGAGGTGGCCGACGGGCGCGGCCTGCTCGTCTTTGCGATTCCCATTATGATGGGAAGCATTATCCTGCCTCCCCCTACCAGTTTCGCTATGGCCGCCCTGTGTAGCGTGACCATCGCGGGGATCAAGCTGAGCCTGGGGGAAGGCCTGCCCAACCCGTTTGCGATGCTCGTCTTCTTTCTGCTCGCGACTGTCTCATGGCTGGCAGCGCGCACGCTGGAAGGAGCACTGAACGAGCTGCGTGCAATCAACCGGGAGCTGGATAAGCGTGTGGAGGAACGCACCCGTGACCTGGCCGAGGCGCTGAGCCGCAACCAGGCCATTCTCGAAGGTATCGCCGATGGCGTCATCGTCTTCGACACCCTCGGGCGCGCCACTATGGCGAACCCGGCTATGGCCAGACTGATTGACTGGCCGCTCGAAACGATCGTGGGCAGTGACCTGGACGCCCTGCTGGGAGAAAATATGGACCCGGATGACCGGGGGGTGATCCTCAGCCTGCTCGACGGTGCCAACATCAACGCCCCTGCGCTTAAGTTCCGCTGGGGAAAGCGGGTGCTGTTCACCAGCTTCGCCCCGGTACGCGACAACCAGGGGAGAAAAGTCGGCACGGTGGCCGTATTCCGGGATTTCACCCGCGAGGCCGAGCTCGACCGGATGAAAGGGGCTTTCGTCTCGCGGGTTTCCCACGAGCTGCGCACGCCCCTTAACGCGATCCTCGGTTACGCCGATTTGCTGAAGGAACAGGTCTACGGCCCGCTCAGCGAGAAACAGTCCAGAGCGCTCGAGCGGATGACACTGAACGGTAGACACCTGTTGAGCATCGTCAACGATCTGTTGGACCAGGCACAGATCGAGGCTGGCCTCATCAAGCTCAGGGTATCCTCATTCACACCACAGGAATTGTTGGGGGAGGTGATAAGCATCGCAGAGGTCCTGGCACAGGAAAAGGGGGTGGAGTTAAGCGGTTATATCGAAGCAAACGTCCCATCCGTACTGGCCGGCGACCGGCAGCGCCTGCACCAGATCCTCCTTAATCTGGTGGGCAACGCGATCAAGTTCACGGACCGGGGGTGGGTCAGAGTACGCATCTACCGGCCGGATAAGAGCCACTGGGCTATGGAGGTCGCCGATACGGGCTGTGGCATCCCGCGGGAAGCGCAGCCCCACATATTTGAGCCGTTTCACCAGGCCGATGACTCAATGACGCGCCGGCACCATGGCTCCGGCCTGGGCCTGTCCATTGTCAAACAACTGACTCACTTGATGGGAGGGGAGGTCACGTTCTCCAGCGCGGTTGGGCAGGGGAGTAGATTTACCGTTACCCTGCCGTTAGTGCCCGTACAATAGAGAGGTTCGTTATGAGTCTCAGCAAACCGCTTGCTTTAGTTATCGAAGACGATCCAGATGCTGCAGAGATTTTTTCCAAAGCTGTTTTTGATGCGGGGTTTGAGGTCGAGGTGATTATGACCGGTGATGAGGCCCTCAAAAGGCTGGACACCGCGCGACCGGCCCTGGTGGTGCTGGATATGCACCTTCCCCATGTAGCGGGTACCGAGATACTGGAGCATGCGCGCTCCAGTGCGCCACTGGCTTCCACTCGTTTCATCATCATCACCGGCGACCTGGCGCTGGCTAACGAGCCTGTGTTTCAAAAGCAAGATGTGGTACAGATTCTGGTCAAACCGGTCACTTACCGGAGACTGCGTGACCTGGCGCAACTTTTAAGGGTGGCCGAAAGGGGGATGATGTGAACAAACCGCTGGCGCTTATTATTGAAGATGATCAGGATTCTGCTACCATATGCCTCGAGTCTCTCAAGGCAGCCGGCTTCGAGTGTGAGGTTATCAAAACAGGGGATAAGGGGTTAGCGAGGCTCCAGGAGACCGAGCCCGTTGTCGTGGTGCTGGATATGCACCTCCCCAACGTGGCCGGCCCGGACATTCTCCGTTACATTCAGGGAGAAGCGCGGCTGGCCCAGACGCAGGTGATCATCGCCACGGCCGACCCGCGCATAGCCGACGAGCTTCAGGAGCAGGCCATTTTGACGCTGCTCAAGCCGATCAGCTTCACACAACTGCGCGATATGGCTAAGCGCCTGAAGAGCTACGCCGAAAGTCTCTCACCGGGGAGTGAATAACAGGGCGCCAGCCTGGGGACCTGCCTACCACCACTTACTTAGTAAGGCTGCCATCAGGGCTGCGCGCTCCGCCAGGCTGGGGACCAGCACATACTCGTCGGGGGAGTGCGCCCCATCACCGATGGCTCCCAGACCATCTAACGTCGGAACCCCCAGCGCGGCGGTGAAGTTGCCGTCAGAAGCGCCTCCGGTACTGGTCCCTGTCAGTTTGATGCCGAGCTCATCGGCGATCTGCTGCGCCCTCTGCAAAGGCTCCAGCGTCAGCGGCGAGCATTCCATCGGTGGACGGTTAAGCCCCCCTGTGATTATCAGACGAGCGCCGGGCAACACCGGCTGCAAACCGGCGATGGCTTCGGCGATGCGCCTGGCCTCCTCCAGAGTCTGGACACGGATGTCCACCCACGCCGTGGCCTCGTCAGGCACGATATTGGTGCGCGTGCCTCCGCGCACCCGGCCCACATTGACAGTCGTGCCGGTAGCGTAATCAGTCATGCGCTGGAGGCGCAGAATCTGGTGAGCTAGTTCCTCGATCGCGTTGATACCCTTCTCATGGTCAGCGCCAGAGTGGGCGGCTCGCCCCCGTGCCGTGATGGTGTAGCCGGCGGTACCCTTCCTGGCGATTTTGAGGGCGCCGTTGGGCAGGGCGGGCTCCATACAGAAGACTACCCCGGCTTGCCCGGCCTCCGCCTCTATCAGTGCGCGGGAGGAGCGGCTGCCGATTTCTTCGTCAGAGTTGAACAGCACCGTCACCGGACGGGCCGGGAGCAGTCCCAATTCCCGGAGTCCCTTCAACGCTATCAGCACGATCACCGCACTTGCCTTATCGTCAAGGCAGCCCGGACCGTAAGCGCGCTCCTCCGCGACCCGCCAGGGGCGCTGGACAAGGGTTCCGCATGGCCAGACCGTATCCAGGTGGCACAGGAGCAAAAATCCCTTCCCTTCCTCCTTGCCCGGCCAGCGGGCCAGCATGTGGTCTCCGTAGCGCTTCTGTGGCACTACAGTGACCTGAGCCCCCCATTCGCGGGCCAGCCCGGCTACAAAGTGGACACACCGGTCCACATGGGCTTTGTCGGTGCTGGGGGACTCGAGCTCCACCAGGCGGCGCAACAGGCCGAGGGCTTTCTCCGTGCGTTGCTCAAAATGTGCGCGCAGCTCGATCACTGCTCCGCTCCTCCGAAATTGCGCTCCATATCGCTCAGGCTATCCCCACCGTATTTCTCCAGCAGCGCCTCCGCCAGCACCCAGGCCATCATCGCCTCGCCGACCACCGCCGCAGCCGGCACCGCGCATACGTCTGAGCGCTGATAGGTGGTCGCGGCGTCCATCCCCGTCGCCAGGTCCACGGAACGCAAGGGGGTGAGGGTGGTGGGGATCGGCTTCATCGCGGCCCGTACCTCGATCGGCTGGCCGTTGCTTATGCCGCCCTCGATGCCCCCGGCCCGGTTGGACAGTCTGCTCACATGAGTGCCCGTCCACACAAACTCGTCGTGCACACGGGTGCCGGGCAGACGCGCGTTGTCGAAGGCCGGCCCAATCTCCACCCCCTTGACCGCCGGTATGGAAACGAAGGCCGCCGCCAGCCGCGCGTCGAGCCGGCGGTCCCAGTGCACGTGGCTGCCCAGGCCGACCGGCACGCCCAGCGCGGTGACGACGAAGATGCCGCCGAGCGAATCGCCTGCCTGCCGCGCCTGGTCAATGGCTGCTCGCATCCTGACCGCGGCTTCCGCGTCCGGGCAGCGCACATCGCTGGCCTCGGCCAGCGCCCATAGCTCCTGCACCGGCAGCTCTGGGATGGCTGCCACAACGCCGCCGATCTCCACGACATAGCTACCGATCAGGATGCCAAAAGAGGAGAGCAGCAATTTAGCCAGCGCACCGACGGCAACCCGCGCCGCGGTTTCGCGGGCACTGGCCCGCTCCAGAATGGGGCGTGCATCGTCCAGGCCGTACTTGAGCATGCCGGCGTAGTCGGCGTGGCCAGGACGTGGCACCGTCAGCTTTGGCAGGTCGCCGGCGGCCCAGTGGTCACGCCAGTTAGGCCAGTCGCGGTTCTCGATGCGCAGCGCCACCGGTGCACCGATGGTCCTCCCGCTTATCACACCGCCAAGGATCTCGACCCGGTCCTGCTCAATGCGCATCCGCCCGCCGCGCCCATACCCCCCCTGACGGCGAGCCAGATCGCGGTTGATGGCCTCTAGATCAATGTCCAGCCCGGCGGGCAGCCCCTCAACAATCGCGATCAAGCACGGGCCGTGTGACTCGCCGGCAGTAAGAAACCGCAGCACAGCCATCTCAGGACACACCCACCCTGGCATTAAACTGTTCGATCAGCGCATCAATTTCCTCGGCGCTGCGGCGAATAGCTACCCAGTACCCGGCATCGTGCCACTGGCGGCGCAACTCTCCGGCCTCTTTGCCCTGCTGCTCCACCCAGGTGAAATACTTGAGATTGTGGATGCGTTTGCGCTCCCAATAGTCCAGCTCCTGGACGTGGTCCACTGTACATCCCAGTATGTAGCGGTGATAGTCGGCAATAGCATCCCTCTCGGTGTACTCGCCGTACACCTGACGCAGCTCTCTGAGGCGGCTTCCGTACAGCTCCATGGAGTCTGTGAACACGGTCAGCACCACCTCATGCTCGCCGAGTTCGTACCACTTAGCGAATTTGATAGCCGCCAGCATGTTGGCGATGCTGGAAATGCCCAGCAGGTCGAGTCTGTTGACCACATCCTCCGACACGCCGCGCTGTGCCAGGTAAGCGCGGCCGGCTGGCTCGTTCAGCAGCCGTATCAGGGCCATACACGCGGCATCGTCAATCCCTATCACCATGTCGGTGTTGCTCAGATTGTGGATCCAGGGCACGTGTTTGTCACCGATACCTTCGATACGGTGCTCGCCGAAGCCGTTCAGCAGCAGCGTGGGGCACTGGCGGGCCTCAGCAGCAGCGACTTTACTGGCGGGCCAGACCTCTTTCAGATAATCGCCGCAGCCGATGGTGCCTGCCGAGCCGGTGGTCAAAACCACGCCCCTGTAGACATCGCACGGCCCCATGTTCCGTTCCAGTACCTCGGCCATCGCGTGGCCAGTGACCTCGTAGTGCCACAGGTAGTTGCCGAACTCTTCAAACTGGTTGAAGATAACCACGTTATCACGGCTCCGCCGCAGCTCCCAGCACATATCGAAGATTTCCTTCACATTGCTCTCGCTGCCGGGGGTGGCGATGACCTCAGCGGCGAACTGGGAGAGCCACTCAAACCGTTCACGGCTCATGCCTTCGGGCAGGATAGCGATGGACTCGCAGCCAAGCAGCGCCGAGTTGTATACCCCACCACGACAGAAATTCCCCGTCGAGGGCCAGACCGCCTTCTGGAAAGTTGGGTCGAACTGGCCGGTGACCAGGCGCGGCACCAAGCAGCCAAAGGTAGCGCCGACTTTGTGGGAGCCGGTGGGAAACCATTTGCCCACCAGCGCGATGATACGCGCTTCCACACCGGTAAGCGCAGGTGGAAGCTCCAGCGTATTGACCTCCCCGAATCCGCCCCCGTGGGCCACCGGTTCATTCTTCCAGGTGATGCGGAACAGGTTCAGGGGATTCACTTCCCACAGACCGACCCCTCGCAACTGCCCCCTGATGTCCTCAGGAATGAGGGCCGGGTTTTTCATCTGCGCCAGGGTGGGAATCACGATACGGCGCTCTCTGGCCCGCCGCACCGCATGGTCGAGTTGTGTTTCGTTGATGCTAAGGTCTATCATCGGCAGGCTCCTGTTTGGGCTTCCAGAGTCGGCAGAAGGCACACAGGCCCGGGGCGCTGGTGGGCTGGCCGCAGTTGGTACAGGGGTGCAATGCTACCATCTCACTCTGCTCACAGAAGAAACCGGCCTCCCGTGCCCGCAGAAAGCCCAGGTAAAACTGGAGTTTTGCCCCCGGCGATTCTTCCTCCAGGCGGTTGAGCAACTCCTTGTGATGGAGGCTGGTGGCCCCCACAGCGTAAGGGCATTCGTCATAAATATAGTCAATCCCACTGACCAGGGCATAGGCCGCTGTTTCCCTCTCGTACAGGCGGCACAGGGGCTTGACCTTGCGGACAAATCCGTCCTCAGAGGCCGGCAACACCGGAGCCTGGCGGGCAATGTAGCCGGTCTGCCAGTGGAGCAGGTTACCAAACAGCGTGGCGGCCTCGTCGTCGAGGTTGTGGCCGGTGGCCAGTACGGTATAGTGGCCTTCCCTGGCTATGCGGTTCATCACGTGGCGCTTGATCAGTCCGCACACCGAGCATGGTTTGCCACGCCCGCGCTGGACTCGTCCCGCTATCTCCGGCAACGTCTCGCCATACTCGGCCCACAGGTCCACGACGGTAAAACGTACGCCGGGCCATTGAGCGGCGAAGCGCTCGACCTTTTCCCTGGAGAGAGTTGAATAGCCGCCAGGCTCGCCATCCTCGCGCCCGATCCCCAGGTCAATGTACAGCCCTTCGGCCTGGTAGCCCAGCCGGAGCAACACATCCCACAGCGTGAGGCTATCCTTCCCGCCGGAGACTGCTACCAGCACCCGGTCATGGGGGCCAAACATATGGTACTTCTCAATGGCGCGTTGGACCTGGAGGACGAACCACTCCGGGTAATGAGCTTCGCACAGGGCCAGTTTGTGCTGGCGCATATTGATCACGGCCTGACGGCTACATTTGCGACACTTCATAGCGCGTTGCCCGAGCCGTTCAGGTTCTGGCGCGACGTGCTTCCCAGACGGCCAGTAGCTTCTTGAGGCCGATGGTAGGCAGCATCAGCACCGGATAGAGCACCTGCCTGGGGGGCCTGCCGTTGAGCCAGAGCAGTACGGGCAACAGGCCCAGGCCAATGGAGCAGCTCACATCCCAGTTGCGGGTCAGTGCCAGTGCGACGATCAAGATAAGGAGCGCCAGGGCTGTCTCCAGAGGAAAGAGCACTCCGAACACGCCGATCATCGCTGCCATACCCTGACCACCCCGAAAGCCGAGAAAGATAGGGAAATCGTGGCCTAACACGACGCAAAAGCCAGCTAGCAGGACGAAAATCTCCGGCAGCTCGAACTGGCGTGCCATCAGCACGGCGAGCGCGCCTTTGCTGATGTCAGCCGCTCCGACTACCACCCCCGGCAGCCACCCCAGTGACTCGAAGGTGTTCTTGGCTCCCATATTGCCATCCCCCACCTGGCGTATATCCACGTTGGCGACCAGCCTGCCCACCAGATACGCCGAGGGGATCGAGCCCAGCAAGTAGGCCCCTAAAAGCACCGCCAGGATGTGGATTTCCATCTTGCTCCTTTCACCCGCCCGAAATCACGGCCACCAGTTTGACCTCATCGTCTTCCTCGAGGATGACATCGCCGGTCAGCAGCTTACCATCGCGCACGGCCAGCACCGTCTGAGGCAGCAGGCCGATTTCCTTGATGGCGTCCTGGACGCGCCACCGCCCTTTCAGCTCCCATTCTTTGTCACGGTAGATGATCTTCATGCCCACCTCCTCTTCTCAGGTGAGTAACTGTCACCTTCATTGTATACGGAATTGTGCCGGTAGGCAAATAAAACAGGTGACGGTCACCTTTAAGGTGACCGTCACCTGTTTCAGTGGAGCCTATATGCGGGGGAGGTCTTTCAGGGCTTCCCGAATCCGTTCGTCCTCCAGCTCGTAGTCAGGGAGTTCGCGGCGATGGAAGGCATCGTAGGCGCCCAGGTCGAAATGACCATGACCACTGGCATTGAACAGGATGACCTTGGATTCGCCGCTTTCCCTGCAGGCCATCGCCTCGTCGTAGGCGGCCCTGACCGCGTGAGCCGTCTCCGGGGCGACGATGAAACCTTCGGCGCGGGCAAACCCTTCGGCTGCTTCCAGTACAGCGTTCTGATGATACGCCCTGGCCTCTACCTCACCCTGATTGAGTAGGGCGCAGATGGTAGGTGCCATACCGTGATAGCGCAGCCCTCCCGCGTGTACTGGCGCCGGGATGAAGCTGTGTCCGACGGTATGCATTTTCACCACGGGGCCGGTTTTGGCAGTGTCACCCCAGTCATAAGCGTAGATACCCCGGGTCATGCTCGGGCAGGCAGTGGATTCCACGAAGATAGCACGCAGATTGGGCTTCTCGCCAGTCAGTCTGTCCTTGAGGAAGGGATAGATCAACCCGGCCGCGTTGCTCCCACCGCCAGCACAGCCGATGATAATGTCGGGGTAGTCGCCGGCCATCTCCATCTGCTTTCTGGCTTCCAAACCTATGACCGTCTGATGGAGCAGCACGAAGTTGACCACACTCCCCAGCGAGTACTTGTAGCCCTCGTGGGTGAGGGCATACTCCAGCGCCTCGCTGATGGCGATGCCCAGGCTACCCGTGGTCTCCGGGTCGCGGGCCAGGATGTCCCGGCCGACCTTGGTTTCTGTACTGGGGCTGGGCACAACCTCTCCGCCCCATGTCTCCATCGCAATACGCCGGTAGGGTTTCTGATGGTAGCTGATCGTTACCATGAAGACCTTACACTTGAGCCCAAACAGGTTGGTGGCAAAGCATAGAGCGCTTCCCCACTGCCCTGCTCCAGTCTCGGTCGCGAAGCCTACCAGCCCTTCCTTTTTGGCGTAATACGCCTGTGCTACAGCGGTATTGGGTTTGTGGCTTCCAGGCGGGCTAACCCCCTCCCACTTGTAATAGATTCTGGCCGGGGTATCCAGCGCCTTCTCCCAGCGATAAGCGCGGTATAGCGGCGAGGGACGCCACATTTTCAGCACATCCAGCACTTCGTCTGGAATCTCAATCCAGCGCTCCCGGCTCGCTTCCTGCTCGATCAACGCCTGAGGGAAGACGGGTGCCAGATCCTCGGGCTTCAGCAGGTCGAGCGTTACCGGGTGGCGGTACGGAGGCGGCGGCTCCTTCATATCCGCGACAATGTTGTACCAATGGGTAGGCAAATCCTTTTCGTCCAGAACGTACTTGTATTGTCTCATCTTACAGGTCTCCTTTCAGTGTATTGTGCTGGGTGTGTCGTGTTGGCCGATACGTGGCACATCCTGACACTCCTCATAGCATCCCCCCTTTCGCTTTCAGCTTTTCAACCACCCATAGATGTGCTGTATCTGGACACCTTGAACAGTCTGCCGCAGACAGGGGCGTATTGCCGGCTGGGCGACGGCATTGCCGGCTGGGCAACGGCATTGCCGTCGCCCAGCCAAGAGTCTGAACACCTCAATTGCCGCACCTGAGCCATCAGCATCGGGGAGCAACCCTGCCCTGAGCTTCTATCAGGCTGTTACACCAGGTGTGCAGAATGTTCAAGGTACAGGACAGCTCTCTAAAAAAGGCTGCCGGTCCGCGAAAAATTGCCTGTATACTCTGTAGTGCGCTGTATCTTCGTAGGCGACTTCCGTAATGCGATCGCCGTCAAAACTGAAAATCTGCGCCCCCGGGCAGGCCAGGATGATCGGCGAGTGGGTAGCGATGATGAACTGAGCTTCTCCTCGTGCCGAGAGCTGCTGCAACAGCCTCAAGCACGCTACCTGGCTGGAGGGAGAAAGCGCGGTTTCCGGCTCGTCAAGCAGATACAGTCCCTTGAACCGGTAGCGGCCGCCGAAATAGCTGAGGATGGCTTCGCCGTGAGACAATGTGTTCAGAATCCGCCCGCCGTGATACTGCAGCCGGCCGGGGTCGCAGAGCGCTACATCGTCGAGGAAATCAGCGAACTCGCGGAAGGTCTCCGCCCGGAACAGGGAGCCGGGCACACTCCCATCGGCCCATTGCACCGTGATATAGTCGGCCAGACGAGTCTCGTACGGATTTTCGTGTGCCAGGTGCCGCCGGGGCTTGTCCCAGATGTGGATGCTGCATTTGCGGGCGATGGCGTCCAGGAGCGTGGACTTGCCCGATCCATTTTCGCCAACGAAGAAAGCGACCGCGCTGTGGAACACCAGTTCCGGTGAGTTGCCCAGCGCCGGTATGTTGAACGGGTAGCGGCGTCTGGTGGGGTATTCCTCACTGTGTACTTTCACACTGGTGATATACATTGCTCGCCCTCGCAAACCGCCTGTAAACAAAAGCGCCCATCCCTTCCAGGGACGGGCGCTGCGCTACGCTCGTGGTGCCACCCTGATTAGGCTGACGGTACGGGGTCAGCCTCACTCTTGTGGGGTACTATCATACCCTCAACCCTGATAACGGTGGTTGTCTCCGGCCCGGACTACTCTCCCCGCAGAGGGGATTTCGGCGGGCAGCTCCCGGGTCCATTCAGCATCGGCGCTGGTATCGAACTCACACCATATGTTCGACTCTCTGCACCTCGCTACGATGCCTACTATTCCCGATCATGGCCGTTGGGCTAGCGGATTGACGCTTATAAGTTTACCATAAGCTGGCAGAGTGTCAAGCTGTCGTATCTGCTCAGCCAGAGCAGGTAGCGCCCTGGAAATGTGCGTGGTTTTGAGCGATGTGATCGTTCAGGCGTACCTTTCTGTGGGTTCAAAAAGATCGTCCCATAGATCGGCGTGGGGTGTGCAAAGTTGGGTTGAAGAAAGACGGAAGATTGACAAGAGCATCCCCCTGGGCTATAATCGCCCTGTTCAACACTATCGGAGAGTGACAAGGCAATGAAAAAATCTGTAAGCTGGCAACTGGTCGCCATTACCCTGATTACCCTCGCTGCCGTGTTTGTGGACCTTAACATAGAGCACCCTGAGTGGGTCAAAAACCTGGCTTTCTGGCAGCCGCCTGCCCACCGCGACATTTCCCTGCGCCTCGGGCTTGACCTGCAAGGCGGTCTCCAGGTCCTGCTGGCCGCCGATGTGCCGCCAGGGGAACCACTCGATGCTGCCTCTATGGAAACCGCCAGACGTATCGTCGAGAACCGTGTCAACGCGCTGGGCCTGACCGAGCCCATCGTCCAGGCACAGGGCGAACGGCGCATCATCGTCGAGCTGCCGGGCATAGAGAACCCAGAGCAGGCGGCAGAGACGATCAAGAGCACAGCACTGCTGGAATTCATTAATACCAGGAACATCTACCTGCCTCCCGGGACGGTGGTCACTACTACGTTGGGCGGGCCGGTTTTCTCCGCAGGAGGGATTGCCGCAGCTACGCCCATCACCACGGCCGTGGAGAGCGCGGAGAGCCAGGAATTTCCCCCTATGCCGGAAAACCCCGCCGACCGCAACGGTATGTACTCCGCTCCCCCACCCATGCAGATAGACCCTGCGAAACTGTATACCGCTACTATCTCCACCTCCAAAGGGGATATTGTGGTGCGGCTTTTCGCCGATAAAGCCCCGCGCACCGTCAACAACTTCGTCTTCCTGGCCCGGCAGGGGTTCTATAATGGCACGACCTTTCACCGCGTCATCCCTGGCTTTATGGCCCAGGGCGGCGATCCCACCGGCACCGGCAGCGGCGGCCCCGGCTATCAATTTCCCGATGAGTTTCATCCGGACTTGAAGCACGACCGCCCTGGCATCCTCTCGATGGCTAATGCTGGCCCCAATACCAACGGTAGCCAGTTTTTCATCACCTACAAGGCGACTCCCTGGCTTGACAACCGCCACTCGGTATTCGGCGAGGTCGTTGAGGGCATGGAGGTGCTGGAGGCGCTCACCCCCCGCGATCCGGAGCAGTCGCCCACCTTCGCCGGAGACCTCATTAAGGAGATTATCATCACGGAGAGCAGCGCGCCCATCACCACAACGCAGGACCTCGTGCCCACCCCCACGCCACAGCTCCATGCTGGGGGACAGGTGTATGAGACGATACTCACCGGGGCAGGCCTGAACCGCGTTGGTCTCGACAGTACGCAACAGGGAGAGTATATCATCCCCATTGAGTTCAACGAGGAGGCGGCGAAAGTCTTCGCCGAATATACCAGCGCTCATGTAGGTCAGTACCTGTGCATCGCTCTGGACAAGGTCATCATCTCCTGTCCCACCATCCGGGAACCCATTCCCAACGGTCAGGCTTCTATCTCCGGCAGATTTACCTATGAATCGGCCCGCCAACTGGCGCTCCAGTTGCGCTATGGCGCTCTGCCCGTGCCGCTCAAAGTGGAAAGCATCAAGCGAATCGGAGCCACCCTGGGTGCCGAATCGGTGCAGAAATCTGTACGCGCCGGTATCATCGGGCTGGTTACTGTGCTGCTCTTCATGCTGGCCTACTATCGCCTGCCCGGCCTGCTGGCGGATCTTGCGCTGATTATCTATGTCTTGCTCAACTTTGCGCTCTACAAACTGCTGCCGATTACACTGACCCTGCCGGGCATTGCCGGCTTCCTCCTTTCAGCAGGGATGGCAGTGGACGCCAATATCCTCATCTTTGAACGGGTGAAGGAGGAGCTAAGAAGGGGGCGACGCCTGGCGACGGCCATCGAAATCGGCTTCGAGCGGGCCTGGCCCTCTATCCGCGATGCCCAGCTCTCGACGCTGATTATCTGCGCCATCCTTTTCCTCTTCGGGACCAACTTCGGGGCTAGCGTCGTCAAGGGGTTCGCTATCACTCTGGCCTTGGGTACGCTTGTCAACCTGTTCACGGCTGTGTTCGCTACACGCACCTTTATGCGCCAGGTGGAAGATACATTCGGCGCGCAGCTTGCCGACCGCAAGTGGCTGTGGGGAGTAGAGGCAACGGCCAGCGGAAAGGGAGGTATCCTTAATCTTGTGGAAAGACGGCGGTGGTATTTCGCTTTCTCGGCGGTTTTGATTGTGCTAAGTACGGCCGCGATGGTAGCCTCGTACGTTCGGTTTGGTCGGCCGGCGCGTCTGAGCATTGACTTCACCGGTGGCTCCATCTTTGTGCTCAAGTTCGACCGGGCTGCCAGTGAGGAGGAGGTGCGGGCGGCATTTGCGGATTATGGGCTGGAGGGGGCCATCGTGCAACCGTTGGGCAGGCCTGAGGAGCACACCTGGCAGGTCCGCACCCGCCAGGTCGCGGCCGACGAGGTTGAAGCTCTCCTCAGCCTGTTGGAGGAACGGATCGGGAAGATTGACCACGACGCGCTGACATTCGACACGGTGGAGCCGGCTATAGGCGGCGAGGTCACCCGGGCTGCAGGCCTGGCCATCCTTGTCGCAGCGCTGGTGATCGTGGTCTTTATGTGGTTCTCCTTCCGGCGCGTGCCCAATGCGTTCCGCTACGGTGTGTGCACCATAGTCGGTATGGTCCACAACCTGGTGATCTCCTTCGGCTTTTATGTGCTTATGGGCATCCTCTCCGGTTGGGAAATGGATGTCCTCTTCCTGACTGCGGTGCTGACCGTGATCGGCTTTTCGGTGCAGGATGTGATCGTGGTGTTCGACCGCATCCGTGAAAACATCCCGCGTCACAAGAGCGAGCCATATGAGACTGTGGTCAACCGTTCCATTCTGGAGACGCTCCATCGCTCGCTGGCGACACAACTGAACGCGATGTTCGTGATGCTCGCCATCATCCTCTTCGGGGGGAGCACAATCAAGCCGTTTATCTCCACCATGCTGGTAGGTATGATGAGTGAAACCTATTCGGCCATTTTCGTCGCCGTGCCGCTACTGGTGGTCTGGGAAAAGGTGGTGGCGAATGCGCGCGCTGCTGCTGGACACAAAGCTCTATCTGAGCGATAGCTATCCTACCCCTGTTCCTCCTCCAGGCGAGGCGCTGGTCCGGGTGAGAGTGGCCGGTGTGTGTAACACCGACCTGGAGCTGATGCGTGGGTACATGGGGTTCCGCGGCATACCAGGCCATGAATTCGTGGGAGTGGTGGAGCGGGCACCGGGAGCGGAGGAGTGGGAGGGGCGCCGTGTGGTCGGCGAGATCAACGCTGCTTGTGGCCTCTGTGCGACCTGCCTGGCGGGCCGGCCCACGCACTGCCCCAATCGTACCACGCTGGGCATCTCCGGCCGGGACGGAGCTCTCGCCGAGTACCTGGTGCTCCCCGTCCGTAACCTCCATCCTGTGCCAGAGGGCATGCCGGATGAGGTAGCCGTCTTCACCGAGCCGTTAGCCGCCGCCTGTGAGGTGTTCCAGCAGGTTCACGTCCATCCCACAGACCGGGTGATCGTGCTCGGCGACGGAAAGCTGGGGCTGCTGTGCGCTCAGGTGCTGGCGCTAACCGGCTGCGATCTCACTGTCGTGGGGCATCATCAGAAGAAGCTGGAGATCCTCAGTCGGCTGGGGATTAGAGTGGCTCTGGAAGGGGAGGAGGTGGCAGGGGAAGCCGATCTGGTCGTCGAGGCCACCGGACACGCCGGGGGATACGCGGCTGCCCGGCGGCTTGTTCGCCCGCGAGGCACGATTGTGCTGAAGTCCACCTATCATGGCTCGTTCGACGCCGATCTGACCATGGCTGTGGTGAACGAGGTGACACTGGTGGGGTCTCGCTGCGGGCCGTTCGCGCCGGCCTTGCGGCTGCTGGCGCGGGGGCTGGTGCAGGTCAGGCCATTGATTGAAGCCCGTTACCCCCTGGCCGAGGCGCTCACTGCGTTCGAGCACGCGGCCAGACCGGGGGCGTTGAAGGTGCTGGTAGAAATATAGAGTATCCCAGCACCCCGGAAGAGGGCTACTCACCCGAACATTCAGGCCATATTGCTGTAGTCGCCACAAGTGCTACGCCAGGACGAGTTCCGATGAGGAATCTCCTCCGAAAGTACAGCTATTATTCACATTCCGCCTTTCGTCTGCTATTCGGATTTCGTAACCCGGCCCGGATCGTGCAGCTTTTCTTGACGCGCACTCCATCCTCCCCCTGTGAAGTCTCCCTGCGCAGATATAATGTTTCTTTCCAGGTCCGGGGGCCCATGGATGTGTGGATTCTCAAAGAGACCTGGCTGGATCGCTTTTACGAGCGATTCGGAGCCCCCATTCGGGAGGGATGGACCGTGGTGGACGTTGGGGCTGGCATCGGCGATTTCGCGATTTACGCGGCCCTCCGTTCCCCGACCAGCACCGTCTACGCCTTTGAGCCTTTTCCGGAGTCGTTCCGTCTGCTGGAGGAAAACCTGCGCGCGAATCAGGTGAGCAATGTGCGAGCTTTCCCGGAGGCCCTGGCCGCCTGCACCGGTGAGGCTCTCCTGGATACCTCTTCCGGCGAACCGCTACAGTGTGGCACGGCGGCTCTTTCCGATCCCTCCAGAGGATTGGCCGTTCCTGCACTGTCCCTTGCCGATGCGCTGGAGCGGATCGGAGGCCGCTGCGACCTGATGAAAATGGACTGCGAGGGCGCAGAGTACGACATCCTCTTCAGTGCTCCAGATTCCGTTTTCCGGCGGATTGCTCATCTGGTCATGGAAGTGCATGACGGGCCGGTTGTTCCCCATAGCCGGATGGACCTGGCAGGATTCCTCCGCGCAAAGGGCTTCCGGGTATGCCTGCAGGCCAATCCTGTACATGCTTACCTGGGGTTTCTTTACGCGGAGCGGCAGTAGGCACGGGCCGATATAGGCGAACAGCCACCTGTCATCGGGGTAGCTCACGATGCATCACAGGAGTGTCCCATCCTGCTCCGAGTCTGAACTGTATCTGTACACCTCCCTGATGCTGGTGACCAGGTCGTCCAGGCGCTTGATCTGCTCCTGAATGTCTGCCTGGAGCCGCTCGGAGCGGCTGCTGTCAAGGCCCTGCGCGCCAATTAACTGTATCTGGCTGTAGACGGTCGCCAGCGCCGTCAGGCTCTGTTCCATCTGCAATTCGGCCTGTTTCATCTGGGCATCCAGAGCTTGCAGCGTCTGCCACTGTTTCTCCTTGCTCGCCAGCACCTCGTCCAGTTCCTGCCGGACAAATGGGTCACTCTCCTGTGCGCGTCTGGTAGATAGCCTTCTGATCTCCGCAGGCACTCTGCTGCGGTCACGCGCCAGAATCTCATCGGCGCGGTAGAGGTCCAACTGCGTAGCCAGGCGATAGATGTTGCCCACCCAATCGCCGAGCTGATCGGCGGTATGCTCCAACCGTTCCCGCAGCGGCCCGCTCCGCTGTCGGCGCACCAGTGTCTCGATGCCCTGCTGATACTCAAGCGCAGCCTCGACACTCTTGCGCAGCTCTGTGTCCCGGATGCGCCGGGGGGTATAGTATTCCAGCAGCAGCTCCCTGACCACCCGGGCGTTGGTCTGCGGGTCGGTGATGCTGGAGTAGAAGATAGCCGCCAGCCCCATAAGCCCCAGCAGTGGCCAGCCCCATACCGGCCACCAGGGGAGCGGGCGCGGCCAGAGCGCCGTGAGCAGGATCGTGCCGGCCAGCGTCACGGCGCTCTCCCAGCGGAAGACAGCATACTGGATAATGGCGCTTTGGGCCCTTTTCTTGAGCGTAGAGCGAACGTGGCTATCCACTCAGTCCTAACTTTTTCTTGCGCTCGGCCAGTTGTGCGTCTATGGCGCTGCGATCCAGTATCTGATCTATCTGCTCATCAAGGCTAGCAGCCCGCATCTCGGCGGCAGTGGTGGCCTTGTCGAGCCTGGCGTAGATGCTCTGAGCCAGGCGCCCGATGTCGGCATCGCCGGAGCCCATCAGGTCATCCAGCCCCCGCATCGCCTTAACGGCGGTCTCCTTGCTCTGAGCCAGCTCCATCAGCGCCTGGAGTTCCTCGCGCTGCTGCTTCATTATTCCCAGCCGGGCCTCCAGCTTGACTTTAGCATCGAGTAGCTTCTGATATTCGGACTCCAGACGTGCGAGCTGCTCCCGATAGGTCTCGATGAGGCGTTGGGTGCTGTTGAGCTTGCTCTGGGTAGCCGTCGCCGTGGCCTCGTTCCCCTCCAGCAGGAAGGCATCCACGGCGCGGTCAAGCTCTGCAGCACGCTTTTCCTGTTCATCCAGCTTGCGCTTGAGGGACTTGACCTCGCCGCCGACGGTGGCGGCCGCATCCTCCAGGTCATTCAGATGATCCTCCACCTGCCGGATGTACTGGTCTATCACGGCCAGGCTGTTGCTCTTCAGGGCCTGGTCCACCAGGGAATGCAGATTAGCGGAGATGAGCGTTGCCACTTTTTCCAGTAAACTTGCCATCTGATCTTTACCTCCCTAACAAGATGAACGGAATACGGAACACGCAACACGGAACACGCAACACGGAACACGCAACACGCGACACGTCTGTTACCTTCCAATACCAGCGCTGCCACCAAAAGCAGCAGCGATCTCATCGTAAATGGCAGCGATGTTAGCCTCGTCGCCCCGGTAGAACCTTCCGTTGGTCCTGACGGCCAGCTCGCTCAGCAACTCTTCATCGGCATCATCCCCATACGCGATCGCACAGACGATCGTATCATTGGCAGCGGCCAGGTCAATCAGTTGCTGGCCGAAGCTAAAACGAACGCTACTTGTGTCCACGCCATCGCTTAACAACACTATGGCGTTGGTTGTCTGCGGCGAAGAGGTACGGGCAATCGCAGCCGCGCCCTCAGCGATGGCATCGTAGAGCGCGGTGCTGGTCTGGGCCTCCAGCCCTTCGAGCAGTGTGATCGCCCGTTCGCGTGCAGTGGCAACCTGCTCATGTTCCAGGAGAACCTGGGGATGTGCAGAGAAAGTGATGAGCGTGATGAAGTCCCTCTCCCCCATCTGCTCCACGAACTGGATGGCTGCTGCACGGGCATGTTCGATTTTCTCACCCTCCATACTGCCGGAGACGTCGAGGAGCATCACCAGATTGACGCTTTTGCGGGCGGCCTGCCACAGCTCCTGTGCGGCGTAAAGCGCCTCCACCCTTGCCGCGCCGAAAACCTTTTTCGGCTCCTCCAGGTCAACGCCGTGCTCCTTGTCCAGCGGTGGGCCGGGCGTCACTCCGGCGGCAACGGGACGCAATCCAACGGAGACGGCCGCTTGCTGGGCTCTTTCCTCCAGCAGATAAGAGCGGAAGAGCGTGGCGGCTTCCTGCGTCTCCGCGCTGGCCGTGCTGTTTACACAGGCCGGGTGCGTGGCGATGAAGGTGCCCTCGAGGGGGTAGATGGGCACCAGCGCCGGGTCGCTGCTGCCATAGTGCACGACCGTGCTCTCGTACATAATCGCGGCCCCCAGGTAGCTCATCCCACGCTGGCGCATAGTACGCCCCAGCTCGTCGGTAGTGGGGCTGAACCAGGAGACGGCCGCCTCAAAAGCACCCACGGAAGCCTGCACAATGGGCTGGCGGATGTCGTCTGCACTGACCGCCTCGGTGCGGGCCTGGGCTGCCTGTACGATGGCCAGTAGAGTGCTTGCGCCACTGCCGGAGAGACCGGGATGGGTGTGCCCCAGACGCAGCGAGTCGCCGAACTGGCCTCCGCTGTAGTAGGCCCAGGCGGAAGGGTCGGCGGCGAGGCTGCCTATATCCAGCCAGCCCAGCGGGCGGCCGGGCCAGCCCAGCACCTCGGCCAGTGGCCGCCACATAGCGATGACCAGCGGACTCTGGGCAACGCTGAGACAGTGGCCCTGAAAAGCGGGATAACCACGCTCGGCCAGCAGGTCAACCCACACCGGATCGTCCGGAATCCACAGCGCAGGCAGAGGGTGGCCATCCAGTATGTCCTTTACGGCCCGCCCGGCTTCTACGTGGTTGAGCACGACGTGTACGGACCTGCCGGCGGATGTCTTGTGCCGGCCTTTGTTGAACTCCTTGACCACCGTTTCCAGCCAGGGCGTAAGGGCAGTGTTTGCCGTGACCTCGATCGCAACCCCATTGCGCGAGGAACCGTTGCTCCTGCCGCTCAGGTTACACGTGCAGGTAACCGTACTCAGGGTCAGAAGCGCCAGGGCGATCAGTAACAGTCGAGAGCGTGCCTTCTGCATCCTCATTCTCTCCTGCGACGTTACCGTCCCACGGTGACCAGCGTCATTTCTACGTAGCGATCCTCTGCCTGGATCGCCGGGTCCTCCGTTTCCCAGTGTTCTTCAGGTGGAAGGGTGGCCTCGACGATAAAGCGGGCCGGGTCAATGC
>JAOAAG010000205.1 GCA_026418995.1 Anaerolineae bacterium
CGGTTCACATCACCGATCGCGTCCCGGCGGGCATTTCGGTGACCGCGCTCTATGGCGGCAACAGCCGCAGCGCGCCCGTCGCGGGGCCGGGGGTGCTCACCTGGACGGTGAATGTCATCAGCAACGTGCCTCCGGCCAATGTCGTCGTGGTCAGCTACACAGCGCGTGTGAATGGTGCTGCGGCCAGCGGCAATGAGAACGGTGAAACGGTTTATCTGACGAACACCGTGGGTCTGCTGTATCACTCGCTGACGGAAACCGTAGCAGGCGTGCGCCCCTATACCGGTACTGACTCGTTCACCGTGAGCACCGCTGACGCAAACGTGCGCAAATATGTCTCTCCGCCCAGCAGCAATACAAACCACCTGCGCATCGGCGATATCGTGACTTACACCATTGTGAACGCGGTACCACCTGGGCTGGTAATCCCCTGGCCTTACCAGTACGACCTCCTTCCCGTGGGCTTTCGCTACATCACCGGCACCTTCGCCGTGGCGACAAACCTGCCCTTTGTCGGCAGCAGTTTGACCGATACGCTGACGCCGCCTTTCTTCAGCGGCGGACGTACCGCTGCCGGCACCCCAACCGAGCGGGGGGTGGTCGGCCTGTACGCTACTGCTAACCCCAACGTTGGCCCACGCTACGACAATCCATCTCGGCAGGCTGTCGAATGGTGGCTCCAGCCGCTTGACAATTCCGGGCGCAGCATCACCGGCTGGGTCACCATCACCTTCAAGGTCCAGGTTGTGGGTGTTGATCTGCAGGGCAATCCGGTCTGGCCAGACCAGTTGGCCTCCGAGTCCGTGCGCAACTACGTTTACCTGCTCTGGAATGCCAGAGATAGAGGCGCTTACACGTACACCGTGCCGGTGTATGACGACTCCTCGTGGGTGGGTAGCTACGTGGGGCAGCCGCACCTGAGGATTGATAAGCACAGTGTCCCGCCGCCTGGCACATACGTGGGCGCCGGTGACCGCATCACCTACACACTGAGGATCACCAACTCCGGTCGCAGCCCGGCCTATGACATCGTCATCAGAGATCTCCTGCCAGCAGAGCTTTTCTACGTGACCTCCATGGTTGCCAGCAACAGCCCACCCTATATTGCTTTTCTCCACCAGCCGCCGGTGGGCGCTACAGGTGTCCTCACCTGGCGGGTGAGTGAACTGTGGGGTACCGACAGAAACGGCGGCCAGCCGGGTGTTGCGATGGTCACCGTCGTGGCGCAGGTGACGGACACGGTCGGCGCCAGGCGGACTTTCACCAACACCGCTGCGATCCCCTACTACGACTCTCAGCCAGGCAATGGTCCTGGCCCCTTCATCCCCGACGAGCGGGAGTACGCCGATGGTTCGGACGCTGTCTCTCACCGGACGGTGAACGCGGGCATAGCCAAGCGAGTGACCTTCGGCCCGCCGCCCACTGCTACGCTGGGCACTCTTGTCACCTATACTCTCATTGTGCCCGCACGGCCCATCTCGGCTACGCTGTACAACGTGGTGATCACCGATGTTGTGGATAGCCGCATGCGTATCGAGAGTGTGAGAACAGGCGGTGGGACTGGCTGGAGTTGGACGTGGGCCGGGCAGGTGGTCACGGTGACGTTTGCCTCTATCCCCCACCGCACGCAGGCTTACGTCACCATTACTGTGCGCATCTCGCACGAGTGGCCCAGCCCGGCCGGCGATGCGAATGCGGGCGATGTCATCACCGACGTGGCGTGGATGCGCCACGCTACCGCCCCGGTGACGACCAGCAATAGGGTCAGCACTCTGGTCGGCGAGCCACGCCTATTGCTGGATAAATCGGCCCGGAGCAGCAGCGCAAGGCTGAGTGACCTGGACAGGACAGTGTTGCTCACCTACACCATCCGGTTGACCAACACGGGCACAGCTCCGGCCTATTCGGTTCACATCACCGATCGCGTCCCGGCGGGCATTTCGGTGACCGCGCTCTATGGCGGCAACAGCCGCAGCGCGCCCGTCGCGGGGCCGGGGGTGCTCACCTGGACAGTGAATGCCATCGGCAATCTTCCCCCGGCTAACGTCGCCGTGGTGAGCTATACGGCGCGTATCTCGCAGGCGCTGGTTAACACCTGGCTGACCAACACGGTGGGCATCCTCTACCACTCCCTCACCGAGACTGTCCCCGGGGTGCGTCCTTACACCAGTACCGATGCGGCTGCGGTGGAGACGGCTCAGCCCACCGTAGACAAGTCCACTGAACCTTTTATCCTGGAGGTAGGCGATATTGTTACCTACCACGTGGTCTTCACCGTACCTGCCGGTACGGTCTGGCAGGGCCACACGCTGGTGGATGGCCTCAACCCCGGCCTCTGGTATATCACCAATAGCGAGCGTTTGAGCTGGACACCCTCCACTGTCAATGTGACCATCACCAACCGGGTTAGCAGTACCACTGAGGTGCCTGGTCATCAGGTTATCCGCTGGTATTTCGCCCCTATCGTCAGTGAGTTGAATATCCCGACGGTCGTCACGCTAACCTTCCGCGCCCAGGCGGTGGGGCTGCGTATTGATACGCTGGAGCCTGTCTGGCCGGGCCAGACTACTCGCTACTGGCCTGGCAACTACGTGCAACTGGAATTCCCGTGGCCCGCTGTGGTGACCGATGTCGTGACCAATATGCTGCTCCAGCCCTATCTGGTGATCGCCAAAGCGAGCACCCCGCCGCCCGGCTCGTATGTAGGCGCGGGCGATCGCATCACCTACACGCTGGTTGTCACCAACTCCGGCTACGGTCTGGCCTACGACATTGTGATCAGCGATGTGCTGCCAGCCGAGCTGTTCTACGTGACCTCCACGGTTGCCAGCAACAGCCCACCGTACATCGCTTTTCTCCACCAGCCGCCGGTGGGCGCCACAGGTGTCCTCACCTGGCGGATTAACGAGCTCTGGGGACTGGAATGGAGTCCCTGGGGCATGCCCAAGGTGGCAGTGCTCACCATTGTGGCCCAGGTGACCAATACGGTCGGCGCCAATCTGAGATTTACTAACACCGCCGCGATCCCCTACTACGACTCCCAGCCTGGCGACGGCCCCGGCCCCTTCGTCCCCGATGAGCGAGAGTACACCGACGGCTCGGATAGCGTCTGGCATCAGACAGTGAACGCAACTATCCGCAAGAGTGTTACTCCTCTCACCGTCACCCTGGGAGAGACGGTGACTTACGTCATTGTTGTCCCGGCGACGCCTATCACTGCCACGCTCTATCATGTAATCGTCGCTGACCGGCTGGATCCCCGTCTGCAGCTTCACACAGTGACCGACGGGCCTGACGGCAGTGTGGTGATGGCAGGTAACGCCTTCACTGTCACCTACCCATCCATACCAGCGGGCCAGCGGCGTTTCATCACCGTCACCGCCGTTCTCTCCGACCCGCTGGGGGCCGTCGCAGGCAACGTTATCACCAACCTGGCTGTGCTGCGTCACCAGGATGGCGGCCCCATGCCCTCTAATCAGCCACCTTTTACGGTCACTGAGCCGAACCTGAGTATGGTCAAATCCAGTGACCCACCCACCAGCAGCACCGTCGGCGCCGGGCAGGCCGTCACATATACCGTGCGTATTACCAATGCCTCCGGCGCCATCGTCAGTCCCGCTTACGATATTGTCTTGACCGATACGCTGCCGATTGGGATGCGGGATACGGCGCCTGTGGTTATCGCTGTGACCATCAGCGGTATTCCTGTCCCGGCAGGGGCTTACCATACCAGCTACCATCCCTCCGCTGGTATGTTCACCATTGCTTTCACCGCTGTTTTTAGTATCCCCGCCGGTAGTGAGCTGGTGATTCGCTACCGCGCCACCGTGGACAGCGATGTTCCGGCAGCGATAGACCTGACCAATCAGGCCGCAGTCACATGGTCCAGTCTGCCTGGCCCCGTCCCCGGCGACCGGAACTACGGCCCCATCACCGACACGACCACCGTCCACACCGGACTTCCCGCGCTGGAGATAGGGAAATCAGCCTGGCCGAGCCCGGTCGAGGCAGGCGCGTTTCTCACCTACACCATCATAGTCACCAACACCGGCATTGTCCCAGCGACGGGCGTTGTGGTCACCGATGAGGTCCCAGTCAACACAACCTACCTCTCCTGCAGCCCATCGCCCTGCGGCGCATCCGGTGGCGTCGTTTCCTGGACTCTGGGTGTACTGGACATCGGTGTCCCGCGCATCCTGACGATGCGGGTGCGGGTGGATACGCCGTTACCCAATGGTACGATGATCACCAATACTGTATGGGTCACTTCCACGGAGGGCCTGACGGACACCGATACGGTCACAACGCCGGTGACAAGCGCGCCGGTGCTGCGTCTGGCTAAATCCAGCACCGATGCTAACGGTGCACCGCTGCGCCCCGGCGACCGTTTGACCTATACGCTCCTGGTGTCCAACACAGGGAACGAGATCGCGACACAGGTGACGGTGAGCGACACGGTGCCAGCGCACACGGTTTACGTTGCCGGCTCTATCGCTGGCGGCGACAGCCGCAGCGATGCCGGCCTGCCGGTGCTGGTGTGGGTGATCAACAGTCTGGCGCCTGGAGAGGCCGCAACCCTCTCC
>JAOAAG010000208.1 GCA_026418995.1 Anaerolineae bacterium
CCCGAGGAAGATGTCTCCACCTGGCTGCTGGGCAGTGGCCTGGCAGCATATATGGTTTCTCAGCTCCCCCATCTGCCAGCTCCCACATCGCCCGAGGCGCCTATGCTCATTTTTAACGGCCTGCTGACTGGCAGCTTTGCTCCAGGCGCGGCGCGCACTTCCTGGTGCGGACGCTCCCCGCTCACCGGCATCTGGAACGAGTCGAACGTGGGCGGCCACTGGGGAGCGGAACTGCGGTTCGCCGGGCTGGACGGGCTGGTGGTCACCGGACGGGCAGCGGCCCCCGTCTACCTGTGGGTTCGCGGCGGGGAGGTCGAGATACGGGAGGCTGGTCATCTCTGGGGACGCGGGACGTTCGAGACGCACGCGCGTCTGCTCAAAGAGACCGCTCCCGGCGCCCGCGTCGCCTGCATCGGGCCGGCGGGTGAGAACGGCGTCTCACTGGCTGGAGTGATGATTGACGGACAGGCCCACAACCGCGCCGCTGGCCGCGGGGGGATGGGCGCGCTGCTGGGCTCCAGGCACCTCAAAGCGATTGTCGTAAGCAGGGGCGCAGCGACGCTACGCCCCTCCTACGCCGACCCGGCCCGCTTCCGCGCCCTGGTGCGGGAGGCCAACGCCTACATCCGCTCGCGCTCCGAGGGGATGGCTTTGACCGGCACGGCTGGTGGCATCCCTGGCGCGGAGAAATTCGGCGGCCTGCCGCTCAAAAACTGGCGGGAAGGCTCCTGGCCCGACGGCGCGCAGGCTATCTCCGGCCTATCCATCCGTCAGAAACTGCGCGTGCGCGATACGTTCTGCCACGCCTGCCCGGTTGGCTGCGGCAAGGTGATTGAGGTGAAGAAAGGCCCTTACGCTGGGGTCTGGGGCGAAGGGCCGGAATACGAGACGCTCTGCGGCTTCGGCGGTAACCTGTTGATTGATGACCTGGAGGCCCTCGCGGCGATCAACGCACGCTGCAACGACCTGGGGCTGGACACGATCTCCACCTCCGGCGTGATCGCCTTCGCCACCGAGGCGATGGAGCGAGGGCTGATCACACCGGCGGAGACGGACGGCCTGCGCCTGGCCTGGGGGGAACCTGGGCCGGTACTCGCACTTATTGAGCAAATCGCGCGCCGCGAGGGTGTGGGGGAACTGCTGGCCGGCGGCGTCCGGGCTGCAGCGGCGCGGTTGGGACCGGAAGCCGAGTCCTTTGCCGTTCATGTCAAAGGGCTGGAGGTGGCCTATCACGACCCCCGTGCCTTCGTGGACATGGGGCTTAACTACGCCACCGCCAACCGGGGCGCCTGTCACCTGGAAAGTTGCACCTACTGGCGTGGTTACGGCATCGAATGGCCTGGCTGGCAGGAGGGCCCCTACGACCGCCTGGCCTCGAACGAGGAGACCGTGCGCCTGGTGATCGCCTTCCAGAACTATCTGAGCGTCTTCAACGCGCTGGGGCTGTGCAAATTCATGGTCAAAGGCGGGCTGGACCCGGCGCGGACGGCGGCGTTAGTTAGCGCTGCGACCGGCTGGGACTGGAGCGCCGACGACCTGTTGCGCACCGGCGAACGGCTGTTCAACCTCAAGCGGCAAATCAACCTGAGATTGGGCGTTACCCGCGCCGACGATACGCTGCCTCGCCGTCTGCTGACCGAGCCGCGCCCCTCCGGCGGCGCAGCCGGCAACCTGCCCGACCTGGAGCGGCTACTTCCGCTCTACTACAAGCTGCGCGGATGGGACGCCGGGTAACAGTTTTCTGACCGAACTCAACCCTCCCGGCCTGCCCAAAGTCCGCGCAGCCTCTTCTAGCCACCGGACGTGGCCCTGGTGCCGTTTGCCCAGCTTCCCCCAGAGGCGTCCGCCGAAGTTGGAGCCGACATGATTCCGTCTCCATCGTGGAAGTCAGTCCCGGGTCCAGTCCAGAGGGGCATCTCCTCCCACCACCGTGAAATGTCGCTGCACCGGCCAGTGTTGCGGATAGGCCGCTCCCCTTTCGGCCAGGGAGGAAAATCCATGTTGCACCCCAGGTGGCGCGATCACCCCCCCCGGTGGATACATCCCTGCCACACCCTGTCCTCCCGCGCTCACCCGCTGCTCGTCCCGCCGCCGGGAGACGTACACGATGAGCAGGCTCGTCGGAAGCGCCGCGCCCACGCCACATACCGCCCCTGCCAGCACCGCCAGCGCCTCGTCGCTGAGCCGCTGCCCGATGAGCACGGCCATACTCACCGCAAAGACCACCGCGAAGAGCACCAGCGCTGTCTGCCACCTGGACTCTCGCCGTCGTATCGGACTATCCGGTTGCTCAACCATGCTCACACCTCCCGGCCCTGCCTGCCGTCAGCCGCCTGATCTCCCCATCCCTCCCGTCTGCAAACGCCTGCCGCTCGCTCATCTTCCTCACCATTTCCTCGATCTCCCCGGCGCTCACGTGCGCGGCCTGGAAGCGGATCACCCGCCCCTCGGCCACCGCCAGGAAGTCCCCCCGCCCGGCCAGCCGCTCGGCCCCGCTCCCCCCGATGCCGCTGGCCGTGCGCGCATCCTCGATGCTCGTCACTTTCCCCACCAGCCGCACCGGAAAGTTGGCCTTGACCAGCGGGCCCAACACCGCTGTCGTCGGCTTTTGCGTTGCCGCCACCACGTGGATGCCCGCCTCACGTCCTCGTTGCGTCAGGCGGGTCAGCGGCTCCTGTACCCGCTTCCCCGCGCTCATCAGCAGGTCGGCCAGTTCGTCTATGAAGAGGATACAGGTAGGCAGGATACAAGTGGACAGGGCATGCTCCCCCGTATTCCTGTCTGCTTGCCTGCTCTCTCTACTCCTCACCTCCATCAACCGTACCAGGCTGTGCAGGGCCTCGACCGCTTCCTCCTCTCTCCAGATGACGCGCCGCGCCAGGTGGGGCAACCCCTCGAAGGGGGCGAAGGCCTGCCGCTTGGGGTCAATCAGCACCATGGTCACCCCCCCTCCAGCTCCCCCCTGCGAGGCAGGGGCGTTCGCCAGAGCCAGCGAGAGAATCATCGTCTGGAGCAGGACTGTCTTTCCGCTGCCGGTGGTGCCGCTCACCAGGATGTGGGCCACATCGGGTGAGGGGAGGCGGACGAGCAGCGGAGCGCCGTCCTCAGCCAGACCCAGGATGGCAGTGGCGGGGGGAATCTCTCCCTGGAGCTGCCTGTAGAGCGGGAGCAGGCGTACTGGCTGAGGATCGTCGCGCGGCACTTCGACAGCCACCGCTGCCCCTCGGCGGGAGACGCGGCAGGCGGGGACGTCGAGCGCGGCGGCCAGCTCCTCGCTCAGGGCTTTGATTCTGGAGATTTTCGCGCCCACAGCGGGGAGCACCTGAAAGCTCACCCAGCGCGGGGTGACCGTGCCGCCGGTGACGCGGGCGGGTATTCTATTCAGCGCCAACACCGCCTCAATTCGATCGGCCTGGAACTCAAGCTTGCTGCGCATCTCTCTATCTGGGAGACAGGGTTATATTAGAACAAATGTTCTAGCACGAATCATACCAGAATGTGTGGATGGTGTCAAGGGGCCTTATCCCAAAGGTCCTTGGGATAATCGAGATGCCGCCAGCACGTGCTCGTATACGGCACGGGTTTCGGCTGCCGCTCTGGCCCATGAGAAACGAGCTGCCTGGAGCAGCCCACGTGCACGCATCTCCTCACGTAATGCGGAGTCGCATAACACACGACGTATAGCTGCAATCATCTCCTCGGTATTGCCGGGGTCGAAGTAATATGCGGCATCGCCCCCTATCTCTGGAATGCTTGAGGAACAGGAGGCAACGACTGGCGTACCACAAGCCAGCGCTTCCAGCACCGGCAACCCGAAACCCTCGTAGAGGCTGGGGAATACCAGAGCCTGTGCTCCGTTGTAGAGTGCTACCAGATGCTCGTCCGGGACGTAGCCGGGGCGCAGCACCGCCTTGCGCGCTGGCGAGCGCTCCAGCGCAGCAAAGAATTCCCCATACAACCATCCCAGTCGTCCCACGATTACCAGCGCCTCGGTTAACCCCTCCGCGTAGAGCGCCTCAAATGCGCGTAGTAAACGTACCAGATTCTTGCGCGGTTCAACCGTTCCAACAAAAAGGAGGTATCGCTCTGGCAGGCCGTAGCGGGCACGAGCGGCGATAACCTGCGCGGCCGGTACGGGGCCAAAGCACGGAGCAGCCGCTTCGTAGACCACCGTGATCTTCTCCGGAGGAAGCAGATAAGCAGCGATCAGGTCGCGCCGTGTGTGTTCGGAGATGGTGATAATGTGAGTGGCCCGACGGCAGTACAGGGGCATCGTCAGGTTCAGGTACCACCGGTTGAGCGGTTTGTGATACTCCGGCAGGTGACGGAAAATGAGGTCGTGGACGGTGAGCACGGTGGGAATGGCACGAAGCGGGGGCAGCAGATGTTCGGTAGCGTGAAAAAGCAGGGCAGCAGGGACCAGCCGGTCAAAGGGGAGACGGGCCAGTTGCCCTCCCCATACCAGCATACGCCAGAGTTTGTATCCCAGGGCGACGGTGCGCGTCGGGACGCGTTCCAGGCCGGTAAGTGGCACGATGCCTCGCTCGCGGTTGTAGAAGAGGGCGTAATGGCTGGGGTGAGCATCAATCAAAGCGCGGGTCAGGCTCTCGGCATAGCGACCTAATCCGGCCCGACGGTGAACGGCTGCGGAGATATCCAGGTAGATAAACAAGGCTCTGCCAGCAGGACCTTGAGGTATGAGATTCACCGAGCTGTGCGCAGTGCATCGGCCCACTTACAGGAAGGATACCACAAAAGCCAAATATTGCAATGGCTTCCTGCAACCTGCCTGGTCAGTTTTCAGAGGGTGTGTATAATAGAGGCCGTCCGTAGAGGTCATAGTAAAGGAGGTTCCAGCCCGTGCGTACAAGAACTTTTCACCTGACCACGCGTGCCGTTCATGCAGGTACACCGTTTGCCGGTGGCGACTTTCTCTCCACGGTAACCCCGGTCTATCCCTCGGTCACCTACATCTATGAACGGATGGAAGATTTGGACGGCGTTTTCGCTGGCACACGGCCCGGCTACGTCTACACCCGTCATGGCAATCCCACGGTAGCCGCTCTGGAAGAGAGCATGGCCGAACTTGAGGAGGGTGAAGTAGCGGTAGCGTTTGCCTCGGGTATGGCGGCCATTCACGCAGCACTCCTGGCATCTGGAGCGCGCTCCGGGGCGGCCATTGTCGCAGCGCAGGATATCTACGGCGCAACATATGCTCTGCTGGACAAATTGTTCCGCGCCCAGGGCGTTGTGGTGCGCTTTGTGGACGCGACGGACCTACCGGCAGTGGATGCAACCTGTGCCTCTCTCAGACCGGTGGTAGTCCTGGTCGAGACCATCTCCAATCCGCTGCTTAAAGTGGCAGACCTGCCTGCGCTGGCGGAAATCGCTCATCGGTACGGGGCAGCCCTGATTGTGGATAATACCTTTGCCACTCCATACCTGGTGCAGCCTCTGAAACTGGGGGCGGACCTGGTGGTGCACAGCGCCACCAAATATCTGGGAGGGCATGGCGATGCGCTTGGCGGAGTAGTCATTACCTCCCAGGCACGCCGGGCGGAGCTGTTGGAGATACTGAAGCTTACAGGAGGCAACCTGGGGCCTCAGGAGGCATGGCTCATCCTGCGTGGCCTGAAGACGCTCCCGTTACGGATGCGTCAGCATTGTGAAAATGCGCTGGCCGTAGCCCATTGGCTGGAAGGACATCCTCGTATCGGCTGTGTCCACTACCCGGGCCTCCCCTCTCACCGACAGCATGAGCTTGCGCAGCAGCTCTTCCAGGGGCGGGGCTACGGAGGGATGCTCTCCTTCGAGCTGAACGGAGCAGGCCGCGACGAGATCTTTCGTTTCTTCGAGGCGCTGCGCCTGTGCCTGCCAGCGACCACGCTGGGAGATGTGTGTACCCTGGTGCTCTACCCGGCCCAGGCGTCCCATAGGGCCCTGAGCGCAGAGGAGCGGGCGCGAATTGGCATCGGCGACGGGCTGGTGCGTATGTCGGTAGGAGTCGAGGATGTAGAGGATATCATATGGGACGTGGAGCAGGCGCTCAGGCAGCCGCTATAGCTTGCTCGTAGACGGCGATCAGGCGGGCTGTAGCGGAGGGCACAGAGTATTGCTGTGCGACCTGCACGGCCTGCGCCCCCAGCTCACGCCGACGGGACTCGTCCTCGAGCAGCGCTACCACGGTCTCGGCAAAGACCCGCTCATCGAGTGGCACAAGCACACCCCCACCTCCGGTCAGCACATCCCGCGGTCCCGGGGCCTCTACCGCCACCACCGGGACAGAAGCGGCCATTGCCTCAAGCAGCACCACCCCTTGTGTGTCCACAGGAGAGGGAAAGACAAACAAATCGGCTGCAGCGGTGTAATGTGGCACCTCGCTGTGTGGCACTGAGCCCGCGAAGATCACCCGGTTGTCTATCCCCAGCTTGCAGGCCAGGCGCTGGAGAGAACGCTCGCTGAGTCCCCTGCCCACAAGCACCAGCCGCGCCCTGGGGCGCATCGAGGCAATATAGACGAAGGCTTGCAACAAAAATGGGAGGTTCTTTTCCTCTGCCAAACGTCCCACGTATAGCAGCAACTCGGCGTCTTCCAGTCCCAACCTGGCACGCACTCGCTGAGGCTCGAGATTGCGATACTGACTCAGGTCCACCGGCACCGGGACAATGCTAACCGGCACGTCAACTTTGTATTCACTGAGAATGAAGTCACGTGTGCTTGGCGTCAGCGCTACGATATGAGTACATTTCTCCAGATAGCGCTTGATGATCTCGTCGGTCACTATGCCCGCGAGTTTTGAGGCAATGGGGATATACTTCTGGGCAAATACGTCATAACGAGTGTTGAAGGTGAAGACCAAGGGCAGGCCCAGGTCTTGTGCGAAGTCAGCTCCCAGCTCTCCCATCAGTATTGGGTGCTGGGTGTGAATCAGTGTAGGTTTGAGTCCCCGCACTGTGGGCCACATGGTCGTTCTGAAGGGAAAAACCAGCGACAGGTCAATGGGATCGGGCAGGTCAAGAGCGGGGAAACGGAATATATAAGGCTCATCGTCCTCGTAGTCCTCATACTCTGGTACGATGAGGTGTACTTCATGGCCTGCTTCGATCAGTCCGCGTCTGAATAGGCTGATGGAGGTCACCACTCCACTGATCGTGGGCTTATAAGCATTGCTGAAGATGAGTATGCGCATAGCTATCTAACCTGGTTTGTTCCCATAGTATCGCGGCTAATAGCCGTTTCTGGCCTACAGGAGCGGAACAGGCACAATTCACACGGAGAAATGGGGCATGTGCACGCAGGTAGCATGCGAGGTAAAGCACCAGCCGAATCATTAAAATCTCCCTCCTCATGCGAGCTCTCGAGCGGAGGGGGGAGCATAAGACCACAGAAGGGCAAAGCTGGCAGCTCTCGTAGTCTGAGCGTCGTTCTGGAGCGAGTGGCGACGGGCCGATTTGAACGGCCAACCAAGGGCTTATGAGTCCCCTGCTCTGCCGTTGAGCTACGTCGCCATAGGTGGCCCAAATTATATTACAAACTATCTGGCTGTCAAGTTTGTGTATTCACTTGCGTGGAAGGTGAAATTCTGGGAAAAACAGGTTTACACTTCGGAAGCCTATCCTGGCGGTTCAATTAAAACCGCCAAGGGCGCAAAGAGCGCAAAGAAATGAAAAACTCTTTGCGTCCTTCGCGCTCTTTGCGGTTCAATTAAAACCGCCAAGGGCGCAAAGAGCGCAGAGAAATGGAAAGCTCTTTGCGTCCTTCGCGTTCTTCGCGGTTCAGTTAAAAACCGCAAAGGGCGCAAAGCGCGCAAAGAAAGAAAAAATGGAAAGCTCTTTGCGTCCTTCGCGC
>JAOAAG010000216.1 GCA_026418995.1 Anaerolineae bacterium
AGATGTGTATAAGAGACAGCCTGATCACTGGCACTGCCTCCTATGCCACCATTGCCGGAGGCTACAACATCACCGTCACCGGCCAGTATGCGGCCGTCGGCGGGGGCATTCACAACACCGCCAGCAGCATTAATGCCACCGTCGCCGGTGGCTGGGGCAACACCGCCAACGGCCCGGGTGCGGCCATTGGCGGGGGCTACGGGCATATCGCCGGTGGTCAGGATGCCACCATTGCTGGCGGCTATCGGAACACTGCCAGTGGCTTGCGCGCTACCGTCGGCGGGGGCGAGGACAATACTGCCAGTGGGGGCTATGCCACCGTCGGTGGAGGTGCATACAACACTGCCAGTAACTGGAATGCTACCGTCGGTGGGGGGGCGTACAATACTGCCCGCCTCTGGAGTGCCACTGTCAGCGGGGGGGCGTACAACACTGCCAACGGCTACGCCGCCACTGTTGGCGGGGGTGAAAGCAACCTGATCACTGGCACTGCCTCCTACGCCACCATTGCCGGAGGCTACAACATCACTGTCACCGGCCAGTATGCGGCGGTCGGCGGGGGCCGGGGTAACACCGCCAGCGGCAACTGGGCCACGATTGCAGGAGGCGACCGCAACATCGTCAGCAGCAGTTCCGCTACTGTCGGTGGGGGTTCCGGCAACATTGCCAGCCAGTACTATGCCACGGTTCCTGGCGGATTGGAGGGACTGGCTGACCACTACGGCCAGATGGCCTACGCGGGCGGCCGGTTTGCCAATACCGGCGATGCCCAGACCTCGCTCTATGTGATGCGCCGCACGGGCAGCGGCAACGGCTACATGGACCTCTATTTGGATGGCGATACTGGCAACCATCTTCTCACTATCGCCAACGGCCGCACAATGACCTTTGATATCCTGGTTGTGGGGCGCAGCAATGCTGGGGAGTCGGCCGGATACCGTATCCAGGGCGTCATTGAGAATGTCGGCGGAACGGTGGCCTTTATCGGGACGCCAACAGTGACAGTCCTTGGCGAGGATGATACTATGTGGGACGTGCAGGTTGTGGCCGATAATATCTACTTCGCGCTCCGGATTCAGATCAGAGGCAATAACGAGACTATCCGCTGGGTCGCTACCGTGCGCGCGGTGGAGGTTGCGTGGTGAGGAGGGCGGCGATGTCCCGTATCCCGTATCCCGTATTCCGTATCACCTGTCTGGCTGTCCTTCTCTCTCTGGCCCTCGCCGTTGGCGTCGGCGCCCAAACCGGCGGTGGATACGACCTGACCTGGAACACAGTGGATAGCGGCGGCTACACCTGGAGCGAAGGTGGTGGCTACGCGCTGGGCGGCACCGTTGGCCAGCCGGATGCGGGGGTTGCTCTGACCGGTGGGGGCTACACCCTGGTCGGCGGCTTCTGGGGTGGCGCGGCGGAGGCACAGTACCGTGTCTACCTGCCGCTGGTGCTGCGGGATTACTGAGCGTGGGAGTAGGGGTCGAACACCTGCGCTATCTCTGCCCCCTGTTCCTGTGCCTGTCCGGGCATGCCAGCTCCACTCCCAGCCACAACTGGCACAGCACGTGGGGAAGCCCAGCATCCTGCTCGCCAGCGCTGCTGATCGGACTGGCTCTTCAGGGTGGCTGTCAAGTTTCCCGGCCTGGGGGTCGCACCCCTGGAACCAACAGGGGCAAGAGCACGGGGAGCGGAGTCTTCAGACGGGTAACCGGCTGAGGTAACTCACCTGAAATCCGGCCACGGATGGCGGAGGACGGAAAACGGGCTGCGGGTGGTCAGGGTGAACCCGCTCGGTCAGGCATTGTTTAAGGGTGACGTGCGCCCTTCTGACGGGTTTACAAATGTGGAGAGTGTGCTATACTGCTTACGCCCGCACCCTGTGCCTGAGCGGCAGTGACGTCTGATCACCCGCTCCCGTGGAGCTTGCCCTCGGCGGGAGAGTAGCATATGGGGAGTTTCATGGCCACACGTTCTGTCTCTTACGGTAAATGTTTCCCCTGTGGTGGGACGTTCGCTAAACATGTGGTTACCCGCCACCTGAAGGCGTGTCTCCCTGCCCACGAGTCTGCCGGGGGGGCGCAAAGTGCGCCTGCTCCATCTCCGGGTCGAAGGCCATTACAGTCCGGAGTACTGGCTCCATCTGGAGATGCCGGCTGCTGCTGTGCTCGCCGACCTGGACGATTTTCTGCGTGCCGTCTGGCTGGAGTGCTGTGGTCACCTGAGTGCCTTCACTATTGGCAAGGTCCGTTATGAACTGGACACCGGTATGGTGGATGGTATGTGGGTGGACTTCTTCGGCTCCCCTTACCCCACACGCACAATGGATGCGCAGTTGCAGGAGGTGCTCTCGGTGGGGCAGACCTTTGTCCACGAGTATGACTTCGGCACTACGACGGTCTTGAAATTGAAGGTGGTGGGGGAGCGGGAGGGTGCCCCGCCCCCTGGCGGAGTGCGCCTGCTGGCACGCAATTACGCACCGGCGCTCTCCTGCGTGCAATGCGGCAAGCCGGCCCGCTGGTTGTACGTGTGGGGCGGCGAGTATGAGCCGTATTGCACGACCCATGCCAGAGCACATCAGGAATGGGAGGGCGGCTTTCTTCCCCTGGTCAACTCGCCACGTACAGGTGAGTGCGGCTACACCGGACCGGCGGACAAAAAGCTGAAATTCGAGGAAATCCGGCCTGCAGAGGTTTGAGGGAGGCTTTGAGTTGCCCGCACCTCAGAACCTGTTCCAATCCCTGTCCTTCCGCTACCCATTCCGCAAGTACCAGCGTATGGTCCTGGAGCAGATGGAACAGTCGCTGCAGGACCGGAAATTTCATATCGTCGCGCCGCCCGGCTCCGGCAAAACCATCATCGGCCTGGAGCTCATCCGCCGCCTGGGGGCTCCGGCTGTGGTCTTCGCCCCCACCACCACCATTCAGGTCCAGTGGTATCAGAAAGTGGGTCTGTTCCTGGCAGAGGGCAGCGACATTGAGCAGTATGCCAGCATGGACCCCTCGCGCCCGGCCCCTATTCGGATTTTCACCTATCAGTTGATTTCCAACCCCGATGAGGCCCAGGAACATCTGCGTGAGGCCGGGCTGCATCTCTGGAAAGAGGAGCTGCTGCTCCAGGGGCGCGTGACTGGCCCGGAGGAGGCCGAGGAACGGTTGGCTGCCCTCCAGCGCAACAATCCCGAGGCCTATCGCAAGGATCTGCTTCGCTACGCCAATCGTGTCAAGCGGCGCCTGCTGCGCGAGGAGGGCGTGGATATCGCGCCATATCTACACCCCAATGCCCGGCAACTGATCGAGAACCTGATCGCCCAGGGGGTGCAGACGGTCGTCCTGGACGAATGTCACCATCTGCTGGATTACTGGGCGATCGTGTTGCGCTATCTCATTGGCCGTATCCAGACCCCCCACGTGATCGGCCTCACGGCCACGCTTCCATCTCCCGAGGGGGACAAAGAGTTTGAAAACTACAACAGCCTGCTGGGAGAAGTGGATTTTGAAGTCCCCACCCCTGCCGTGGTCAAAGAAGGAGACCTGGCTCCCTACCGTGACCTGCTGTACCTGGTCAAACCTACCCCGCGTGAGTATGAGTACCTGCGTAAAATCCAGGGCGAATTCGAGGCTGCCATCACCCAGCTCCGCACCCACCCCCGCTTTCTGTGCTGGTTGCAGGAGCTGATCACCGTGTCTCCCGATGACGCCGATCCTCTACGCACCTGGCAGCAGCGGTGGGATAACTACCCGCTTCTCATGCTGGCCGCCGTCCGGGTTCTCCACACGATGGGGGAATTGCCTGCCCAGCGGTATCCTGTACCTGCAGAGGCTTATGAGCCGGTGGGGCTGGAGGATTGGGCCCACTTGCTGGAGCGCTTCGGGCTGGATGGGCTCAAGCTCAGTGCCGACCCCGCCGATCACGAACTGCTGCGGGTACTGCGTCGCGCTATCCTTCCCTTTGGCCTGACTCTCACCGAGCGCGGTATGCAGCAAACCCGTTCGCCGGGCGACTTGGTGCTGACTTTTTCCGAGTCCAAGGACTACGCTGTTGCTCACATCCTGGCGGCCGAGGCGCAGGCCCTGGGCGAGCGGCTGCGGGCCGTCGTGGTCACCGATTTTGAGCGGGTGAGCAGCGGGGTGCGACCGTTGAAGGAGGTGTTGGCGCCCGATGCCGGCAGCGCCCTGCGCGTCTTTACCCGCCTGGTCCACAACCGGCGTACCCGTCCCCTGGTGCCCTTGCTGGTGACCGGCCGGTGTTTCTACTGCCCTGCCGAAGCGGCCGAGGGTATTCTGCAGCGATTCGCCGCCTGGGCGCAGGAGGAGGGGTTGCGCTTTACCGCTCAGAGGCGTACCACCAGAGACCCCGGGATCGTGGAGATTGATGGCGAGGGGCCGGATTGGGGCCCACGCGCCTATGTGCGCCTGGCTACCCGTCTCTTTGAGCAGGGCTTTAGCCGCTGCCTGGTGGGTACACGGGGCATCTTCGGCGAGGGCTGGGACGCTCTCAGTCTCAACACGCTGATTGACCTGACCAGCGTAACCACCAGCACCTCGGTACAACAACTGCGTGGGCGTACTCTGCGCCTGGATCCCAACTGGCCGCGTAAAGTGGCCCATCACTGGGATGTGGTCTGCGTAGCGCCTGGCTTCCGGCGGGGTCAGATTGACCTGGAAAGGTTCCTCAGGCGTCATTCCCATTACTGGTCGCTGGTCATCTATGGCGACTGGCTGGGAGAGCGTGCCGGGGGGCCCGACCGCGTGGCGCCGCCTCATCTGCACGGCAAGATCGCCCGGGGGGCCGTCCACGTCAGACCTGAGTTGATGGAGGACCTGCTAAAGACGGAGAAAGGTGGACTCCTGTATGGTCTAAAAATCGCTTTGCACAACAGACGGACCATGGATCAGATTCCCCTGCGCGATTGGGTGTACGATCTGTGGGAAGTGGGTGCCCCGTACACTAACTTCACCTGTACCACCACCATGGTCCAGGCGCGCGAGCTGAAAATCCGCACCGTCTTTACCTTGCAGCAGACCTTGGCTCGTCTCCTGCGCGATACCGGGGCCCTGGTTATCCAGACTATGGCTACTCTGGGCTATGCTGTGTACTACCTCTACTATGGCGGCTGTTTGCCACCTCTTGTCCTTCTTCTGCTAGCGACGATTGCCGGTTTCGTGCTCATCACGCCCGGCATCCTACGCACCCTGCGTACACTGCTCACAGCCCAGGTGCCGGATGCCATTCTACTGGATGTAGGGCGGGCACTGTTGCATGCCCTGCGCGATCTGCGGCTGGTCAGCCCCAATCTGCAGCCCGACTATGTGCGGGTGGTGCGTATGCCGGATGAAACCTATCAGGTGCTTTTGGATTACGCCTCGCCAGAGGACGCGGCGACGTTCATCCAGGCTTTCGGCGAGATTTTTGAGCCGGTATCCGACCAGCGTTACCTGATTAAGCGTACGGAGGATCGTCTGCCCAATCTGCCATTGCGCTTGCTCTGGTTGCCGCTGCGTACCTTCGCGCGCCGGGCAGGTACGTACCCCCCGGCCTACCATCCGGTGCCCAAAATTCTGGCTACCCGTAAAGAGCGCGCGGAGCTTTTCGCGCGTTACTGGGCGCGGTATGTGGGAGGTGGGGAGCTTGTCTTCACCCGCTCCGAGCCAGGCCGTGCCGTCTTGCTCCAGGCCCGGGCCCAACGTCGCCCCCGGGTGAAGCAAATGGCCTTTGAACTCTGGAGGTAACGGTATGGAACACAGAGTGACCATTCGAGAACGGGAATGGAACATCCTTTCTCGCCTCAAGCCGCTGGCGTTGGAGCGGCTGTGCCGACGCATTCTGGAGGGGGCGCGCGAGCTGAGCGCCGCGGCCGCAGAAGGCACATATTATCAGACTTATCTGGCGCTGTACCGGTACATCCGGGAACAAGATCGGTTGATCGCCGATTGTTTTGACGATTGGAGCCGCTCCCGCGCTCTGATACGCCTGGCGATCTGGCGTCAGCAGCAACTCCTCACCGATGAAGAGTGCGCTGCGTTCAGCCCGGAGATCCGGGAGGAGGTCACGTCTTTGCTTGCGGGGTCAGTCGCTGACCTCCGGGTGCTCCTGATGTAACCTGGTGCACGCAGGCCAGACGTCTCAGCGTGCGGCGCGAGGGATGTACCGCATACTCCGTTAAACATCTGAGGAGGGGAAGGGGGAACACAGATGAAACGCTCATTATGGTCTCGCCTCCTGCGGCGGAAGCCACCCACCGTGGGGTTTGCCCTGAGTGGTGGCGGTGTACGAGGACTGGCCCACATCGGTGTGCTCAAAGTGTTGACTGAAGCGGGGATTCCCATCCATGCGCTGGCAGGGACAAGCGCGGGAGGCTTTGTCGGCGCCTTCTATGCCGCCGGCTTCTCCCCTCAGGCCATGAAGGAGGAGGCGCTGCGTGTCACCGCCACTTCCAGCAGGTTTTCCTTTCTCCAGCGTACCCTCCCCTTCCGCGGCATTCTGTCCACTCAGAAAGTCATCGAATATCTGCAAAAGTTTCTGGGCGATCTCACTTTCGATCAACTACGGGTGCCGCTGGCCGTCGTGGCGGTGGACCTGCGCAGCGGTGAGAAGGTGGTCCTGAACCAGGGGCGCGTTCTCGACGCCGTGCGAGCCACGATCGCCCTGCCTGGCCTTTTCACTCCGGTGGAACTTAACAACTGGTTGCTGGTGGATGGGGGGCTGCTGGATCACCTGCCCGTCGGTGTACTCCGCCAGATGGGGGTGGACCTGGCGATTGCTGTGGACGTGGCGAGCGACGAAAGCACGCTCGATACACTTACTGAGGAGTTGAGGCGCCGCCCATTCGTTCCTGATGGGCTGGTGGAACTGGCTGACGTCCTTGTGCGCTCCCTGTCAGTGATGATGCGCGAGATTACCCGCCGCAATATCGAGGAGGCCCACCCTGATCTGTTCATCCGTCCTGCGATACCTCCTTACGTGACCGCTCTGACCGGCCTGAACCGGGCCGCCGAGGTAATCGCTGCCGGAGAAGAGGCCGCCCGCGCCGCCCTTCCAGAGCTTCAGGCGCTGCTCGCCGGGCGCCACAGGTCTGGATAGGGGCAAGAGACCTGTCCAGAGCATGGCTCAAACCACAAAGTGCGAGAGAGTGCAAAGCCGCTTGCTGCAACGGGCGGGCTGGACTGCGCCAGCCAGAAGTTTGGCCCCGTCAAGCAAGATTGACACAGTCGCTGTAAGAACTGCCAGGTGTGTCAACAACAAGACCTGCGGGAGCAAAATCTCAGATGAGCCACACAGACCCATTTCTACTGGAAACCCTTGCCACGTTGATCGGTATCTTCGTCGGTACGCTGGCAGCGCTGGCGACCGACCGCTACAACGAGCAGCGGCGCAACCGGCGGCGCGCACGCATCATTCTGCGCTCGTTAGCTCAGGAGCTGACCGAGAATTTCAACACTCTGCAGGCGGTACGCCCCGTCTACCAGAGCAAGCCGTGGGGCAAGAGTTTCTACATCAGCACCATCGCCTGGGAGACCGCGCTCTCCAGCGGCGACCTGCCCGAAATCATCGGCTTTGGAGTGACTGACATCATCTCGGCCCAGTATGCGCTGCTGGTGCGCATCCGCTACTATGTGGACCTGCTCACCCGTCTCTGGTTCGCTCCGGCGGAGATCCCCGGCCACGACGAGATTCAGCAGGGCTTCCGGCGTGCGATCCTGGAATCGCTCAATAAGGCAATCAACAATCACCCCGATGTGATACACGCTATCCAGAGTGCGATGCCGCGTTAAATGATGACGGGCACTGTGGGAGGTGACTGTCACGTTTAAGCCAGAAGGGAGGTGGTGCGATGGAAGACAGACTTGCATTCATACGCAGGGAACTGGAGCAGGCTAAAGCAGAGAAGCGCTATATCAACATCCGCACTATGGATTCCCCTCCCGACGGGTGGATGGTCGTGGATGGCCGGCGGGTCCTGAACTTCTGTACCAACAACTACCTTGGGCTGGCCAATCATCCTGCTTTGAAGGAAGCTGCCCGGAAGGCGATAGACGAGTGGGGCGTGGGGCCGGCCGCCGTGCGCACCATTGCCGGCACACAGCGCCTGCACGTCGAGTGCGAAAAGCGTATCGCCAGGTTCAAGCGTGTCGAGGCAGCTATGCTGGTGCAGAGCGGTTTCTGCGCTAACCAGGCCGCTATCCCACCGCTGGTGGGCCGGGACAAGGAGACCGGTGCCCAGGATGTCATTTTCTCGGACCGGCTCAACCATGCCTCCATTATTGACGGGGCGCGGCTGAGCGGTGCGAAGATCGTAATTTACGAGCACTGCGACCCGGCCGACCTGGAAGCGAAGATCAGGGAGCATCTCCCCCACCACAGGCGCGGACTGCTGGTCACCGACGGCGTCTTCTCGATGGACGGGGACATCGCGCCGCTGGATAAGCTCTACGAGGTAGCCTCCAGGTATGGGCTGTTGACCATGGTGGACGATGCGCACGGGGAAGGGGTGCTCGGCCAGGGGCGCGGGATCGTTGCCCACTTCGGCCTCGAGGGCAAGTTCGATGTTGAAATCGGCACGCTGTCCAAAGCCTTCGGCGTGATGGGAGGGGTCATCGCCGGAAGCAGCCTGGTGGTCGAGTATATCCGGCAGAAGGCGCGTCCTAATCTGTTCTCCAGCGCCCTCACCCCGGCCGATACCGCTGCCTGCATAGCCGCTGTGGATTACGTCGAACATCACCCCGAGCTGGTGGCGAAGCTGTGGGAGAATGCCGAGTATTTCAAGGCCGGCATCCAGCGCCTGGGGATAGATACCGGCCGTACTCAAACTCCTATTGTGCCGGTGATGCTGGGTGATGTCAAACTGGCGCAGGAATTCAGTGCCAGACTGTTTGAATACGGTGTGTTCGCCATGGCACTGGGCTTCCCTACTGTCCCACACGGACAGGCGCGCATCCGGGTGATGAACACCGCAGCCCACACACGCGATGATCTGGACCTGGGGCTGGAGGTCTTCGAGCGGGTGGCCAGGGAACTGGGTGTGATCCAGTGACAGTCGCCTGGCAAGTGGCTGTCATCTCAGGGAGGAGCTGAGCTTATGGAATACCGGGTGCTGGGACGAACAGGGGTAAAAGTTTCGCGCCTTTGCTTGGGGACTATGTCATTCGGCGACATCGCCGACGAAGAGACGTCGGCGGCGATGTTCCACCGCTGCCGGGAAGTGGGCATCAACATCTTCGATTGTGCCAACACCTACGCGGGCGGACGTGCCGAGGAAATCCTGGGCCGGCTGATCGCTGGCTGTCGCGACGCAGTACTCATCACCTCTAAGGTCGGGTTCCCGGTCGGGTCGGATGTCAATGCCCAGGGGCTTTCTCGCCGTCATATCATGCGCTCGGTCGAGGAAAGCCTGAAGCGGCTGCGCACCGATCGGCTGGACATCTATTTCCTCCACCGCTTCGACCCCACCACCCCCATCGAAGAAACGCTACGTGCGCTGGACGATCTGGTCAGGCAGGGGAAGGTCGTCTATACCGGCGCCAGTAACTGGGCCGCCTGGCAGATCGCCAGGGCGCTGGGGATTGCCGAACGGGAGGGGCTGGCCCGCTTTGCCTGCATCCAGCCGATGTATAACCTGGTCAAACGCCAGGCGGAGGTGGAGATTTTGCCACTGGCGCAGGCGGAAGGGCTCGGCGTGCTCTCGTACAGTCCGCTGGGAGGGGGATTGCTCACCGGTAAGTACGGACTCACACGCAGGCCGGAGCGTGGGCGGCTGGTGGAGAACGAGCTATACATGAGGCGCTATGGGGAGCCGATGTATTACGAGGTCGCGGAGCGCTTCACAGCCTACGCCCAGGCGCGGGGCATTCACCCGGCGACGCTGGCCGTGGCGTGGGTTATGGGCCATCCGGCCATCACCGCGCCCATCATCGGCGCGCGCAATGTTGAGCAACTGGAGCACTCGCTGGCCGCGCTGGAGCTGGAGATGACGCCGGAGTGGCGTGCTGAGCTCTCGGCACTCTCCCCGGAGCCGCCGCCGGCCACCGACCGCAGCGAGGAGAAGAGCGGCATCTTCTACCGGCAGGGTAAGCAGGCGTAGTCAACCGAGCGTGAAGTAGAACGTGGCTCCTCTGTCCACCTCTGCCTCGGCCCATATACGCCCACCGTGCCGGCGCACAATGCGCTGCACAATGGCCAGTCCTACCCCGGTGCCCTCGTACTCCTCGCCGTGAAGCCGCTGGAACACGGTGAAGAGCTTATCGGCATAGCGCATGTCGAAACCCACGCCGTTGTCCCGCACAAAGTAGACCGGCGAAGCCATCCCCTCGGCTGTGAGCGCCCCCACTTCAATACAGGCCACCTCGCGTGTGCGGGTGAACTTGAGGGCGTTGGAAAGCAGGTTAACGTACACCTGCTTGATCAGCGAAGCATCGCCCTCGCAAGGAGGAAGGTCGTCCACGACGATCTCCACCCGACGTCCCTCTTGCTCTGGGCGCAGCTCTTCCAGTGCCAGGTACACTATCCCGGTCGGGTTGATCATACGCTTGGTCAGAGGCATACGGGTGAGGCGGGAAAAGGCGAGCAGGTCGTTGATCAGTTGTCCCATCTGCCGGGCACTGGCTTCTATCACGCCGAGATAGTGTAATACCTGCGGCGAGAATTCAGCGGCGTGTTCCTCGCTCAGGATACGGGAAAAGCTCACGATAGTACGCAAAGGCGCGCGCAGATCGTGAGAGACAGAGTACGCAAAAGAATCCAGCTCCTCGTTGGCCTCCTGGAGCTGCCTGGCGGTGCGTTCCAGCTCAGCGGTGCGCTCGCTCACGAGCTGTTCCAGCTCCTCTGTATACCGCCTGATCTGCGCGAACAGCCGGGCATTCTCAATGCTCAGCCCGATCTGATTGGCCACCGGAGCAAGCAGGGCTGCCTCCCGCTCCCCGTAGGCGCCGGCCTGGTAACTCTGCATCTCCAGCAGCCCTATTACCTCCCCCTGGACGACCATAGGGACATAGATAGCCGATAGCGGTACACGCTCATTCCCCGTCCCGCTGATGGTCACTACCTTCCCCTGGGCCTCTCGTGTGGCCGCCAGCAGGTCGGTGACAATTTCCGGCCGGCGTGTGGCCACGGCCCGTGCCCGCCCGCGCGTAGGCTCGACGTTCAGGTCCAGCGGCGGAAATAAGGAGGTGTCCAGGGGGATGCCCTCATCCAGCAAATACTCTGCCCTCAGAGTACGGGTGGCGGGATCGTACAGCGAGATGCCGAGGTAGCAAAAGTCCACAAGCTGGGCCAGGTACTGGCAGGCCAGGTGACAGATGCGGGGTAAGTCGCGCGTCTCGGCCAGGGCCAGCCCCAGCCGGTTCAGAATATCCAGCTCACGGTTGTGTTGACGATACATCCTTTCCCTCTCCCGCAGAGCAAGTTCCGCCTGCTTCAGGCGCAGCAGTGCCTCGATGTGGGACAGCAGCGCTTGGTGAGAGATAGGGAAGATGACAGTCACCCTGGAGGTGACTGTCATCTGGCTTTCCTCGCGAGCCACCAGACCCCTGCCACGAGAAGTGCCATCAGAGCGGCCAGCCCCACGGTGGCGGTAATGACCGTGCGTGGCTCCATCCCCGGCATGACCGCGCCGCCCAGGCCGGCCTCGCTGCCGTACTGGCTGAACAGGCGGCCCCATTTCGTCTCCAGCGCGGCCTGGACCCGCTTCCGCCCGACGAAGGGATACCAGTAGACGTTATGGTAGAAGTTCGAGGCGAAGTAGGACCAGGGCACCAGCGGTGTGCGCAGCAGCAGCTTTTCAAAGGGCTTGAGCGGGCCATGGTAGATCATCTTCTGGCCACGGCTGGCGAAGGTATCCTCCTGCACAAAGCCCCAGTTCTGGCTCAGCACCCATTCCCGGTCCTCGCCCACGATCTCGATCTCGCGCAGGTCGCCCACCCCCAGGCCCATCTCGTGCGCAATGCGGATGAAGGGGAGGGAGAGGGGATCGAAACCCTGCAGATGGGCCGACACGGCGTCAATCGCCACTTGATCGGCCGAGGCCAGGATCACGTCCTTCTCGTGCCAGCGCATGGCCCTGGGGCCAGGGCCATCGCCGGCAAATGTGCCATCCATCACGGCAAAGAGACCTGGATGAATGTCCTGCTGAATCATCAGCAGGTCCACCAGCGTCTCGTGGATGACGGAGTGCGTCCAGTGGCGCTTGGTGCCCAACAGCCCACCGAAGGCGTTCTTCATCGCTCCGGTGATCGTGGTGAAAACGTGGGTCTTGACAGTCGGGAGCTGGATGATGTTGCGCCCGATGAGGATCTCGGGGATATAGACCCCTTCCGGGTACACCTGATCGAGCACCAGGAAGGGCTGCTTGGGCTCATACCGCACCCACCTGTACTGCGGCTCATAGAGGTGGACGTTGCGCAGGCCATATTTTTCCACCACGTATTTGTGCTTGTTATTCCGCTCACCCACGTACGCATCCACGACGACGGTGTTGTTGTGAGCGGCGATGAGGTTCTGGTAGCCAGCAGCTTGCAGGGCGCGGATCACGCCTTCCAGTTGCCATGGCGCGGTCGAACAGGCGGGATACCAGGTTTGCCATGAGATGTTTACTTTGAGAATCGTCTCTTTATCCCTGGGCAGGGCTTCGCGGAAGCCTGCCAGTTCCATCAAGCGGGCGTAGTCCTCCAGCACCGTCTCAGGAGTCGTCCTCAGCACGGCGACTTTGCCTTTGCCAGGGTACGCTTTCTCTACCATAGTGTGACCTCCTAACTTCATTGACGATAACTGTTCAGAATCGTTTCACTGAGGTAACCTGGACGCTGATCGGAGCTTCTACTTCGAGCATACTTACCTCCGCCGGCGGTGATACGCAGGGGACAGGGGGGCGCAAGGCACACGGGCCCACCCGTAGGCATAGCTCCCGTGCATGCTGATAGTGACGCTCACCTCAGTCCCTAATTATGGCAACGACTATCCCAGCCCGTACTCCTCCCGCACCTTAGCCGACAGCTCCTGCGTCACCCGCATCACCTGCTCGGCCACAGGAATGG
>JAOAAG010000269.1 GCA_026418995.1 Anaerolineae bacterium
AAGAGACAGGCCATCAGCACATAGGCTGGCTCCTCGACAGTGCCGCGGTCGAAGAAGCCCCAGGAGCCATCATCCCGTTGAGTATGCACTAGCCAGTCAACAGTGCGGCTGCACTCGCTCAGCATCGTTGGTACAGCCTTGGCTATGCCGATCACTACATGTGCTGTGGCATAGTAAGGAGAGGCATGCCACTTGTCTACCCAATAAGTATCGAAAACCCGGCTGCCGAGGAGAAAGGCCAGAATGCGGTTCCGTGCATTGTTTCTATCCGGGTACTCCGGGAACAAACTGAGCGTTTCTAATGAGTGGATATTAGTGCCGATACTGGTGTTCCGCTCGTACTCGTAAGTGCGGAAAACGAATCGTTCCCGATCCTCAAATCTGGCAAGGATGGTCGGGTCCACCTGGTAACCTGCCAACTTAAGCAGTCGCAAAGTAACGGCGGTAGTATCCCCATCCTCAATACCGAAACTTGCGTCCAGGCCGATCCCTCGATCACTCAGGTTGGCATAGAGCGTATCCCACGTGGACTTATCCACCAGGTCAGAGAGGGAGTCGCAACAGAAGGAGAAGGTATGTAACACCCAGGCCAGCTCGTAGAGAGTACACGGATAGAGATAAACCACATGATGGTTGTGATTCAGCATACCTTCCAGATAGCCCAATGCCCGCTCATCCTCACAGCCCTGGCGCAGCAGATAATAACTGGTAGTGGCCGGGGAGTTGCCCAGGCTGCCGTTCACCGCCAGCGCCTGTGCCATTCGCTCTGGGTCTCCCTCCTTGCCGAGAAATTCAAGCGAATGGACAAGGGTCACCCGCGGGGAGTACAGCAGCGCCGGAGGGATGAGTTTGAGCTTCTCAAGGCGGATACGTCCATAGCCACAGGTATGACGCGGCACATCCAGGCCCAGTTCCAGTGCCTCGATCAGCAGGGTGGGCATAATCAGCTCAAATCCGACCAGCTCGAAGGGGTCGTTGTGCAGGCGGTGTATGTTGTGCCAGATGTAGCGCTCCCCTCGCTTGATGGCGGCCTCCACTGCTCGGCCGTTGCCACGCTCCTTCAGCGCGATGAGCGCTGCCAGCGTGCACAGAATGCGATCGTGGTAGTATGGGATCGCGCCGCCCCAACTGCCATCTGGCAATTGATGCTCGACCAGCCAATCAATCAGATGCGGCCAGCGTGGCTCTTTTGTGCCGTCAGCAGGCAGTCTTGCCATCCATCCGATGTCGTAAGGACTGGGCCCCATGCGTCCCCTGAGCCCCCGCACCAACTCACGGGCTTGTGCTTTCAGGTCCAATCTAGCCTCCTCCTGCTATCGAATTCGGAAACTCTACCTGGGGCAGCGGATACCACACCCCTCCCCGTTTAACTCCCACTCCCAGCACCCGGCCTAAATTGGCTCTGTAAAAATTGCGCATCCACGCCAGCTCTTCAGGTGTGAGGCCACTATAGCCCGATTCGTCCACGCGACGGGAGTACATGTGATCGTATAAAATCGTCCTCAGCGTGTATGTGTCGAGATAAGGCGAAGGGCTGACGGTAAAGTACAGGTCCTCGCTTCCCGTGGCCAGCAGCGGCATGTCGAAAGCAGCGGGCCGGTCAAAGCCGATGAAGATGTCCACCGGCTCGAGATACTCCCCGTAGTAAGCTTCGACGATTTCCCGTCGGTTGGGAGCACGGCCGTGTTGCTGATAAAAGCGTATTCCGATCTCGGCCACTGTCTCGGTTGCGTCGTGGGCACAGACGCCGAAGAAAAGGCGGAAGGAGCGATGGGAAGCTGTGCGCTGGGCCAATTCTTCATAAGCCTCCAGTACCGCGGCATAAGGCGTGTCCTGCAGGTAGCGCCGCGCATCCCCGTAGACACGCACGCGCACATCATATGCGGCATAGAAATCGAGCAATTCCTGGTCGCGGGCGCACCACAACAGCCCCGGCAGGATAAGCTGGGCATACTCCTCCCCTCGCTCCAGCAGGTCCGGCCCGAAGATAGGCGTCAGCAAGGTCTCAATGCCGTGGTCAAAGATCAGGCGGTATAGCTCAATCTGCCTGCGCCAGGTGAGCCGCATATAAGCTTCCGCGAAGTTACTCCGTGCTTCCTCCGGGTATTCGAGGATAAACCAGCGCCGGGTGCCGTTAATCGGGAAGACGCAGACCTTGGGGCCGGTTTCCTTCACCAGACGGGCAATTTCCGCTGTAGGCAACTGCTGAAAGGTCTCAAAATCCATACGCTGTGCTCGCTTCCGCGCGGGCGGAGGTCTTGACCCACACCCGCCTGATCAGCAGGGCATAGAAGGCCAGGATGACGATCATCACCAGCGGGATGTAGATGGCCGGGTCGGTCAGGATGAAGGGCCCCGGCACAATCACATCGAAGCCGAACAGTGCTACGCTGGCTATCTGCCACAGGTCCAGCAGGGCATAGGGCAGAAAAACCGCCCAGGCCAAAGCTCTCTCACCCCGCTGCTTGAGGGCTGCCAGCAGGTAGGGGAATATGATTATACCATAGGTGACTTCCCACACCACGTCAAGCCAGATAAACGCGCCCAGATAGAAGAGAAACGCCAGGTCCAGGCCCAGGGCGCGGTAGCCCGGTCGCAGCAGGCAGCGCAGGCTCACCATTGCCAGAGGCAGCAGAAGCACCAGCTTCATCGCCGTCGCCAGGTGCAGTGTCTCCGGCGCTACCCCCAGCAGATACACCACGATCTGCGTGATCGAGTGGTCGTACCCCAGAAAGGGCGCCTCCGGCCCGCGCCAGACGAGGTTGTCCCGCATGGTGATGAGGAAACGGAAGTAGTCCACGTACTGTCCCCACCCGTATGCCGGGCCTACGGCAAGCATCACCACTCCCACGATGGCCGCATAGACCACGAGGGCCAGCAGTATCAGCCGCGCGAAAAAGCGCCAGCGACCGGTAAAAAGGGGCACAGCAGCCGCGAAAGCCCACTGCGGTTTGGTCTGCAGGATGATAGACAGCCACAGCAGCGCCCAGCCCAGCCGCTCGTCCAGCACCGCTTCGATCAGCAAGGTCGCCAACAGGGCCATAAACACGTAGATGTTCAGGTAGCCCAGGTCGGCCCAGAATTGGGAAAAGACCAGCCAGAGCGGGAGGCTCCAGGCAAGCGCCTCTTCCGCCTTGTAGAGTTGCAGGCGTCGGAAGATGCGCCCCCAGAGCCGGTAGAGCAGCACATAAGCCACGATGTGGAGCGCGGTGAGCACAGCCATCACCACAGGCATGGGCAGCCAGAGGAAAGGCGTAAACGCCAGCGCATAAGCAGGCGCGTACTGATAGAATTCGACGTAGTCAAGCCTGCCTGCGGGATATAAGGGCCTCTTTGCCCACAGGTTGCTTGCAGCGTCCAGGTAGAGCTGCAGGTCATAACCCTCACTTCCTCCCTGGACGACCCCCACCAGAAAGACGGCATGGATGATCAGGCGCAGCAGTGCATATACAGCCGCCGCTATCGTGAGCACGCGGAAGGGCCTGGAGGTAGCCCATAGCTTACGCAGTTGTTCCATCACTCTCCCCGTATGACCTCAACAATAGGAAGCCTGCCGGCCCACCAGCCCGGGATGATACTGCCTATCATGCTGATAGTGACAATGGCCGGAACCAGGAACAGCATATGGAATGGATTGAAAGCAGTGTGTACCCTGCCAAAACCGTACATCCTCGATAGCATGCCCAGCAACATGTGGGTGAACGCGACGCCCAACGGTGAGCCGACCAGAGTAGCCACAAGTCCAAGAAAGCCCGCCGTGGTGTTCACCATCCCAATGACCTGCCAGGGCGTCATTCCCACTGCCTTCAAGACGCCGATCACACGCGTTTTTTCCCGTACCGCCAGCAGGGAGGTATTGAACACGTTGATCAGAGCCACTGCAATGAGTATGCTGGCGAGCGCGAGGATAGCCAGTTGCAGGTACAGGATGGACTCCGGCACATTTTTGCCTACCAGGGAGAAGCTGAGGTCATCATTCGATCCTCGCTTCAGATAGCGCCGCACCTGCTCCGGGTCAGCGTGAGGCGCGAGCTTCAGGTAGTATACCTTGGGCTCGACATGTCCCAGGTGCCGTTCCAGGGAAGCCAACGGGGCGATCAACATCTGGCCGGCATTGCTCCGCTCGGCATACTGCCCGACGATACGCCAGGTAAGCGGCCGATGCTCCTTATCCTCCAGAGTGACCGTTATCAAGTCTCCTACTCTTAACCCCAGCCAGTCCAGCAGCCCCTTGCCGGCGATCGCCTCGTTCATTGGACCTCCGGCAGTGCTGAGGAAACGCCCTTCCTCGACCCGAAAGGGAAAGGCATCCAGGGCGCCCTGCACTGCCCTGACCTGGAAAGAGCGCCCATCGCCGGTTTTGACTTCCACTATGTGCTCGCTATAAAAGGCTATCACACCCGGTGCCCGGTTCAAAAGCGACCGTGTTTTGCCGTGAGACGTCTGTTCCCGGGTCACCACCGCATCATACACGATGCCCACCAGGGATGGATCCCTGACGTAGGCCTTGAGGGTATCGTTCAGCGTCAGGCCGAATACGATGCCCATCACACCCAACGTCAGATTTACTCCGGTCAACAGAGAGCGCATAGGCCTGACGAACAGGTCGTTGATGCCCAAAAGCACGGGGATGGGCAGGCCCAGCCAGTAGGCGAACCTGGTTAACGGGGGGAGTCTGTGACGGGGCGGCTCCGCACCCGTTGTGATCGCCTGGATGGTGTTGGTGTTGGCCCCCTTACGGGCAGACCTCCAGGTGGCCCATACGACCACCCCGCTCACACAGAGCAACACGGGAGCGATGAGGGATGGGGCGATGCGTGGGCGCAGCGTGGTGCTCAGCGAGACCGCCGCGCTCTGCAAGGGCAACGGTGAGAGCAGTATGCCGACCAGAATGCCGACCAGCCCGCCGACAAGTCCCAGCACCAGATACTGGCCCAGGTAGAGCCCCAGCACCTGACCACGGGTAAATCCGATCGCCTTAAGGATGCCGATTTGTCTGAACTGGGAGAGCACCGTGGAGCTGACGCTGGTGGCGATCACCAGCGCAGCGGCCAGCAATGCGAATCCACCGAAGGCGCCGAGGAAGACAAAGTTGAGCTGTACCTCGAACATGGCCGATTGCTTCACGTCGCGCCAATCGGTGTAGCTTTTGAGGGCATCCTTGCGGAGCATACGCTCAACCTGCGCCACAACCTCGTCCACGGCCTGGGGGTCGGCCAGGCGCAGCCCCAGCGACCACCCCCAGGCCTGACGGTCAGGGAAGAGCTTACGGAAGGTCTCCTCCGTCAGGTACACATAAGGCGGCTGGTTACCGCGGTAAATGTCCCACATCGGGTCATAGGCCAACCCAACAACAGGCAGGGCGACTTTCCTGCCCCCGGCACGCTCCACAGTGATCACATCACCGACGGAGAGGGGATACAGATAGGCAAGGTCGCGACTGGCCAGGAGCTCGTCGCGGCGCGGGTAGTGTCCTCTCTGGATCATGAGGCGGTTTACCCTGGGCGGTTGTGCAGGGATGGCCTGGATACTCACCCATACCCGTTCTCCGCCAAGCTCAACGCGGTTGGGCATACTGTGTCGCAGCCCGGTGGTATCCACAACGCCAGGGAGGGACTCGATGCGCGCGATGTCACGTGTCCTTACCAGCTCACGGTCAAAATACAGCCATACGTGAGCGGCGTTCAGCTCCGCGAAGGCCCGGTCGTAGGGGGCGCCGGCGTTCAGCAGCGTCGCCAGCGCCAGTGTGAGCAGTGTGGCGGAGGTCGCCAGCGCGATGGTGATCAGCACAGATAGCACTGGCCGCCCCAGGATGTCGGCTTTGATCTTCTGAAATACCGCGAACATTGGTTAGCCCAGCTCCGCAAGCCTTCCCGCTATACCAGACGGGTCGCCCCCGGGCATGCGCCCCACAATCTGTCCATCCTGGAGAAAAAGGACGTAACCAGCGTAGGCCGCCACCAGCGGATCGTGCGTCACTACCAGGATGGTCTGGCCGTCCCGGTGGCACTCGCTCAGGATGCGCATCACCTCCTGACCGGCTGCCCTGTCCAGATTCCCGGTCGGTTCATCGGCCAGCAGGAGCAGCGGGCGGTTAATCAGCGCCCTGGCGATCGCGACACGCTGTTGCTGGCCGCCAGAGAGTTCCCAAGGGTGTTTACGCGCCTGGTCGGCGATGCCCAGCCGGGACAGTAGCTCCTCTGCACGCCTGCGGGCGGTCCGGCGGTCCACATGGGCAAGCAACGCCGGCAACTCCACATTGGCCTGCACGGTGAGGTTGTCTACCAGGTTGAAGAACTGGAACACAAAGCCGATGTGTGCGCGTCTGAAGCGCGCGAGTTTGGTCTCGTCCAGCGCGGATAGCAGGTGCTCCCCGACTCTGACGGAGCCATTGGTGGGCCGGTCCAGCCCTCCGATCAGGTGCAGCAGGGTTGACTTGCCGCTGCCGGATGGCCCCATAATGGCCACAAAGTCACCAGCGGCTATCTCAAGGGAGACGCCCCGCAAGGCCTCACAGGTTACTTCACCCGTCCGATAGACTTTCCTCAGTTCCCGTACCTCGACCAAGGTGCTCATCGAGTGATGTGTGGTGCGTACTGCGTACTGCGTGGTGCGTGGTGCGTGTCGCGTGTTGCGTGGTGCGTGCGGCCCACTGCCCCAGTTTGTGCAGGGGTGTACCTATGCCTGAGAAAACAGCGTAGTTGTTGCCCTCCAGTTGGAAGCCGAGCCGTAGTTTCATCTCATAGGCTCCGCTCCCTCCGCGTAACATGCGCACCCCGCCCTCTATGGCATGCTTGATGGCAGCATAGAAGAGCTGGAAGTAGACGTACTGGACTTCGTAATCCAGCCCCAGCAGGGCAAGAAAACGGACCTCGCCATCTCCCAGGAGCAGGCCACAGCCGACCATGCGTTCGCCTATAAAGGCAGTGATCCAGGTTGCATCAACAAGGTAAGCCTTTTCCAGCATCTCCCGCCCCCAGGGGTGAGAGGGCGAACGGTGGTGCCTGTCCACATTGTGGATCAGCGTTAGCGCCCGGTCTATGACCTCGGGAGCCAGCGGCTCGGTCAGTGGATGGCAGGTGACTTGGATGGCCTGGTCGGCAGCGCGGTTGCGATGACGGCGGTAGTCCTTGCGTACCGATTTCGGGAGATGGGCCAGGTACTCCTCGAAACTGGACCAGGAGATGTACAGACATGTGCCTGGATCGGCGATGGTGGTGGGGGCGAATCCTGCCGGCCAGATGGGCAAGCAGGCCTCTTTGTCCTCAAGGTAGTCGAAGAGCACGAACGAGGCCCGATAGCGACGCGCTTCCTGCAAAGCGGCTGCGGCGATCAGCCGCAAGCCTTCATCGCGCAGCGGTGGTTTCGGCAGGATCAATCCCGAGAGGCTGGTCAGGGGGGAGCGGCACACGAACAGCGGACGGCAACGAATCAGAGCTTCTATCGGGCGGCGTACTACCGCCGATGGGATCGGTAGCGGCTCCCGTCTCTTGACCCAAAAGGTGGCACGGCCCACAGGCTCATCCCGATAGGAGAGCAGGATATAAACGGGCCGCTCGTCAGCCAGCACAGCTTCGCCAAAGCGGTACCAGCGGTATCCGGCGAGGGGGTAGTGCTGCCCCAGGTAATCCCACGCGGAGCGGCCGACTTCCTCGACGCTGTGAGCAATCCGGAGGTCAAGCCCCATGCGCTGCTCCACGTGGCTCCGGTTTGGTGACCCGCTTGAAGGCGAAATGACGCTCCTCTTCCACCCGGTACCGCTCGAGCTTCAGGCCCGCATTGGTCAGAGTGTAGTAGTGCGTGCGGGTCAGCTCGAGACGACGGACAGAACACCCTCCCCATGCTTCCAATGCAGCCAGTAACCCTACCGTCTTTTCCCCCTCCCAGAACGAGACGGCAGGGAACAACGCCGTTTCCACCTCACTCTGACCCCGACATATGCAGGCATAGCCCATCTCCTGGCCATCCAGGCGCAGGAGAAGGTGCTCGCCTTTGGGCAGGTACATCTGCTTGAGCAACGTGGATGCCGGCTTCAGGCCATCCGGCCCGGCCACCTGCTCCACCTCGTGTAACCTCCAGCGCCTCCATGCCTGAAGCGCCGTTCTTTTGTCTACTTTCTCGACCGTTACCCCTGGGAGAGCAGGCACAGGCAACTCCGTGCCCACAAGCTGCGCCCGCACCGTAGCCAGGCCAAGCGGGCGGCCTCCGTAGGCAACGATCAGCCGGTGCACGGCCTCGTTTCCGGGCGCCACAGCCGTAGCCAGGTACGTACACCCCAGGCGAGCTGCCTGTTCCTCAATCAGCGAGACAGTCCGCATACCAATACCACGTTGCTGATATTGGGGAAAGAGCCCCAACGTGTTGACGAAGTACAGGTCCTCCCAGCGCACCAGCCATAACAGGCCGGCTTGCTGCCCCGAGACGAAGATAAAATAGGGGTACGAGCGCAGAAATCTCGCCAGCATATAACCGTACTCCAGCAAGCTGGAGGGGGCCCATGGCCGCGCCAGGAAACGGTCGGCCAGGGGGTCTATGCCACGCACGATCTCCATATTCAAGCGCAGGAATGGCACAGCCTGCCACAAACGCACAGGCACCAGTTCTACTGCTGGCACGTCATTCATCGGCTTTCTCCTGGGCATACAATCCTGCTGGTAAGATCGGCAAAACCACGGTGAAAGTGCTACCTCGCCCCACCTCGCTCTCCACCAGGACTTCTCCGCCCATCATCGTGGTCAACTGTTTGACAATGGAGAGGCCCAGCCCGGAGCCGGAGTACTTGCGCGTGGGAGAGCCATCTACCTGGCGGAACGGCTCGAAGATGTAGGACTGCGCTTCTCTGGGGATACCGCAGCCGGTGTCGGATACCTCCAGGGCCCATTGTCCTGGCCCCGGCAGGTAGACACGTATGCCGACGCTCCCCTGGTCGGTAAACTTGATCGCGTTCCCCACGAGATTAATTAGAATCTGCTGCAGCCGCTGGGGGTCGCCGAGCATTCTGGAAGGCACATCGTCGGCGATGGAGGCGCTGATGGACAATCCTTTGGTCGTCGCCAGGACTTCCATGACCTCAAGCACGTGTCTGACCAGCTCGGCGGGGGAAAATAGTTCGATCTTCAGCCGCAGCGTGCCCGCCTCGATCTGGGCCTGGTCGAGGAGATCGTTCACCAGGTTCAGTAACTGCCGGCCGTTGACGCCGATGCGATCAACAGCTTTGGCCTGAGCCTCCGATAGCGGACCGTAGACAGCTTCCTTGAGCATATCGGCATAGCCGATGATAGCGTTGAGCGGGGTGCGCAGCTCGTGCGAGACTCTGGAGACGAAAGAACGCTTCAGACGCTCAAGCTCGGCCTCGCGGGTGAAGTCGTGGAAGACGGAGACGGTGCCGGTGCGCCTCCCGTAAGCATCCAGGAGCGAGGCAAAACTGGCCAGCAACGTCTTATCGCCCCAAACGAGTTTCAGCGAAGCAGGATGTTTGAGTGCGCTTTCGTTCAGCAGGTGGTGGATGATCTCCTGATCTTCCTGGCTCACGTCTGCGCCCATCAGCTCGCCAATAGAGGAGCCGATGATCTGATCGTGGGATTTACCCAGAAGTCTCCTCATCGCGGGGTTGACTGCAATAGCGACGCCTGCGTTATCGAAGACGATGACACCGTCGGCGATACTGGCGAGAATAGCCTGGTTTTTGCTCGCCTCGGCCTGTTCGCGTGCCAGGGCCCGCGCCAGCTCACGTGTGCGCTCTATCACACGCTGGTCGAGCTCCCGGTTGAGCGTGCGCAAATCTCTCAGGGCGCTCTCCAGAGTGCGGGCTGCAATCCAGGTGACCAGGGCGATCACGAAGAAGGTGGGAATTAACGAGACATCTATACCGGTGTCCACGATATTCACTTTAACCCAGCTTACTGCCAGGCTCACCAGCGCGGCCATAGCGAAGCTGGCGGCAGGACGGATGAGAAAACTGGCCATGACGATGGGAATTGGAAACACGAGCAGTAGTTTGCCAGAGGTAGCCGATTCCGGGTCGGTGAAGGCAGAGACAAGCACCAATACGAGGAACAAGATGGAGGCCAGATAGCCGGACACGTAGCGGTTAAGCAGATAGAGCAACGCGGCGCCGACAAGCACTATCGGGGTGCTTAACAGGGCCAGGTAGGGGTTCTGGGGAGGGTTACCCAGTCCTATATGGGCTAAGCCAAATGAAGCGAGTGTGGTGAGCGCAGTGAGAATAACGGTATACAGGAGCAGAATATTGAGCAGCCTCCGTCTCCGCGCGTCGTCCGGGTCCGTCACCGGTATATCGAGAAAAGCCTTCACTGTAGCCCACTTAACCACCGTCTTCCCCCCTGATGTACGATCTTCCCACCACGCTCTACTCCCGCAGGTTCACAGTAGCCACCAACCAGACTGCATAACGCGGTGTGACGTATCTCCTAATCTGCATATGGCTTCCCCACCTGTGTGGGAGCGTGATAATTTACCCAACACTTTACACCATTTTGCCGCTCGGTAAGTTACAATTCTGTTACAGTGCCATTGCACCGGCATACGGCGGGGGGTAAAATCGTGCAGGGGCAGGACCTACAGAGGCGGCCTGATGTTGCTATGAGCGCCGGAGGGGAAATGGAGGTACAGCTCGGTTGCCGCCTCCAGGTTGGAGTAGACGCCACGATAGGGCGGGGGTAGCAGCGCTGCTATCTGAAACATCATCTCGTCGGCCATTTGTTGACGCACCTGGCGGGTGACCCTGCCCCCTGTGTGCTTCAGGTAGAAGGGTTGCCCCACCACAATGTGAAAGTCGGTGCGACGCAGGCGGGGTAAGTTTTTCCAGAACTGTTCTCCCCCGTAATAGACGAGAGGCAGTACAGGTGCACCGCTGCGCAACGCCAGGAAAGCGGAACCGGGATGCCCACGTTGCAAACGGCCATCTCCGCTGCGCGTTCCTTCAGGCGCTATCGCCACGATGTGGCCAGCTTGCAGGGCTTGCAGCGCCGCCCGGAAGGCAACAACATCGGCCTCACCGCGCCGGATGGGAATACCGCCCCACAACTTGAAGAGCAGTGGCCCCAAGAGAGGATTGCCCAACGTCTCGGCTTTGACAAAGCCGGTGAGCGGGCGGGGTTGCAGGTGCGTATAGACGACGGGCACTTCCAGGAAATTGATATGGTTGGTGACAAGGATGAGCGGGCCACGCTCCGGCACCCGTCTCAAGTGCGCAGTATCAACACGGCACAGGAGGGCGCTCAGTGCCTTGATAGAGCCGGTCAGGAGGCGAAAAACGAAGCCGTTGCTGCCCCTGCCAGAGGGCACGGCTGACCCGCTCATCTCTCGACCTCCGGCGGCGGGACGATAACCTCGAGCTGGGAGGGGAGCAATTCTACCTCTAGCCGGTCTGCGGCGGTACACAAGATCTCCCCGTCGGCATGGGCAGGCAGCACCCCCTTAAGAGCAGTGACCACCACGCGCCGCGCCCTCGTCATGCGGACCGGTTCCTGAGTGGCCTGGGTACCGCGCAGGAAGTGAGGAATCATGCTGAAGATGCGCAGGCGGCTCTCCTCGCGGGCTATGCATAGATCGCCCCAGCCATCGTCAGGCTCGCCGTCAGGCGCCATATAGACC
>JAOAAG010000385.1 GCA_026418995.1 Anaerolineae bacterium
GTGCTGCATATGACCGGTGTCCCGCAGGCCAGGGCTTCCAGCGGCGGCAGGCCAAAGCCCTCGTAGCGGCTGGGGAAGACGAAAGCCACCGCGCCCCGGTAGAGGGCCGGTTTAGCTGCCTCGTCCGCGAAGTCCACAAAACGCACGAACCGGCCGTCCACTCCCTCCTCCCGGGCCAGGCGCCGTGGGTCAGGTGTGAGCGGCGTGTCCCGCGTCGGCAACTGTCCAACGATGGCTAGCGGACAGTCCTCGCCGATAACAGGCCCTGCCAGACGATAGGCTCTCAGCAGCATGGCGACGTTTTTGCGCACGTCAAACCCGCCCAGGTAGAGCATGTATCGCTCCGGTAACCCGTAGCGGGCCCGGATCGCCTCATCTTCGGGCGCTGGAGTCGGGTGATACTGGGCACCGACGCCCAGATAAATGACGCGGACGCGCTCCGGCGGCAGCTTCAGATGGGTCACAATGTCCTGCCGGGAGGCCTGCGAGTCGGTGAGGATCAACGCTGCCCGACGGGCGGCCAGGCTAACCAGCGCGGTGTACAGCCGCACAGGCCACCCACCCCGGTACTCGCGCAGCAGTAGTGGGATCAGGTCGTGGATGGTGACGACGGTGGGGACAGGCGATGTCAACGGGGGGCCCCAATAGGGCACGTGGGCGACGTCAACACCCAGGCGTGCGCAGGCGCGGGGGAACCATACTTGCTCGAACCAGATTTTGTGCGCATGGGAGCGCAGACCTGTGCTGCCTACCCGCCGCCTGAGGCCCAGCCCGACCAGGATGACCTCCGGCTTCTGCTCCAGCGCGGAGAGGTGCTCAATCAGCCGCTGTACATACTGCCCACTGCCGGTGGTGGGGCTGTCCCAGAACCAGGCATTGACGGCGAGGCGCATCAGTCTCCGTACCCATAGGGATGGGTGCGGTGCCACTCCCAGGCGTGCTCAACGATGGTGCGCAGATCGGGATAGCGCGGCTGCCACCCCAGCTCGCGCCGTATCTTCTCGCTGCTGGCGACGAGCACCGCCGGGTCGCCCGGCCGGCGGGGACCGACCTCGGCCGGGATGGGGTGGCCGGTCACTTCCCGACAGACTTCAATCACCTCTTTGACGGTGAAGCCCTGCCCATTGCCCAGGTTATAGACGCGACTACCCCCATCCAGCGCCCGCAGGGCAAGGATGTGGGCCTGGGCCAGGTCAGCCACGTGGATGTAGTCGCGCACACAGGTGCCGTCGCGGGTAGGATAGTCGTCGCCGAAGATGGTGACTTTGTCGCGCCGGCCCAGCGCTACCTGCAGAGTGAGCGGGATAAGGTGGGTCTCGGGACGGTGATCCTCACCCCTCTCGCCGGTGGGCGAGGCGCCGGCCGCATTGAAGTAACGCAGGGTCGCGTAACGGAATCCGTAAATCCGGTCAAGCCAGTGCAGAATCCGCTCCAGGATGTGTTTAGACTCGCCATAGGGGCTGCCTGGAATGATACGCTCTTCCTCATCTATAGGTGTGCGTTCAGGCTGATCGAACAGATTGGCGGTCGAGGAAAGGATGAAACGACGGACACCGTGGGCGACAGCCTCCTGCAGCAGGTTCAGGCCGTTAGTCACGTTACAGCCGAGGTACTGGAAAGGCTTTTCTATGGACTCGCCCACCAGCGTGTAGGAGGCAAAGTGCATCACCGCGTCTATGGTGGGGTACGCCTCGAACACTTGGCGCACCGCCTGCCTGTCGGCGAGGTCTCCATAGACAAAAACTGCCTCCGGGTGGACCGCGCTGCGGTGTCCACAGGATAAATTGTCAAAAACGATAACGTGCTCTCCCTCCTTGACCAGTTCCTCGGCGACAATACTGCCGATGTAACCGGCTCCACCGGTAACTAGGATACTCATTGCGCTTGATTCCCTCCGACGTTGTGCTGAAGTTGCGCACCGAGGCCATCACTTAAGCCCGCGAATCTCAAAAGAGTACCCCAGCAGCGTCAGCAGCGCGGTTGGGGCGTCTGGTGTCTCGTACTGGAGCTCGATGATCTGGCTCTGCCCGGGCTCGATCACCCAGGGGAGCGGCGGGGCTGCGCTACGCAACTCGCCGATGCCCGCGCTGGAAGTAAGCTTGATATCGTCTACCTCCACCGTAAGTGGCTCACCACCGACATTGCGGATCTCACCTCCGATCACCAGCAGGCTGCCCCCGCTGCTAAGGAACGTGCTATCCTCGTTCAGCGTGACCTCAGCTTGAGCCGGCGCAGAAGGAGTCAGTGCCGGCTGATACGGGATGTTTACGCTGGCCCACGTCTCCGCCGCCGGCCCGGGAGCGAAAATCCAGCTCAGCGTGGGGCCGGCCATTGTTTCGGGCACCAGATAGCCGACCGTGCCCTGCACCGTCGTTCCTGGCGCAATCGCCCCGGCAAGCGGCCCGTTCTCCCCCAGTGCGGCCGCCTGGGGTGAGGGCAGATAGACATTGCCCACGCTGTCCTGCAACTGCATGTTAAACGTGTCGGCGTCCAGCGATGCTGCTCCGATATTTTGCAGGGAGAACTCGATCAGGTAATACATCGTGCCCGGGGGCAGGTCGCCCTGTCTTTGAAGGGGATAGCCCTTTAGCAGAGTGACCTGCACCTCCCCTATGCGCACCGGCTGACCTGGCTGTGCGGGTATACCGGCCTGTGGTTGCGCTCCCTCTACCTCGGAGACGTAATCAGCCGTAGCGACCTGCCAGCGGCCCTCTTTTTCCATAATCAGGGTGACACGTGGCCGCACCTGCTCCAGGGCGCGTGGGTCGCCGGCCGTCGTTTCTCGCCGCTCGATAAAGCGGAACAGCAGGGTAGTGCCGCTGGAGAGGCGCATACCGATCTCGTCCCCTGGCCTCAAGCCACTTAGCAACGCCTCGTTCTCCGCGTTCCCTTCCAGGATGATGACGTAGTTGACCACCGTGCCGCAGGCCCACGCGGCCACCCCTGTATAGCCCGCCGGGTATGACCACCCGGCATCGGGATTGAATGTGGCCACCCGCAACGACCGCCCCCCTGCCGTTATGGAGACGGGCGGCGAGGCGGCTACCTGCACCGTACCGTTGCTGATGATTACCTCGCAGCTCACGGGGGGAACCGGAAGCGGCGACGCGGTCACCGTCGTCATAGGAGTCGGAGTCAGTTTGACGATCTCCAGGGGAGCGCCAGGGAGAACCGTCTCCTTCTCTTTCACGAGGAGAGGGCGCAGTCCCAGAAACAGCAGCAGCGCTGCGGCCAGCAACAACAGGGAGATGCCGCCTGCCAGAGGCAATACCACGAGGCAGGCGTTACGTCTCACCGTGTCCGAGGATGAGGGCTCAGGAAGAGGGCTTTGCTCGCTCAGGGCGTTCCTCCTGATGCGCGCGGCGTGGGTGGTACACGCAGGTGGATGTTGGCACCCTCCACACCCACCAGTTGATTGAAGCCGAAGAAGGGGATTCTCACCCGCACCGGCCCCTGCGCAGAGACGGTGAACTCCAGGCTGCCCAGGTCGTTAGTGAAGCCTTGGGCCAGTAACCGGTTGGTGGCCGCCTCGTAGGCCTGTGCGGAGACGCCGCCGATGCCCTCCCCTGCGCCGGGCTGGCCGTCGTCGTTAGCATCGTAGTAGACGATGATTTTGATAGGCACGAAGCGCGGAGATGGCGTGGTGACCGGGACAGGCGTAGGCGTTGTCAGCGGGCGTACCGCCAGGCCAGGGGGAGGCGCAGCAGTGGGAGCGGGTGGGGGGCTCGTCGGCGGGGCGGCAGGCTGGGACGTCGCAGTAGGAGCAGGCGCAGGGGTTGCCGTGGCCTTGCCGGGAGCCTTGACCTCACAGAGCAGTGTGTAGTTGCTGTCGGATATGGATGGCGGAGTGCGGTTGCCATACCCTATCAGAATGTACAGCCAGCCCTCATACGTGGCGTAATAGGCCAGGTAACTGTTCAGATTTCCCCGCTCAACGTCATCGTTGCCGGCTATCGTATTCCGGTTGTGGTCATACATGATCATGTTGGGATCCACGCCCGGCGACAGGTCGGACGTCTTGCATTCGTAGAGCAGGCCAGGCTTGACCCACATTTTGAAGAAATCGTTATCCGGCCCCCCATAGGGGGGAGGTACGAAATTCAAGTTTTCAGACTGGTTGGCAGCGATAATGCAGGCATGGTCAAAATCGTAGTTGCCCAATTCGGTACGGTCGCACCGATCGGCATTAGGGCTGGACGGGGAAGCACCAGGGGTGGGCGTGGCCGAGCTGACCTCCGCGATCATCAGATCATAGGTGTCGCTGGGCTTGCTCGTGCCCACCATATTGGTGACACGGATATAATAGTACCCGTTGTACACAGCCTGCCACTCGATCCGACTGGCAAATCCTCCGCCCCCATCATTGTCCGACGCGATGCGTTGCAGGCTCTCGTTGAAGACCTCCAGGTAGGTGTCAACCCCGGACAGGTTGGTGGTGTAGGCTCGATAGGAACGGCCAGACTTCACATAGAAGGCGAACCAGTCCTGATCCGTAGTCGGGGGCACAAAGTTCGCTCTCGTGGCACTGGCCGAGGTGGCCACCGGGAAGACGTAGGCACTGTCTTTGGTATCGTTTGGCTCGTAGGGGTCTGTTCCGGCTGAGCTTAGCTCCTCCACGCTTAGGTCGTAGCTACCCTGGGTGGTGATGCGGTTGGTGACGCGCACGTAGTAATAACAGCCTTCGGCCCCGCCGGAGCAGGCAGCCTGCCACTCGACCTTGCTGGCGAATCCTCCTCCGCCGTCATTATCGCTCGCGACCGGAGTCGTGCCTCCTTCCTGATAAATCTCCACAAAAGTATCGGCATTGGAGAGATTGCTGGTCGAGGCCCGGTAGTAACGGGCGTGCTTGACATAGAACTTGTACCAGTCCACATCAGGAGGCGTCGTGCTGGGAGGGGGCACAAAATTGGCTCCTGTAGCGCTACCGGAGGTCCCCACCGGGAAAGCATAGGCAGTGGCCATAGCATTGTTGCCGGCAGTGCCCTCGTATGAATCCGGCGCAGGAGGGGGAGTTACAGTTAAGTTCAGCTTATACGTCCTGCCGGAGCAGGCAGTGGCGGGGATCTGAAACACCTTGAAATAATATGGCCCGATACCGGTAGCTACCAGTGAGACCTGGGCCTGATAGTTGTCCGTCGGGTTGGAGTCGGTGATGATGGCTGTCAGGGAAGCATTATAGACAATCAAACCCAGGTTGTAGTTGTTCGTCGCCTCGGGGACCGCTTCGATAAGATAGGTCGCGCCGGGGGTCGTGTTGTCCAGCCTGAACCAGTCATCTTTGGCCGTTACGGACTGGTCCTTTTTACCGGGGGCCAGGGCTAACCCGCTGCGCCCCGGGGGAGTGGCGGAGAAGGCCTGGACAGCAGTATCGTTGTAGATGCCCAGGCTTTCCAGGCTATCCGTGGTGGTGACGGAAAGCGTACAGACGACGGCAGCGAGGTAGCGTGGTGCGAAAGGATCGCCCCGCACGTCCGGCGGGCGAGACGCGGCATTGGCTGGCGCAGGGAGAGCGGCGATGAGCATGCCTGTTATCAGCGCCAGGCTCACTGCCGCGACGAGAATTAGCCATTGCTCTGACACGGATTTCATCGGCTCATGCCTCCCTCTGGTACTATACCACAAAGTAGGGCAGGCTGCAAACTCTCCTCCAGGCACCGACGATTGGGAAGAGCACTATCCCGTGCCTGCCGGATGATGACCAGGCTTGTCGGCACGGAGATGATCCACGCCGCAATGGTGATCGCCTGGTGGAAGACCTTGGTTGAAAAAACGCACCGGAAGCTGAAACTCTGGCCTCCTCGGCGTTCCTTGCAGTTCAATTCGCGGGGCTGGTTTCAAATGCCGGGAAAACGGGTTTACACTTCGGAGGCCGATGCGGTGACGCAGTGCTGCGTGGGGATGGGAGTGCCTGGTGAGACACCGCACTGGCCGCGCAGAGCGCGCAATCTCTCAAGCGCCTTGCGTTCTTTGTGGGTTTCAAGTGTAAACCTGTGGTGAACCATCCCAGGTCGCGCACACTGTACCCTTGCTTCTTCAGCAGTCTTCAGTAGACCCGACTGTGGGCCGTTTCCTTCTCGCCCAGGATGATGTCGTGGACGCCTCCCTCGCGGATGCTGGCCGGAGAGACAAGGGTTATCCTGGCCTTCTGCTGCAACTCGCGGATGGTCAGGGCGCCGCAGGTGCACATCGTAGCTATGATCTTGGCCAGGGTCAGCTCAACGTTATCCTTCAGCTTCCCGGCATAGGGCACGTATCCGTCAACGCCTTCCTCGAAAGTCAGCCTGACATCACCGCCCAGGTCGTAGCGCTGCCAGTTGCGGGCGCGGTTGGACCCTTCGCCCCAGTACTCCTTGACGAAGGTGCCTCCAATGACGGTCTTCCTGGCTGGGCTCTCATCGAAGCGGGCGAAGTAACGGCCCATCATCACGAAGTCAGCACCCATGGCCAGCGCCAGCACGATGTGATAGTCCTGCACAATGCCTCCGTCGGAGCAGATGGGGATGTAGATACCGGTCTGCTTCAGGTATTCCTCTCTGGCCTGGGCCACTTCAATGAGGGCAGTGGCCTGTCCACGGCCGATGCCCTTCTGCTCTCTGGTAATGCAGATGGAGCCTCCGCCGATGCCCACTTTGACGAAATCGGCGCCGGATTCAACCAGGTAGAGGAACCCCTCACGGTCCACCACGTTGCCGCCGCCGGCTTTGACCTCATCTCCGTATGTCTCTTTAATGAAACGGATGGTATCACGTTGCCATTCGGTGAAGCCATCGGAGGCGTCCACGCAGAGCACGTCCACGCCCGCCTCCAGCAGCGCCGGCACGCGCTCCCGGTAATCACGCGTGTTGATGCCAGCGCCGACCATCAGCCTTTTCTCCTTGTCCACCAGCTCGTTGGGGTTTTCTTTGCTCTGTTCGTAATCTTTTCGGAACACCAGGAAACAGAGGCGCTGCTCGTCATCTATGATAGGGAGCGTGCTTAACTTATGTTCCCAGATGAGGTCGTTAGCCTCGTGGAGCGAGATACCCTCTTTGCCGTAGACCAGCTCCGAAAAGGGGGTCATCAAATCCTTGACTTTGGTGTTGAGATCAGTGCGGCTCAGCCGATAGTCGCGGCTGGTCAGCATACCCAGCAGTTTACCGCGCGCGGTCCCGTCGTCCGTGACCGCCATGGTCGTATGGCCCGTCTTCCTGGCCAGTTCCAGCACTTCCGCCAGGGTGGTTTCGGGCGTGACATTGGAATCGCTCACCACGAAGCCGGCCTTGAATTTCTTGACCTCCCGCACCATCTGAGCCTGTTGCTCTATCGGCTGGGAAGCGTAGATGAAGGAAAGGCCACCACACCGGGCCAGCGCGATGGCCAGGTTGTGGTCAGAGACCGCCTGCATAATGGCGGAAGTGAGGGGGATGTTCAACTTCAGCGGCGGTTCCTCACCTTCTCTGAACTTCACTAGAGGTGTTTTCAAACTGACGTTCTCAGGGACGTGATGTTTCTCAGTCAGGTTGGGGAGCAGCAGATACTCGCTGAAGGTGCGCGAAGGTTCCGGGTAAAAGTACGCCATATGCTCACCTCCACCTATCAGGTTATACTGTAGCCCAGGCGGCGTAGCTCACGCTCATCGCGGCGCCAGTTCTTACTCACCTTGACCCAGAGGTCGAGATAGACCCGTCCTCCCACCATACGCTCGATCTCGTGCCGTGCCGCCTCCCCGATCTGGCGCAACATCTGGCCCCTGTTGCCGATGATGATGCCCTTCTGTGAGGGCTTCTCCACGAAGATATTCGCCGCGATATAGACCACCCCATTTTCCCGCTCCTTGAATTCCTCGACGACGACGGCGACCGCGTGGGGCACCTCCTGGCGGGTGAGGTTCAGTACCTGCTCGCGGATCAGCTCGGCGGCGATCTCCCGCTCGGGCTGATCGGTGACGTAATCCGCCGGGTAGTAGCGCGGGCCCTCCGGCAGTGCTTCCAGGATCAGGGCCAGAAGCTTGTCCAGGTTGACTCCCGCTGTGGCCACGGTCATCATCCAGTCGCGATGATGGGGCACGAGCTCCCAGTACGCCTCGGTGTGGGATTTGACCTTGTCCGGCGGTAACAGGTCCATCTTATTGAGCACCAGGATGATCGGCGCGGTGGTGACCTCCTTGAGCAGATCGCCAATCATCCTGTCCTCCTCGGTGGGGGGCTCCGAGACGTCCACCACGAACAGCACCAGGTCGGTGTCGGGTATGGCGGATTTGGCGGTGGCGACCATGATCTCGCCGAGTTTGTGGCGAGGGCGGTGGATGCCGGGAGTGTCCACGAAGATGACCTGGGCATCCTCGCGCGTGAGGATGCCCAGGATGCGGCGACGCGTCGTCTGGGGCCGGGGGGAGACGATGGCGATCTTTTCTCCCACCAGTTGGTTCACCAGCGTGGATTTGCCGACGTTGGGCCTGCCGATGACAGCGACGAAGCCGGACTTGTGACCTGGCGGATAGCTCTCACTCTCGATGATCATCTTCCCTTCTCCGGCACCAGGTAGATCCCCGGCAAGCTCAGCAGTGTGACGCCACCTTTCATCAGCACGTTGGCCCAGAAGATGGACCAGATGCTCAAAGCGGGCAGCAATCCACCAAAGGCGCCCCAGCAAAAGATCAGGCTATCCAGGGGCACGCTGATGGCGTTGCTGATCAGCACGCGCACCCACTGGAAACGGCGTGTCACCCGCGAGACCCACAAATGGTATACCTCGGTATCGGTGAACTCGCTGGCAGCCTCAGCCGCGATAGAGGCCAGCACAATACGCCAGGCCGGGGTGAGCACAGCAGCGAACTCCCGTTGCAGGGGCCAGGCCGGGTCCGGCGGTAACCACGCCGCGAAGAGGAACAGCCCCGCCATCACCAGATTAATCACCGCGGCGGTGACGATCACTGTGCGTGCCGCGACGCGCCCCAGCAGCTTATGCACCAGGTCGCGCAGCGTAAATGTAAACGGGTAGATGAAAGTCCCCACATCAACGCTGAAGCCCGCCACCGATGCGATTTTGAGGCTCAGCACGTCCGAGAGCATCTGTGCCGCGATGTAGGCTGAGATGACCAGAATGCCGGCGCGCAGGATAGATGATGACCTGGTATCTTCCATTGCCGGCGGAGCGGGCCGCGCTATTCCTCTTTCTTCTCCCGTTGATGTGCCTCGATGATGGGCTGGGCCAGATGAGGGGGCACCTGTTCGTAATGGTCCAGCTCCATCGAGAACAGCCCGCGCCCCTGCGTCAGACTGCGCAGATCTGTGGCGTAGCGCTGCATCTCCGCCAGCGGCACCAGTGCCGTGATCACACTCTTTTTGCCACTCTGTTCTATCCCCATCACCCGTGCCCGTTTGGTGTTCAGGTCTCCCATGATGTCGCCGGTGTACTCCTCTGGCACGGTGATCGTGACCTTGTAGATCGGCTCCAGCAACACCGGTCCGGCCCCCAGCATCACCTTCTTGAAGACCTCGCGGGCCGCGATCTGGAAAGCGATATCCTTGGAGTCAACCGGGTGCTCTTTGCCGTCGTAGACCACTGCCTTAACGTCCACCACGGGGTAGCCAGCGATCACACCCTGCTCCATCACCTGCCGGATGCCTTTTTCGATGGAGCTTTCAAAGGAGCGGGAGATGGCCCCGCCGAAGACTTCCCAGCCGTACTCGAAGCCGGCGCCGCGCGGGAGCGGCTCCAGGCGCAGATGGACTTCGGCGAACTGGCCGGCGCCGCCGGTCTGCTTCTTGTGTCGGTACTGGTCGGCGTGCACTTTGGTGATGGTCTCCTGGTACGGCACCTTGGGGATCGAGGTCTCGACCTTGACATCGAAGCGGTTCTCCATACGCTTCACGGCGATTTCGACATGGGCCTCCCCCATCCCCTCCAGGATCGTCTGGCGTGTGGTGGTATCCTGACGCCAGCGCAAGGTCGGGTCTTCCTCGCAGATGCGGGTCAGCGTGGGGCCCAGCTTGGCCTGGTCGGCCTTGCTGATCGGGCTGACGGCCACGGCGAAGAGCGGGGCGGGGAAGTTGGGCCCACGTAGCCACAGCGGATGGCCTCTGTCGCACAGTGTATCACCTGTGAGCGTGTGGACCAGCTTGGCGACTGCCCCAATGTCGCCGCAATGGAGGCGCGGCACCGGGATCTGCTCCTTGCCACGCATCACATAGAGTTGCCCCAGGCGCTCTTCTTCTTTGGCCCGGCTGTTGTAGGCCCGGCTATCCGATTCCAGCACCCCGCTGTAGACGCGCAGGTAGGTCAACTTGCCCACGTAGGGGTCGGCCGTTGTCTTGAAGACGAGGGCGGCCAACGGCGACATATCGTTCGGCTCAATCCGTTCCTCTCCTTCCACCCCCTGGGCTACAACCGGCCCCCGGTCAGCCGGGGAGGGGGCATAGGCGACCAGCGCATCGAGCAGCGCGCGCGTTCCGAGGTTGGCCGTTGCAGCCGTTACCAGCACCGGTATAGCCGTTCTGTTGAGCACGGCTGCGCGCAGCCCCCGGCGGATCTCCTTCTCGGTCAGCTCTTCACCGTCCAGATACTTCATAATCAGCTCATCATCTGCCTCGGCTGCGGCTTCGACCAGGGCCAGGCGCGCCTCTTCTACCTGCTCGGCCATAGGTGCAGGAATCTCGGCTACCTTGCCCTCCGGCCCCATCAATGCCTGCCTTTTGACCAGGTCTATCAGCCCGGCGAAGTGCGCCTCTGTGCCGACAGGCAAGACGAGGGGCACGAAATTCCTGCCAAACGTCTCACGAAGCGCCTGTAGTGGCCTCATCAGGCTGGCGTTCTCCCGGTTCATCTTGTTGATGACCACGATGCAGGGGAGCTGCTCCTCTTCGACGTAGTTCCACATCAGCTCCGTGCCCACTTCGACGCCCGCCACGGCGTCCACAACCAGCAACGCCGTATCGGCCGCGCGCAACGCGCTCTTGACCTCCCCGACAAAGTCCAGGTAGCCTGGTGTGTCTATGACGTTGATCTTACACTTTTCCCACTCCACCGGCGCGAGCGCCAGGTTGAGCGAGATACGACGGCTGATTTCCTCCGCGTCGAAATCGGTGGTCGTGGTGCCGTTCTCCACCTCGCCCATACGGTTGATCGCGCCGCTGGTGAAAAGCATCGCCTCTGCCAGCGAAGTTTTGCCGGAGCTCCCATGGCCCAGCAGAACAACGTTACGCAACTGCGTTGTCGTATAATCCTTCATCAATTTCAGGCCTCCTTCAAACAGTAAATCCTTATCCCTTGCCCCTCAGTGCGTCGGTGAGTGCAGGTGTATGGCGGTATTCTAAATGAGAATGGCGTAACTGTCAACACACAGGAGCAATCACTTGCAGGGGAGCACCGGGCTGGCCCCAATGCCGGGTGTCCACAGACCTGTACATCGGCCCGATGAACCAGGCACCGAGCAACCGTTCTACTCCTTTGTTAATCTGCGAAAGCATGGTATGATAGATACACCAGCTTTCTACACGTAGCCTGTAACCCTCCGTATCTCCGATATGGGTGATATGGCACAGCACTGGTGTTTGCATCCCGAGCGCTACTTCGACCCCGATCCCGAGTTACGCCGCCTGGCGCGTGAACTGTACGAATCCGTTGCCCACCTGCCGCTCATCTGCCCGCACGGCCATGTAGACCCTCATCTCTTCGCCGACCCGAATGCTTCTTTCGGCTCCCCGGCCGAGCTGCTCATTATCCCCGATCACTATGTCTTTCGCATGCTCTACTCGCAGGGGGTAGCGCTCGAGGCCCTGGGTGTGCCCAGGATAGATGGTGGTCCCGTAGAGACAGACCATCGCAGAATCTGGCAGACCTTTGCCGAGCACTTTTACCTCTTTCGCGGGACGCCCACCGGCATCTGGCTGACCCAGGAGCTGATCGAGGTATTCGGCGTCGAAGAGGAACTGACCGGTGAGACAGCGCAGGCAATCTACGACCAGATCGCCGAAAAGCTAGCGCAGCCTGCATTCCGTCCACGCGCCCTCTTCGAGCGCTTCAACATCGAAGTGCTCTGTACGACCGATGGGGCCGCCGACCCGCTGGAGGCACATCGAGCCATTCGCGCCTCCGGGTGGCACGGAGATGTGCGTCCCACCTTCCGGCCCGATGCGGTCGTCAACCTGCTCACGCCTGGCTGGCGGCAGCACATAGACGCGCTGAGCGAGGCAAGCGGCATCGCCGTTCACTCCTATCGCGCCTTCATCCGCGCGCTGGAGGAACGCCGCGCCTTCTTCAAACAGATGGGGGCGACGGCAACCGACCACGCAGCGCAGTCGGCGTATACTGAGGAACTGACCCCGGCAGAGGCCGAGGCCATCTTCGGGCGGGCCTTGCGTGGACAGGCCACGCCAGAGGATGCCCGGCGCTTCACCGCCCATATGATGATGGAATTTGCGCGTATGAGCATCGAGGACGGGCTGGTGATGCAGTTCCACGTCGGCGCGGTGCGCAATCACAATCTGCTCGTCTTCACGCGCTTCGGCCCCGATAAGGGCTGTGACATCCCCGAACGGAGCGAGTTCACCCACAACCTGCGCCCGCTCCTGAACAAGTATGGCAACGACCCGCGCCTGACGCTCATCGTCTTTACGCTGGACGAGTCGGCCTACGCCCGCGAGCTGGCTCCCCTGGCAGGCCACTACCCGGCGTTGAAACTGGGCCCGCCCTGGTGGTTCCACGATAGCCTCAACGGGATACGGCGCTATTTCTGTCTCTTATACACATCT
>JAOAAG010000402.1 GCA_026418995.1 Anaerolineae bacterium
TGCTCAATGTATTCGGGGACCAGGCGGTTCTCGCGGGCGCGGCGGCTTTCTCCCAGGACTTCCTGGAGGTTGATGTGACGGGTCGCCAGCGCCTCCAGCGCGGCCTCGCGGACGCGGCGGATCGCCTCCTCGTCGGGGACGGATTCAATCTCAGCCAGAATCTCCCCCAGCGTGCGGCGTCGCGCGATGGCGTCCACGATGAGTTCCTGGAGGCTGCGACCCACCACCACCTCGCCGACCACGTCAAAGACGCGGTCGCTCCCCAGCGCGGCGCGGATGCGCTCCAGTTTGCGGAAGAGGGCCTCCATCACCCGCCCCTCCAGCGTCTCGGCGGCGACGAGGTTGTAGATGTGGACTTCTTTCTGTTGACCGTAGCGGTGGATGCGGCCCAGCCGCTGCTCCAGCCGGTTGGGGTTCCAGGGGATGTCGTAGTTGACCATCAGGGAGCAGAACTGGAGGTTGATGCCCTCGCCGCCGGCCTCAGTGGAGACCATCACCTGGGCCTTGTCGCGGAACTCGTGCTCGGCGCGGATGCGCTCGTCCAGGCCCATCGCGCCATGCAGCGTCACCACCGCGTAGCCCCAGGCCCGCAGCCGCTCGGCCAGGTAGTCCAGCGTGTCGCGGGACTCGGTGAAGATGAGGAGTTTCTCGCCGGTCTCCCGGAGGCGCTCATCTTCCATCACCTGGCGGAGTTCGTTGAGTTTGGTCTCCACCTCGCGGGCCTCCGCCGTGCGGGCCAGGCGGATGAGGTCGTCCAGCGTGCGGATTTCCGCTTCCAGTTCCTCGCGGGTCTCGGCGGCGGTGAGCCGCTCCAGCAACTCCTCTTCCTGACGGAGCCGTTCGGCCTCCGGCGCGTCCTCCAGGGCCTCTTCGTCCAGCGTCTCGCGCGCGGCCAGCCAGCGGCCCAGGCGCAGCAGTTCCTCCAGGCGGGCGCGGCGGCGCTCCAGGGAGCGGCGGACGGCGCGGACGCTGGAGGCCAGCCTGCGCTGGAGGATGAGCAGCGCGAAGGCGACGTTGCGTTTATCGGCGGCGAAGGCCTTGTTGTACTCCGTCTGGACGTAGGCGGTGACGCCGTTGTAGAGCCGCTTCTCGTCGTCGTGGAGGCGGAAGGTCTGGGTGTGGACGTGCCGGGGCGGGAAGAGGGGGCGTCCGGCGAAGTCCCGCAGGTCCTCCTTGAGCCGCCGGAGGAAGAGGGGGTTGTCGCCCCGGTGGACGGATTCCATCAACAGGTCGGGGGTGGCGAACATCCCCGGGGCCAGCAGGTCCAGGAAGAGGCGGAAGTTCTCCGGGTCGCCCCGGTGGGGGGTGGCGGTGAGGAAGAGGAGGAAGTGGCTGATGCGGGAGAGGACCTCGCCCAGGCGGTAGCGCTGGGTTTTGGAGACCTTCTCGCCGTAGCGGTAGGCGGCCAGTTTGTGCGCCTCGTCCACCATCACCAGGTCCCACCGGGTCTCGGCCAGCGCGGCCAGGATTTCCTCCTGCTTGGCGAAGTCCATAGAGGTGATGATCCAGGGCTGTTCCTGCCAGACGTTGCGGCCCCAGGTGGCGCCGACGACGGCCCGGTCCACGACGGTGAAGGTCTCGCCGAAGCGCTCCTTCAGCTCCCGGAGCCACTGGTCCTTGAGGTGGCCGGGGACGACGACGAGGGCGCGGCGGACAAGCCCCCGGGCCTTGAGTTCTTTGAGCAGGAGGCCGGCCATAATGGTCTTTCCGGCGCCGGGGTCGTCGGCTAGAAGGAAGCGGACGCGGGGCTGGCGGAGGATGTGGCCGTAGACGGCGTCTATCTGGTGGGGGAGGGGGTCCACCTGGGAGATGTGGACGGCCAGGAGGGGGTCAAACTGGTGGGCCAGGCGGATGCGGTGGGCCTCCAGGGCCAGGAAGAAGGATTCGGCGTCGCCGGTGAAGGTGCGGGCTTCCTGGGGGGCGGCGCGGATATGGGCCAGGTCGGCGGGTTGGAGGGTGTGGTCGTAGTAGCGGCGGGAGCGGAGGCCGACGGCCTCAATGCGCAGCCCCCGCCCGACGGGGTGGACGGCCAGCACCCGCAGCGGCTCGCCCCAGAAGGGACCCTCGATCACTTGTTGGGGGATGAGGAAAGGCTGCATCATATGCCTGTAAACTACGGCCGCCCCGAAGCGCAGGTCAGCGCGCGCCATGCGCGGAGGGGAATGTGAGCTCCAGCTCGATCTCGTCCCTGATGGGGATGCCCTCGTATCCTGTTTGAGGAATGGTGGGTTTCAATTTACGTGCCTCTTCCACCGCGTTCTGGTGGACGGCTACCAGCACGCATCCACGCTTTTGATAGCACCGCAGGGCATTCAGATTATCGTTAGTCGTGACCAGCCACACTCGCCTGCACCCTGCTTCGATGGCGGCTTGTCGGACCGCCTGAAGCAGCGCAAGGAGCTGCCTGCCCCCTGCTCTGTTTTCTTACCGCGTTTTCGTCACCGGGAGAAACACACTGAAGGTAGTCCCCACTCCCACATCGCTCTCCACCGTGATCTTCCCGCCCAGTTGTCCGATAATCTGAGCGCTTGCCGGGAGGCCCAGCCCGGTACCGCCGCGGTCTCCCTTGGTGGTGTAAAACGCCACCCAGATTTTATCCATAATCTCAGGCGGGATGCCCGGGCCATTATCGGTCACATCCACCACCACAAAGCCGGGGTCGTCGGCAAGGCGCGCCCAGATGAACAGACGCTTGTTCTCCGTCTGATACATCGCCTCCATCGCATTCTTGATCAGGTTAATAAACACCCGTTCCAGTTGGGTGGGGTCGGTTACGATGGGCGGGAGATCATCGCTGTACAGCGTGCGTACCACCTCGTCCGGGATGCCCATGGAGGCGATGATACCGTCCAGCAGTTCGGGGAGATGGACGAGTTCCTCGCGGATGCGACGGCGGGCTGGGCCGATGAGGTCCTCCTTGATGTTGAGGATAGAGCGTGCGCTGCCCTCGATAATAGCCAAGTCCTCGAAGATGGACTCAGCGCTGAGCATTTGGCGCAGCTTTTTCAGCGGCTGCGCCTCCAGCTCAGCACGTATCTCATCTAAGAGGTGACCCCGCTGAGCAATTTCCCTGGCCGCCTCGCTCAGGAGCAGCGCGAATTTATGCTCGCGCCATTCTGGCGGCAGTTGCTGCACCAGCCCATCGGCTATCGCGATGTAGCGCACGAAGTCCTCGGTGATACGGGCCACACTTCCGGGGACAGGCGCCGCCTTGTTGCCCACCCAGTGAATGGCCTCACCGGTCGCCGTGGCAATGGCCTCGAAGGTTTTGGCCCGCAGCAGCTCTTTATGGGTCTCTTCCAGTTCCTTAAGCAGACGGGCGTTGTTAATCGCGATAGCCAGTTGATCGGCCATCGCCTGGAGCGCGGTGATATCCTCATTGGTGAAAGCCGCCTCCTCGGTACTCTGCACGGTCAGCGCACCGATGACCTTATCGCCCACGATTAACGGGAGGGCCATCTCAGAGCGGGTATAGGGGAGGTAGGGGTTTTTGAAATGGACCGGCTCCTCACCCACGTCCAGCGCGATGCGGGCCTTGCGCTGCTTGATGCAGGTGCCGATCATGGAAAGCCCTCCCACCTGCAACTTGTGTCCCTGAGCAATCATCGCGGCGCCAGCCTCGCCCCGCCCGGCACGCAGCACCGCCCATTCGCCCGTTTCGTCAATCAGGAACACCCCCGCATAATAGAAGCCATACCTGTCTCTTATACACATCT
>JAOAAG010000065.1 GCA_026418995.1 Anaerolineae bacterium
GATGTATGCTGTGCTGTCTGTGACTACGACTATTTTCTGGCCACTCATTGGTATACCTCCCCTATGTAAGTAGACAGGTAGACAAGTAGACAGGTAGACAAGTAGACAGGTAGACAAGTAGACAGGTAGACAAGTAGACAAGTATACGGATAGACAACAATAGAAACGTAAGGCGGGTGAACAAGGTAAACAGGTTGCTTAATATATAAAACCCCCTGCGATGCGATTCGATACGCTTGTAGAGCAAGCAATGTGCCGGATGAGTCACTCCAGGGGCAACAGGGCGTTGATTGCCAGCGCTACGGCGCCAGCCAGGACAGTACGCAACCCATAGCCGATCAGGCTACGCCCTGAGATATGCCCCAGGAACATCCCCAGGCCGAACAGGGCGACGATCGCGACGATCAGAGAAAGCACGTAACAAGCCATCACGTTGCCCAGAAAGGATGCAAACAAGAAGGGAGCAAGTACAATCAACGAGGAGAGAAGAGGAGCTAGGCCATCTACAAGCGAGACGATCCAGATGGCCACCCGGGAAGCACGTCCGATCCTGGTATCGCCCAGCTCAACGAGCGAAATCCGCTCCAGGTCAGCCAGTTCACGCTCGCGCTCGGCGGACTCGGCCAGGTAGGCGCCCCATAACCCGGACACGCCGATCGAAACAGAGGTAGCCACACCGATGCGGATCACCGTAGCGGGGTTGCGGACATGGCTCAGGTAATTGCCCATCAGCACGCCCAGCATCGTCAGCACACCGTCGAAGGCATTGTTGGCGAGGGCCCGCCGCGCGATTTCAGAAAAGCCGGTGATCTGCTCATACGTGCGCAGCTCGCTGAAGCGCTGGGACAGGCGTTCCCACGACATCTTAATCTTGCTCAAGGCTGCTCACCCCCCATACGAGATACTCCCCAACAGGGATGCCATTGGCAGCGCGAGAGCGCGCCTCAATGGGCGTGCAGTCAGTGTAACCTGTGAGAGCATAGGCCCGTGCAAAGTCAGTGATCAGAACCTGCCGGAATGAGGTCAGTGGCATTGGGACGCCTCACCGGGATAGATACACGTTGGTCACGTCGTTGCCGTGCCCCTTGAGGAGAACTTTTGCCCAGGGGCGTCTATGGCACTTTTGATGGTGCTACGAAGCGCCGGGACGCGGTGTGGGCGAGCGGGGTTGCCATCTCCACTCAATCAGGGTATCATCAGGTTGGTGCTCATAGGGATAAATGCACGGGTGCGGGAAATGGTGATCAAGAGTGTGCTGGCACTGGCAATAGCGTACATCCTGGGAGCGATTCCCTTTGGACTGATCTTCGTGCGGGCGACGACGGGCAAGGACATACGCCAGCTCGGCAGCGGCCGCACCGGCGGCACAAACGTACTGCGTGCCGCAGGGCCACTCGTGGCCTTCCTCTCCATCCTGTGCGATTTCGCCAAGGGATGGGGAGCCGTAAAAATAGCCCGCCTGCTGACAGGAATACCAGCCCTGGAGGCAGCCTCCGGCTTAATAGCCGTAGTCGGCCACAATTACTCAATCTTTATCGGCTTCAAGGGCGGGGCTGGCACGATGACCACCATAGGAGGAGCACTGGGGCTGTGGCCACTGAGCTGTGCCATTGCAGTGGTCGTGGGTGGGGTTGCCATCCTGCTGACACGCCACGCTTCGGTTGGCTCCATTGTGGTGGCGGTGCTGCTTCCCCTGCTATTCGCCTGGCGGGCCAGCCTGGGCCGCCTCCCCTGGAGCTATATGATCCATAGCCTGGGCACCACCGCGCTGACCTTGTGGTCGCTGCGGCCTAACATACGCCGGCTGCTGGCAGGCTCCGAACGGAAGGTCACCCTGCACCGGAGTCGGTGAAGGTGCCGGGTTATCAGGCTACAGCCCGCTGCTTTTCCCGTCCAATTCGAGCATTTCCCCGGTGACGGTGAAGACCACGCGCTCACAAATGTTGGTGACGCGGTCGGCAGCCCGCTCCAGGTTATGCGCTACCCATAGCAGGTAGTTTGCCCCCTCGATACAGCCGGGGTCGGCCAGGATATAAGTGATCAACTCCCGGTAAATCTGATCATAGAGGACATCCACTTCGTCATCCTCGGCAGGGATCGCTCGTGCCAGCTCCACATCGCGCCGCACAAACGCGTCCAGCGCCCGCTCAAGCATACTGCGCGATTTGTCCGCCATCCGGGGCACATCCACCAGTGGCTTAACCAGCGGCTGGTCACCGATCATCAGATTGATCTTGGCGATCCCCTTGGCATAGTCCCCGATCCGCTCCAGCTCGTGGGCGATGTCGAGCACGGCGGCGATGACGCGCAAATCACCAGCCATCGGCTGCTGTGTCGCGATCAATACCAGCGCCTCTTCCTCTATACGGAAACGCTTCTCGTTGATGAGCCGGTCCTGGGCTATCAATTGCCTGGAGCCCTCCATGTCCCGCCGCTTCAGGACGTCCACAGCATCGGTGATCGCCTTTCCTACCATGCTTCCCAGGACCAGCATCTCATCCTGCAGACGCTGGAGTTCCCTCTCGAAAGTTTCCCTTATCGTCATCTTTCCTCCTCTTGAACCTGATGCTCACGCAACACGGAACGCGAAGGACGGAGCAACACTCTATCCTGCTCGCCCAGTAATATAATCTTCCGTCAGCTTCTGGGATGGCCGGGTGAAAACACTCTGTGTCTCATCGAATTCCACCAGCTTTCCCAGCCAGAAGAAGCCGGTCCAATCAGACACACGCGCGGCTTGTTGCATATTGTGGGTGACGATAACAATACAGTACTGTTCCTTGAGTTGCCTCATCAACTCTTCGATCTCCAGCGTGGCGATTGGATCCAGCGCCGAGCATGGCTCGTCCATAAGAATCACCTCCGGCGAGACGGCAATAGCCCGCGCAATGCACAGACGTTGTTGCTGCCCGAGGGAAAGGGACAGAGCATCCTGTTTCAGATTGTCCTTAACCTCATCCCACAGGGCAGCTCCCCGGAGGCTCTGCTCCACCAACCAGTATAGCTCGTCCTTATTTCTGGTGAGGCCCAGCACACGCGGGCCGAAGGCCACATTGTCGAAAACGGACTGAGGAAACGGATTGGGACGCTGGAAGACCATACCCACCCGTCGGCGCAAATTGACCACATCCACACCAGGGGCATAGATATCCTGGTTATCAAGCAGCACTCGCCCTTCCAGGCGGGCCCCCGGGATCGTATCGTTCATACGATTGAGGCAACGCAGGAACGTGGACTTACCACATCCCGAAGGGCCGATCAGTGCGGTGATCTGACGGTCAAGAATGGTCATCGAGATGTCCGACAGGGCCATATATTTGCCGTAGTAGAAATAGATATGCTCCAGCGAGAATTTGATCGTGTGCATCGGCTACCCAAACCTGCCGGTGATGTAGTCCTCGGTACGCCGGTCACGTGGCCTGACAAATAACGCGCTACCCGGACCGCATTCGACCAGCTCCCCCATCAGCATAAAGGCTGCTACATCGGCGACCCGTGCTGCCTGCTGGATACTGTGCGGCACTATCACTATGGTGTAGTTACGCTTCAGATTGAACAGAGACTCTTCTACTTTGCCGGTCGAGATAGGATCGAGGCCAGAGGTAGGCTCGTCTAAAAGCAAGACCTCCGGCTCCAAGGCCAGGCTGCGGGCGATACAGAGCCGCTGTTGCTGTCCTCCCGAAAGCGTACTGGCAGGATCGTCCAGGCGGTCTTTCACCTCATCCCAGAGCGCCGCTTGTTGCAGGCTGCGATAGAGTATCTCGTCCAGGCGCGTCCGGTCCCGCACACCGGCCAGCTTGGGGCCGTAGAGCACATTTTCCCTCACCGTGCCCGGCAGGGGTAAAGGCAAGGCAAAGACCATCCCCACACGCCTGCGTAGCTCGACTAAATCCGTGCCGGGAGCGTAAATATCCTCCCCGTCCAGCAGCACTCGCCCCGACATCTGCGTGCCCTCGATGAGATCGTTGAGTCTGTTAATCAGCCGCAGCAAGGTCGTCTTACCGCCGCCAGCCGGGCCGAAGAGCACCGTAATGGCACGGGCTGGTATATCAAGCGTCACATTACGCAAGGCTAGCTTGCCATCGTATGAATAACTTACGTTTTCGATGCGAATTTTGGGTGGTCTCCCCTGGTCTGACATCTGCAGCTCCAGCTCACCATTGTCTCCGCTTCCGGTAATAGCTGCGAATGAGGGAGGCAAGCAAGTTCATCGAGAGGACCAAAACGAGCAATACCAGGGCTGTGCCATACTGGATGTGCATCGGCATACCAGGCACGTGCGTACTGATGACGTACAGGTGATAAGGCAACGCCATCGTCTCGTCGAATATAGAACGGGGAAGGCGGGGCAGGTAAAACGCTGCGACAGTGAACAGGATCGGCGCCGTCTCACCGGCCGCCCGCAGTAACCCCAGGATGACCCCGGTGATGATGCCCGGCAACGCCTGAGGCAACACGATGTAGCGAATAGATTGCCAGCGTGTACCTCCCAGGCTGAAAATGACAGTACGGAACTCAACCGGCACCGCCCGCAGCGCTTCCTCGGCTGCGCTGACGATAACGGGCAGCGTCATGATCGCCAGCGTCAGACAGCCGGCCAGGATAGAGGTACCGAAACGCAGGAATAACACAAACATTCCCAGCCCGAACAGTCCGTAGACTACCGACGGGATACCGGCCAGATTGATGATAGCCAGCCTGACGGTACGGGTGAGCCAGGTGTCGCGGGCGTATTCGGACAGGTAAATGGCCCCTCCCACGCCGAGCGGGATCGCGACCAGCGCGGTGCCCAGTGTGAGTACCAGAGTGCCGACGATAGCGGGCAGGATGCCGCCTTCCTTCATCCCATTGCGTGGCATACCGGTGATAAATTCTTCAGTGATCGCTCTGGCTCCCGAGGCAGCGATGTGACCCACGACAAACAGGATCGGCATCACGACCATCAATGCCGTCAACCCCAGCAGTATGAAACCAATCTTCTGCTGTATATGGCGATTCATCACCGCAGTCCTCCACGCCGTCGTTTCTTGAAGATGGTCGCAGCGGCGGTCAGATTGAGGATGAACGTGATGACGAAAAGGATGATGCCAATGCCGAAAAGGGCATGGTAATGGACACTCCCTTCGGCTACCTCTCCCATCTCTGCGGCGATAGTCGCGGTCATCGTGCGTACCGGCCGGAACAGAGAATCCAGAGTGAGCGGCATCCGGGCCGCATTCCCGGTCACCATCATCACGGCCATTGTCTCGCCGATGGCACGGCCCATCCCCAACATCACGGCGGTCACGATACCCGAACGAGCAGCCGGCACCACCACACGCCAGATCGTCTGCCACTGAGTGGCGCCTAGCGCTAACCCAGCATCCCGATAGCTCTTGGGCACTGCATCGAGGGCATCTTCAGCCACGCTGATGATGGTGGGCAGCGACATGTAGGCCAGGATCAACGCGCCGGTGAGAGCGGTCAGGCCGGTCGGCATCCCCAGCATCCGGCGCACAACGGGGGCGAGCAGAGTCATCCCGAAGAAGCCTAACACCACCGAGGGAATACCAGCCAATACCTCGATCATCGGTTTGAGAATCTCCCTGGCCCAGTGAGGCGCCACCTCGCGCACGAAAACGGCCGTTACCACGCCCAAGGGCAGCGCAATGGCGATTGCACTCAGGGTGACCAGCGCAGAACCCAGAATTAAAGGCAGCGTACCGAACAGGCCGAAGGTCGGATACCAGCGCGTCGAGAAGAGATTAGTCAGCTCCACCTCGAAGAAGACTGGCACTCCCTCGCGCAACAGGAAAAAGAAAATCAGGACCACGAAACCGATGCTGGACAGCCCTGCCACTTTAACCAGCGACTCGATGACGAATTCGCCCAGGCGTGGACGTCGCATCTGTTCCATCTCACTCCCTTAAGAAAGCCTTATTTTAGCGGTACGAACCCCAGTTCTGGGACGATCGCCTGACCTTCGCTGAGAATCCATTCGATATAGCGTTTCACCTCTCCCTGTGGCTCTCCGGCGGTGTACATATAAAGCGGGCGCGAGATAGGATACGAGCCGTCGTTAACTGTCTCCACCGAGGGCAGCACATATGGGGAGGAGGGATCGCGGGCTACGGCCACTACCTTCTGGTCCGGCGTCACATAGCCGAGACCATCGTAGCCAATAGCGTTGGGGTTCTGGCGAATCTCGGCGCTGATGCCTTCGGATGAGGGCATTAACAGCGTCTCCGGCGAGAAGAGTAGCTCGCTGTTCGGGTCTCCCAGTCGGATCACATGTTCGAGAAAGTAGAGGTAAGTGCCGGAGTTAGACTCACGGGAGAGGAGGACGATGGGGCGGTCTTCTCCGCCCACCTGGCTCCAGTTGACGATCTTCCCGGTGTAGATGTCAGAGATCTGTTGCATCGTGAGCCGATCTACGGGGTTAGAAGGGTGGACGACGACGGCGATGGCATCCCTGGCGACAATAAACTCCACCGGCATGATACCGTTAGCGTTGGCGGCTTCGATTTCCTCTTCCTTCATTGCCCGCGAGGCATTGGCGATGTCAACGGTACCGTTAATCAGGGCTGCGATGCCGGTGCCTGAGCCGCCGCCAGTGACGGAGATACGGACTTCAGGATGTTCTTCCATATATCTCTCCGCCCAGGCCAGGGCCAGGTTGACCAGTGTATCGGAACCTTTGTTCTCAATCACCTCGGCGACGGTTTCCGCTTCAACCCGCCGGGCTGTGCGGGCAGTGCAGGCGGCGAGGGGCACGAGAAGCAGCAAGATCAGAAAGACCACATACGAACCCCTGTGTATCCGGGTGCCGTGTTCACTCCTTGCGCATGTGTGTGTCATCACATCACCAGGTGAGGTGGCTGCCAGTCTTTGAGACCCAGAAGTTGTATTTTAACAGACCTGTGGGTAACGTCAAGCCCGCCCTGTCCTTGCCTGACAGTTGGGAGAAGTGGGGAGGAGGCGCAAGGGTCAAGGGTAAGGAGCAATGCGCATGGAGCAGCAGGCAGAGCAAACTGCCCGGCAGATGAGCTATCCGGGAGGAGCGTGGAAGTAGACTGTCTCAGGAGCAGCGCGTGGCAGGGAGACGAGCAATCAGAATCCCAGGCGCAGCCAATCCGTACCGGTGATGACCGAGCATGCCAGGATCAGAAAGATAATCAACAGTACGATGCCACAGCCACAGCCGGCACAGGACACCCCCCTGCCAAAGCCGAACCGCTCCTGTAACCAGTCGAAGAGCCAGCTCAACAAGGCCAGTTTGAGCAAGCCGGATAGGCAACCAGGTCTCTCGTCCATTTTTAGCCTCTGACTAACCCACTTCGCCTCAGCTCGTATAAGATTATACGTTCAAGCGGGGTGTCGGTTGCTACGGAGATGTAGCGCACATCGCGGGCCCGGCAAGCCGCGCGGATGTCCTCCCGCCATGTCTTCAGTCGTTGCCGGTAAAGCATCAGCACGCCGGTATCAATCGTTACGTCTTCCGGATCGCCCTTTTCTACGTCCAGTAGCCGCAGGTCTCCTCCCAGCGGAGGATTGATCTCGTCCGGTGACAGCACGTGAATGAGGGTCAGTTCATAGCCACTCGCGGCGAGCCGGGTCAGTCCGGCGGTAAATCCCGTCGGCGAGAACATATCGGAAATCAGTATCGCCAGCCCGGCACGCCCGCCAGCGAGCGCGTAAGCTTGCAATGTCCTGTTCAGGTCGGTCGTGCCCTCTGCCGGGGATGTTTCAAGCCACGCGAACAGTTTTAATATATGCCCCCGGCCTCGGAGAGGTCCCCATGTAGCCGGCTGCGGATGGCGTATGACACACACCGTCAAGGGGTCTCCTTCCATAAGGGCAACATATCCCAGGGCCGCGGCCAGCCGACGCGCACAGAGCCATTTATTCTCCTCCCCCGTCCCCCAGTCCATCGAGCCGCTGCCATCGAGCAGGATGTGTACGGCCAGGTCCTCCTCTTCCTCAAACAGCTTGACGTAAGGCCGCTCGAGCCGGGCATAGATATTCCAGTCCACACGCCTCAGGTCGTCGCCTCTGACATAATCGCGATAGTCGGCGAATTCTACGGAGCTCCCGCGCCTGGTGGAACGCCGTTCTCCGGCCCTCTGCCCGGCCCGCACCCGGCGCGTGACCAGCCTCAGGTTATTCAGTTTGCGCAGGAACGTATCATCAAGGAGCACGCAGGCTCTCCCGGACCCACACGAGTACACACAGATTAGCGGTCAATCCGCTCAACCCATATATAAGGTTACTCACGGTGGGCAAGTTCAGGATAGACATGACCAGGCTGAGGAAGAACCCCGCCGAGGGGAGATAGACCCAGAGCAATGGCAAGGCTATGGGGAGGCGCTTTTGCATCAGCAGATAGGCCATCGCCGGAAGTGCAGTGATGGCGGTGTGGAAATGGAGATGCCAGGAGAGTAGATTGGTAGCTGCCAACAAGCCTAGCAGGGCTAACGCGGAACGCTCAGGTTCATTGAAAAGATTGACCGCCCAGCAGCGCCAGGTCAACCATAGTGTTACAATCATACCGATCAGCGCCACACCCCAGGCGAGTCCAGCAGGCACCAGATGGCCCAGGTTCACAGCGAGCATGCGCCAGCTCATCATCCGCTCTGCACTGGATGTAGGCATTCCTCCGGCCAGCCCAAGCCATAAGTTCATTAAGCTCACCATACCGGGCGTCCCAACCATGAGCCAGGAAAGGCCGATTAGCAGCCCACTCATCGCCAGGAAGCCAGCTAACGCCCTCCAGGCACGCCGGAGCACCAGGGCCGGGATGAGAAGCACGAGGGTCTGGAACTTCAGCCACATGAGGCCTAGCCAGAGACCGGCGGGGAAGTGCCTGCCGTTCCAACCGTTACGTATGAACTCGCCCAGCGCGATAAACAGCCAGACGTCGGCAGTACCCCAGTACAGGGTGCTAAAGACGGGGAAGCAAAGCAAGAGGACGATGTATAATCTCGGCGAAATGCTGTTCCCGCTCCAGGAGCGGAACAGGAAGAACAGGTAGAAACAAAAGGCAGCAACGCTCAAAAACGTCCAAACCGCGAAGCTTAACGAGGGCTCAAGGTATGAGAGCAACCAGAAGGGTAAAACAAAGACGGGGAGGAAGAACATAGGCAAGGGGGACAGGTTCTGGTTGTACGGAGGAGGCAACATCGTTTCCTGGACCGCTGAGAGAGAAGCCAGGTTGTAAGCCTGGGCAAACCCCTGGGTGCGGGCCAGGTAGCCAGCGCTCCAGTAGCAACGGTAGTCGCCGCCCAGGCCCAGGAACAGGCCGCCAGAAGCGAATCCCCACCAGAAGAGCAGCAGATAAAATACCAGGACGGCGCACAAGCCCAGGTTCTGTAATTCCTGGGTGCTCAGGCCGCGGAAGGGGATTCTACGCACCATATCGCCACTCTTGAGGTGACGGTCACTCAGAAGTGACCGTCACCTCAATTCGCGCAGCAGCGCCTCTACCTGCGCCATACCCAGCTTCTCCAGCGGCCGTGCTACCAGGGGGCCGCTTCTGAGCGCCGGCACCTGCTCCTCGTAGGTGGGGAGTGGGCTACCGCGATAGAGGATACCGATGGGGATGCGCTCCCCCCACTCATAGGACTTCTCCCAGGCCAGAGTGCGGTTAGACGGATCATAGCCTGGTTCGTCCTCCAGCTTGTAGACGCGCTGGTTGTAGAACTCGTAGGCGTACCCCCGGTTGAAGGTGACGCACGGCTGGAGCACGTCTATTAATGCATAGCCCGGATGCTGCAATGCCTCGCCAATCAGCCAGGCCAGATGTTGCAGCTCGCCGGAGTAGCCACGCGCCACGAAGGTGGCTCCTGCAGCGATTGCCAGCGCCAGGGGTTGAACAGGCTGATCGAGTGCCCCTTCCGGCGAGGTGGGGGTGCGTTTGCCATGCTCGCTGGTGGGGGAGTACTGGCCCTTGGTCAAGCCATAGATGCGATTGTCCTGCACCAGGTCTACCAGGCGCACATTGCGGCGGGCAGCATTGAGGAAATGGCTCAGCCCTTCGCCATAGGCATCGCCATCGCCGTGTACCACCATGACCCGCAGGCCATGGTTAGCCAGGCGTGCCCCGGTCGCGATCGCGACCGGCCGCCCATGGAGGCTATGGTAACCGGTCACTTTCATGTAAAGAGGCAGCTTACTGCCGCAGCCGATGCCGCTGACGATTAGCATCTCATGCGGGGCAATCTGATGCTCGACGAAGGCCGCTTTTATGGCATTGAGAATCCCGTAGTTGCCACAGCCTGGACACCAGGTGGGGCGTTCTCTGCCCTCGAAATCCTTGCGGGTTAGCATACTCACACCTTTCCGTTCAGATGAGACAGAATGTACTCGGGGCTCAAGGGACGCCCGTCGTATTTGCGAATCGCTCCGTCGGCCACTCTGCCGGTGTGGCAGCGCAGGAGCATCGCGAGCTGCCCGGTCTGGTTCCCTTCGACGACGATCAGCCGCTGTGCTGGCGCAAGCAGCGCTTCTGTCGCCTCCCTGGGGAAGGGATGCAACCCGCCGAAGTGCACCATATTAGCATAACCCGGCCGTTCCCTATTCAACCGCTCCACCGCCTCACGCAGTGGGCCGTAGGTCGAACCCCAGCACAGGAAGGTCACCTGCGCCGCTTCCGGCCCGTAAAGGAGCGGCTGGGGCAGCTCCTTCTCCGCGCCGATCACTTTGCGAGCCCGTTTATCCATCTGCGCGACCCGATTGGCCGCGTCCTCGTCGCCGGCGCCGTACTCATTGTGTTCGCTGGAATCGGAGACCCACACGGCATTGGGGTGGCCGGGCACCGCACGCGGCGAGATACCCGAAGGGGTCACGCGGTAGCGCAGATATGGGCCCTCCAGGGCGTCCAGCTCCTCACGGGTGAGCAGCGCCCCACGATCAATTGTCACCCGGTCGAAAGCGAGAGCGTCTATTTCCACAGTCCGGTAGGAAGTGGCCAGATAGTGATCGCTCAGCACGATGACGGGAGTCTGATACCGTTCCGCCAGGTTGAAGGATTGCCAGCCAGCCTCGAAACACTCCTCCACGGTGCCCGGCGCCAGCACAAAACGGGGAAATTCCCCTTGCGAGGCGTGGATCATAAAAAGCAGGTCAGATTGTTCAGTGCGGGTGGCCATACCGGTGGAGGGGCCTGGGCGCTGGGCATTATAGACGACGACGGGCACCTCCGTCATGCCGGCCAGCCCCAGTGCCTCAACCATGAGGGAGAACCCACCGCCCGAGGTGGGCACCATAGCCCGTGCGCCAACGTAGGCCGCGCCGATCGCCATATTGATGGCCGCGATCTCGTCCTCGGCATGCTTGGTTACGACGCCGTACTCGGCGGCGTGAGCGGCGAACCACTGGAGCACCGGCGAACCCGGTGTCATCGGGTAGCCGGCCACGAAGCGGCATCCCCCTGCCAGCGCTCCCAGGGAGAATGCTTCGGTACCGCTCACGATGAGGCGACGTGGAGCACCAGGCACAGCCTCCATACGGAAGGGAAAGTCGGTCTGGAAGGAGCGGCCCGTGTTTACTCCCAGCTCACTGATGCGCAGGTTAGCGTCCACCACCGCTTGCCCCTTGCGGGCAAAGTTGTCCCGGATGACGCTCTCCAGATAAGCCTGGTCGAAGCCGATAAGCCCCGCCGCGACGCCAAGTATCAGCGTATTGCGCATCACATCGCTACCGCCATGTTCTCTGGCCAGCGCGGTGAGGGGGACCGCGAAGAAGTTGACGCCGCTCCTCTGCAGGTGCGAGGGGAGCGTTTCCTTAGCATCATAGACGACGGCGCCGCCCTCGACCATAGCATCAAGGTGGCGGGTGATGGTTTCCACATCCAGCGCCAACAACAGATGGACCGGGTCCACGTGGGAATAGAGCGGTTGGGGAGAAACGCGGATGGAGAAAAAGTTATGGCCGCCCCGGATGCGGGAGTAGTAATCAGCCACGCCGAAGGTATACAGCCCACCGCGCGTCAGCGCTCTGGCAAAACCAGCGCCGCTGGACTCCAGCCCCATCCCCGCTTCGCCGCCGATGCGAATGGTGAGATCGTTGGGGGTCATACTGCATCTCCTTGGAGTAATCAGGTGACAGTCACTTCCAGCAGTGACTGTCACCTGGCTGACTCAGCCGGTGAAGAAGGGTTTTTCCTCCCTATCCCACCAGGTATTGTTATTGGTCAGATAATCATGAGTCTCGTGAAGGAGACGATAATGAGCCTCTTCCTGGCGGGTAAGGAATTCGTAGACCTGGCGGGCCACAGCATTGTCGGCTTCCTCGGCCGCCATGGCGTACAGCTCGCGGGAGATGCGCTCTGTTTCCAGGCCAAACTCCAGAGCCGCGATGTCTCCCTGGAGGGAGATTTCCCGGTCGGGGGTGAAAACCGGCAGGCTCTCCGGTGGCTCTTCGCCCGGGAGGTCGGGGTGAGCGGGGTCGAGGGGAATATCGGCCTGTAACGCCTCCTGATACGGAATCCAGCCTCGACCTTCTTCCAGTGCCCTGTACTGGGCCAGCAACAGTTTCAGATGATCCACTTCCTGGGCCGCCAGGTCCTGGAACATCGCCTGGCCGCGCCGATCGGAGGCACGGGCGGCTGCCTGCATGTAAAAGTTATAACCGTCCCGCTCCAGACTCATCCCTTTTCTCAGGATACCTTGAGGTGTCTTCCAGTCCATCACAGTGTCCTCCTACGATGTCCACAGATTAGCCAACTGAGCTTCCAGCGCTTTCAGGGCCGCGTCACCGAGCAGCCCGCTTTGTAAGATTTCTTCCAGTGAATACACAGCTTCCGGCGCGTGGCTCTCTTCCATCACCACGGCTGCAGCCTGCTCCTGTACAGGTGCTACCGGGGCAGGTGGGGCAGGTGGGGCTTCTGCAATGATCTCCCGCAGCCTGGCAAGGGTGCTCTTGGAATAGTACAGCACCGAGCCGAGCTTGATTTCCGGGCCAAAAATGATGACCAGGAAGACCTGGGGGGCCACCTGTGCCGAGTAGACGCTATAGCGCTCGCCCTCGTGATAATTCAGCCGGAAGGCATCCTCCTCACCAATCAGCGAGGCGATGCCGGCCGTGGCGGCGAAATCACCTGCCACCAATGTGGCCAGGGCGGCCACGTTAAGGTCCTCGATAATGCCCTTCGCGTCTATCAAATGGCCGGTACCCTCGATCAGGAGCACGCAGCGCGCGGCAATTTCGGCCCGCAGACCGGCCAGCAGGTTGGAGATTTCCTCCAGTTGTGGCACGGAGAGTTGTAGCCCTACTACCGGAGGAGCCGTCACTGGTTTCCGGGCCTGCCGGGCGATCTCTCGCTCCACAATGTTGACCAGCTCATCCGGGCGAAAGGGTTTAGTGACGAAATCGCTTACCCCGCCCCGTAGCGCCTGGATGACGGTTTCCATCGAGCCATAGGCGGTGATCATCACCACCGGTGTATGGGGAAGGCGACGCTTGATCTCGCCCAGCAGCGCCATGCCGTCCATTCCCGGCATCTGCAGGTCAGTCAACACCAGGTCGAACGGGCCATGGGCCAGCATGACCAGCGCCTCCTCGGCGGTACCGGCTGTCTCAACCGCGTACCCCCGGCTGCCCAGAATACGCTTCAGGCCGGCACGTAAGGTTGGGTCGTCATCAACGACCAGAATGCTACCCCTGTTCTGCGCCATGATCACCTACCCGCAGCTTGAACAGGCATCACGAGGGCAGTTTGTATACGCCCTCCATAAGGTCTACCCCGCACTGCAAGTTTTCCACCCACTCAATGAAGCGCCTGACATGGTCTTTTCCCACCAGCATAGCCCCGTGTTGCGGGGCAATGATGTCAATATCCAATTGCCTGGCCATCGCGGCCCATTGCTTGAGCACCTTGCCCGAGGCCATGTAACGGCGGTGGAACCCCTCCATATACTGTACATG
>JAOAAG010000110.1 GCA_026418995.1 Anaerolineae bacterium
GCCCCCGGCGAAGCCTTGCTCTTGTGCTCAGACGGGCTGAGCGGGATGTTGTCTGACGAGGCGATCTGGAACATCTGGAAGACTTCCACCTCACCGCAGGAAGCCTGTGACCGTCTGGTCCAGGCCGCGAATCAGGCCGGCGGGGAAGATAACATCACGGTGGTCATCGTCCAGCTCGGTGCTTGACCGGCGGTAAGGTGACGGTCACTTCTGGAAATGACCGTCACCTTACTTTCAGAGCGCTTGACACGCGCATAAAACTTGAGTACACTTATCCTCGAGGAGGACGCTATGAGACGCTCCCATTTTGTTTCCGTTGTGTTATTTGTTCTTATTTCGTTGTTACTCGTACCGGTGCAGAGCGGCGCCGCAGGAACAGGCCCCTTTGTCTTTGTGCAAGGCATCCCGGATACCACTTCGGCACCCCCTGAGGTGCGCACTCATGTCTCGGTGATTGACCAGGCTACCTCAGCAGTGATAGAGGGGCTGGCAGCGGAGCATTTCCGCCTTAAGGAGGGCCAGGAGGAGATTGGCATTGAACGCCTCTCGTATGAACCGGTGGGGCTGGCCCTGGTAACGGTGATAGATAGAGGCGGCATCTCCGCTCCAGGCGACAAGCGCATTAAAGACGCCATAGAGCTCAACCGGGAGCTGGTAAGCCGGCTCAGCGTCGTCGGTGCTCCGGATGATGATATGATTGCTATCGTCCCCGTGACGGGTGAGGAGGCGAAAGAATCCCCGCCGCTGGCCGAGTGGATTGGCGATTGTCAGCCGGGGCGCCAGTTTTCCTATGAGCCGGTGGACATTAACCTGGTGCTCAACTGCCTGACAGCGATGGAAGGGAAGACGGTGCGCGGCGGGACCCCCCTCTACGAAGGGCTGGAAGAGGCCATTGAAGTGCTTGCCAGGAACACCGACGCCCGCCTGCGCGAGGTGCTCTCACACCGTCGCAAGGTCATCGTCGTCTTTTCCGACGGCATTGATCCCGACTTCAGCGACGAGGCCCGCGAGGGTGATATCATCCGCGAAGCCCAGGAAGCCGGTATCTCCATCTACGCGGTCGGCATGGCCCAGCGTGGTCAGCAGTTGAGGCACGAGAAGAACCTCATCCGCCTGAGCGACCAGACCTATGGCTTGTATATGCTGCACAACAGCGATGAGACCAGGCTTCAGGTGCTGGACCTGTTCAGTAGAATTATGACCCAGCGCAACCAGTACCTCATCGTGCACCGCACCGGTATGCCCAAGGGGGACTACTCGCTGACCATAACCGTGGAGACCCCGGTCGGTTCGGCCGAGACGAAGACAACCTTCTCATCGGTTCTGGAGCTGCCGCAGATGACGCTGATCGAACCGGCTGACGGAAGCCAGTTCACCGTCCCCTACTCCCGCACTCTGGGTAGCTTCATTGCCACGCCCGTTACGATACGCGTACAGATCGTATCCCAGGACGGCGCAGAGCGCTTCCCGGCGGAGGTGCACTACCTGGCCAATGGCGTCGAAATCGGCAAAGCTACCGCACCGCCATCATACGATTTTACCTATGAGCTGAGCACTGTAGTCACTCCCACCGAGGAAGTGCAGACGGGCAGGTACACATTGGTAGCTCAGGCAATTGACCCCTACCTGGGTACGAAAATGGAGAGCAATCCGGTATCCATAGAGGTTACCTGGCAGGCCAAGGAAGTGACCGTCCCGGAAGAGGTGGTTGAGACAGCAAAGACGAACTGGTGTGCCATTCTCCCACTGCCTTTGATCTTCCTGGCCCTGCTGATCCTGGGCATCCTGATTATCAGGACCCGCGGCGAGATCAGCCGCAAGGTAGCCCAGACCACAACGGCTCTCAAGGGGGTCACCCGGCGGCTGAGTGACATGCCACAGCGGGCGCCGGGCAAGCTTGTTATCATCCACGGAGCCAATGTGGGCCGGGAACTGCGCCTGGCTGCTCAGGTGCTCAAGGTGGGACGCGACCCCCAGTTCTGCGACTTTGCTCTGTACGACGAGTACGTCTCCAATCCCCACTTCTCCATACGCCAGGAGCAGAGTCAGTTTTACATCACCGACGAGGGGAGCACGAACGGCACGCGCGTTAACGGGGTGATGATCCCGCCCCATCAGCCAGTGCCCCTGCACCCGGATTCAATCATCGAAGTAGGGCAGACGCGGCTGCAGTTTAAGCGGTTGGGAGGCCCGACACAACAACTGGGGAGACTGGGAGGGCCGCCCATTCAACCATCCCCACCGCCCGGCCCGACCGTTGGTGGCCCCACCCGTATCGTCCGATAACATCAGGGGACAGTCACTTCAGAAGTGACTGTCCCCTAAGGAGCTGGGTATGGAAAAAGAGCTGGCCAAACCAGGCGATATCGTTGGCCCGTACCGTATCCTGCGCAAGCTCAAGGGGCGCGGCGGGATGGCCAGCGTGTTCGAGGTCGAGGTGCGCGCGAAATACCGCCTCCCCGGCCATCCCCGTCGCCTGGCGCTGAAAGTGGCGCGTGAGGAGTACCAGGACGCGCTGGTGGCCGAGGCCGATTTCCTCAGTCGCTTCCATCATCCCAACGTGGTACGCATCTTTCCTCTGCCACGCGGTCAGGGATTTCGTCCGGTCTACGCTGCCCGTGAGTGCTTCCCCTTTGGCTGGGGTTGGTACTATACGATGGAAATGCTCGACGGTGGCTCGCTGGACCGGCATTTGACCCGTCCCACCACGATCACGGATGTGCTGCGGTACCCAAAGACGCCACGGCGGCGTCTGAGCCTATTGCTGGCACTGGGGATCGGCCGGCAGCTTGCCGCAGCGCTGGACCACATTCACAGCCAGAACGTGATCAACCTGGACGTCAAGCCGAGCAACGTGCTCTTCCGCCGCCGCCGCTTCGGCTACCTGCGTGGAAGCGTGCCCCAGGCGGTGCTATGCGACTTCGGCATTGCCCGTGACCTGCGCTACCCTCGCTCCGGGTTACTCGGCGTGGCTACCCCTGAGTATGTCTCCCCGGAGCAGTTGCTGGAAATGGGACGCGGCGGTCAGACTATAGATGTCCGCGCCGACATCTTCTCACTGGGTATCGTGCTCTATGAAATGCTGACCGGACAGCTACCTTTCGAGGCCGTGGCACAGATCGCGAACCCGTCTTTCATCCCCCCGCCTGTCCGTGCGCTGCGTCCCTCGATCCCGCAACGGGTGGAGGAGATCGTGATGCGCGCATTGGCCAAGCAGCCGGAGCGTCGCTTCCAGAGCGCCAGAGAGATGCTGGCAGCACTGGAGCAGGTACCGTTGCCATTTGACTGGAAGGCCGTATCACGGCGTACCTTCGTCGCTACGACCGCCGCTGCCTGCATCGCCATAGGGGGAATCTGGGTTGGACGGCCGAGTGGAAGCCTGCTCAGCACCCCGACCCCGACCTTACCACCACCTGTCGTAGCCACGCCGACTCCAACACCGGCCTCGACGCTCACGCCCACCCCTTCCCAGACCCCCCAAATCGCGACTTCTACCCCCAGGCCCACCTCGACCCCGACCAACACGCCTCGCCCGCCCACGCCAACCTTCACGCCTACCCCAGGAGGTTGATGTATGAATGCCACCTTTCCGCCACATGCGCCTTATGAGAAGCCGGTCTCCAAACCCTTGCCTCAGCCCTCCCTGCCTCTGGAAATATGGGGAGCCACCGACAAGGGCCGTCAGCGGGAAGGGAACGAGGATTCCATCTACCCCCATTCTGGCACAGACATGTTTACCCCCAATCAACAGAGCCTGGCCCAGAAAGGACACCTGCTCCTTGTCGCGGACGGGGTAGGGGGCGCCAGGGCCGGCGCGGAAGCCAGTCGCTGGGCCGTGCGCGTCGCCGTGGAACGCTATTATGACCTCCCCGGCCCCAGCCTGGGGAACGACCTGCGCACGGCTATTGAGATGGCTAACGCCTCGCTGTACCAGTACCTCCAGAGCACCGGCATCCCCAACGCTGGCTGCACAATGGCTGCCGCCCTCATCCACAACAACATCCTCTACATCGCCAACGTCGGGGATAGCCGGGTCTACCTGATTCGCAACGGGTATATTACGCAACTGACCCACGACCATACTCTGGCTCAGCAAAAGGCCGACCAGGGCCTGATCCGCCCGGAACAGGTGGCGCTCGATCCCGACAGCAACGTGCTCACCCGTTCGCTCGGCTCAAGCCCGACGGTCCGTGTGGACCTCCTGCAGCCCCAGCCCCTTGCACCGGGCGATGTGGTGCTCGTTTGCTCGGATGGGCTGACCGATATGGTGGCAGTGGATAGGATTCCGCAACTGATCAGCGACGCTCCGCTCCAGAAGGCTGCCCAGCGGCTGATCGAAGCGGCCAACCGGGCAGGCGGAGTGGACAATATCTCAGTGGTATTGGCTCGTGTGGGCGGCAAGGCGGCCGCCGTACCCGTAAAGGTAAAGGCTGCGAGGCCGGAGCGCGGAGCTAAGCATCCCTGGTTGTTCGCTGTGGTTGGTCTGGGGGCCGTATTGCTCTTTGCATTGATCGCGTTGCTGAGCTTCGTTTATTACACCCGCGGGCGGGCAGGCAAATCTCCTTCCCCCCCAGCCGTAGCCACTGCCACCGCTCCCCCCACGGCGGTGCAAGCGCTGCCCGGCACCGAGATTGTTCCCCCTACCGATACGGTGCCACCGGGGCATCCTACTTCCACTCCCCGCCCGACGAGCACACCAGTGCCCTCCCCCTCACCCAGGCCAGGCCAGGGAGGGAAGCTGACGCCCACCGGCACCGCCCCAGCCCAGGCCGTCAACATTACGCTGCTCGCGCCGGAGGCCGGCTCCACCACCGGCAATCCGGTCTCTTTCCGGTGGGAGGGGGAGCTGGAAAAAGGACAGACGTACCAGGCGGTGGCTCTCCACCCTGAAAGTGGGTATACATTACGCTCCGGTTCCCTGGATGATCCGCGCTGGGAAACACACCTCCCCGGTGAAAAGTTTGGCCAGTGGCGCTGGTGGGTGGAGGTGATCGAGGACGGGAAGGTGGTGGGCCGCTCGGCGGAGTGGATGTTCTGGTTCCAGCCGGTCCAGGTAGGTCCAGGCCCCACCGAACCGACGCCGACCCTGCCACGCTGAATTACCAGAGTTGACAGTCGCCTTCGAGGTGACTGTCAACTGACGGAATCTACGCACAGGAGACGATGAACAATGGATAGCTGTGCATCATACCGGACTCTGATGTTGACATTAGTTTTGCCTCTGGCAGGTGTTGCACTGTTGCTATTTCTGCTCTCTGGGGGGATACATCTCCAGGCTGTAGCCGCCCCGGCGTTCTCTGCGCAGAATCAAGGCGTAGCGCTCTCGCCTGGCACCATCATCACCACCCCGCCAGGTAGCATCATAACCTTTACCCACACCATCACTAACACCGGCCCTGCTACCAACACGTTCAGACTAGCGGCTGCCCCACCCCCGGGTTGGGAGTACCGGCTCGGGCGCGGAGGGCGTGGGCCCGGCACACTGCTGTCTCTTATACACATCT
>JAOAAG010000140.1 GCA_026418995.1 Anaerolineae bacterium
TGCTCCACGGCGGCCTGGAGCGGGGTACAACGACCCTCATCAGTGGGGCCTCCGGTCTGGGCAAGACCACCCTGGGCCTGCAATTCATGAAAGAGGCTGCCGGTCGAGGGGAACGCTCAGTCGTCTATCTGTTTGAGGAAAGTGTGGAGACCCTGCTGGCCCGCTGCCGGAGTGTCAACATACCGGCCGAAGTGATGATGGAGCGGGGCACCCTCCACCTCACCCGCATTGAGCCCCTCCAGTATACCCCGGACGAATTTGCCCGCCTGGTACGCTACGAAGTGGAGGAGCAGGGCGTCCGAATCGTGATGATTGACTCCGTCGCCGGGTACAGCCTCTCCATCCGGGGAGAGGACCTGACGGCCCATCTCCACGCCCTCTGCAAGTACCTGACCAATATGGGGGTCACTGTTCTCCTCACCGTGGAGGTAGAGCAAATCGTGGGCGATTTCTCCGCTACCGGGTGGGGCATCAGTTACCTGGCAGACAACATCATCTTTATGCGCTATCTGGAGATTAACGGCGAGCTGCGCAAGGCCATCGGTGTCCTGAAGAAGCGGCTGAGTGACTTTGAAAAAACACTGCGGGAAATTGAGATTACCCGCTACGGCATCAAAGTCGGCAAGCCCCTCACAGACCTGCGCGGTATCCTTACCGGAACCCCGGAGTTTGTCCGGGAGGAGTAATCGCAATGAATGTGCCACCGCTGATATTGACGGTGGCTTCCAACCGGCACAACCTGGAACTGCTGGATGGAGTGCTGACCAGGGCCGGCTTCCGGACTCGCGGAGTGGATACCCTGACCGTTCTGGACGCGGCGCTGGAGCGGGCGAATGAATTTGCCCTGGCGCTGGTGGACCTGACCGGATTTGACGCTTCCATCTGGGAGCGGTGCGAGCAGTTGCGGCAGGCTGGAGTTCCCTTCCTCGTCATTTCTCCTCGCCAGAGCCCTGACCTGGAGCGGGAAAGCCTCCGACGGGGCGCGCGGGGCGTCCTGGTCAAACCGCTGGTGGTGCGGGAGCTGATCCACCTGGTGCGTGCGCTAATAAGATGACCAGATGTCAATGTGACAGTCACCTTGAAGGTGACTGTCACATTGACACTCATTGCACGAGGTGAGAAAGATGACGGTGAACACCAATCGTATCCTCCTTCTCCTGGAACACCCGGCCAATTGCCGTCTCCTGGGCCAGTGGCTGGGCGAGCGATATGAGGTGGTTATCTGCAACCCGTCTGATGGGCTGGACGGCCCCTTTGACCTGGCCATCCTGGACGGCCTGGGGCTGGAAAAGCAGGGGGAGGCAGCGCTGGTGGACCGGAAGAGGGTGGAAGAGCCGGTTTTCCTACCTTACCTCCTGGTCGCCTCTCGGCGGGATGTAGGAATGGTCACCCGCCACCTCTGGCGGACAGTGGACGAATTGCTCCTGGCGCCGGTGCAGAAAGTGGAACTCCAGGCACGAGTGGAGATCCTCCTGCGCACCAGGAGGCTTTCCCTGGAGCTGAGCCTGCGCAATACCGACCTGGAGGCCCTGGTCCGGGCCGTGACCCACGAACTGCGCGGGCCACTGCGGGCCATCAGCGGATTTACCCACATACTGGTAGAAGAGCATGCAGCACGTCTGGACGAGCAGGGACGGAAAGACCTGGAGCGAATTGTCTCCTCTGCCAACGATATGAGTAAGCTCATCCACAGCCTCCTGAGCTTCGCCCGGATCGGAGCGGAGCCGGCTATGCTGGAGCCAATACCTGTAGAGACGGTCATTCGGGGCTCCCTCCACAGACTTGCCAGCGAGATCGAGGCCCAGCAGGCCGAGGTGACTATGGAAGGAGACCTTTCGCCTACTGTGCGGACGGATCCGGTCCTCCTGCAGATGATCCTGACCAACCTGCTCACCAATGCCATCAAGTTCATCGCACCTGGAGTGCGTCCCCGGGTGACCATCACCGTCTCCTGCGCTGCCCCGTGGTGTCACATCGCCATACGAGATAACGGCATCGGGATCGCCCCCCAGGACCAGGCACGCATCTTCCGCCCCTTCGGACGCCTCCACAGTGTGGATGACTATCCCGGCGTTGGGCTGGGACTCGCTACTGCCCAGAAGGCTGCCCTGTGGATAGGTGCGCGCCTGGGGATGGAGTCTGTCCCCGGCCAGGGTAGCACCTTCTGGGTGGAAGTGGAGGCAGTGCCATGAGGATTTTGCTGATAGATGATAATCCGGCGGACCGGGAACTGGTCAAACGTCGGCTGCAAAAGGAGTTCCCCGGCATTACTTTCACCGAGGTCATCCGGCAGAGCGACCTCGATCAGGCACTGGAGCGGGGGGACTTTGACCTGGTGCTCACCGACCATCTCCTCCACTGGTCCGATGGATTGCGGGTACTGGCACAGGTTCGGGAGCGCTACCCTTACGTGCCGGTGATGATGCTGACCGATAGCGGCAGTGAAGAGATCGCCGTCGCGGGGCTTCATGCTGGCCTGAGCGACTATATCCTTAAGCGGCATCTGCCCCGCCTGCCGCAGGCTATTCGTCATTGCCTGGGAGAGGCCCGTTTGCGTCAGGAGCGAGATGAGGTCATCGAGCAACTGCGCGCCTCCGAGGCCCGCTACCGCCTCCTGGCGGAGAACGCTAGCGACCTCATCTTCACACTGGATATGAACCTTCGCTTCACCTACGTCAGCCCTGCCGTGACCCGCATCCGGGGTTTTGCCGTGGAAGAAGCGATGGCCCAAACCCTCGCCGAGGCCCTTACCCCAGCCTCGCTGGAGGTGGCGATGCGGGCATTGCAGGAGGAACTGGAGCGGGAAGCAAAGGGTGAGATGGAGCAATTCCGCACCCGAACCCTGGAACTGGAGGGAACCTGCAAGGATGGCTCCACCGTCTGGATGGAAACCACTTTCACCCCGCTGCGCGACCAGGAGGGGCGTATGGTGGGCCTCCTGGGCATCGCCCGCGACATCTCCGAGCGCAAACGCGCGGAGGAGGAGCTGCGCCACCAGATGGCGCGCATGGACCTCCTTAATCAGATTGCCCGCGCCATCGCAGAGCGACAGGACCTCGAGAGCATCTTTCGCATCGTTGTGCAGCAGGTAGAGGAAGAGCTACCGGCAGATATGGCGGGCATTCTCCTGCTGAACCCTGGGGAGGAAAAGCCTATGGTCGCGGCACTGGGGCCCCAGGCGAGAAATTGTTTTGCCAGGTTAGGCTTAGCCGAAGGCAAGCCCATACCGCTGACCAGCAAAACGATGGAGTTGCTGTGGAAAGGTAAGACGCTCTTTATTCCTGATCTGGACAAGTGGGCTGAGTCCCGACTGGCCAAAGCGTTTGCGGCGCAGGGGATGCGCTCGGCAATCGGGGTACCACTGATGGTCGAGGAGCAGGTGTTCGGCGTCCTCTTCATCACCCGAAGGGGAAGACATGCCTTCTCCAGCGCGGAAGCCACCTTTCTGCGCGCGCTGGCGGAGCACGTCTCCCTGGCGGCCCACCACGCCCGCCTCTACCATTCCCTTCAGGCCGCCTACGAAGAGCTCCGCCAGACCCAGCAGACGGTGATGGAACAGGAACGGCTGCGGGCGCTGGGCCAGATGGCCTCCGGCATCGCCCATGACATCAACAACGCCATCTCCCCCGCCGTCCTCTACACCAAACTACTCCTCCACGACCCCCGGCTGCCGCCTCATATCCGCTCCCACCTGGAGGCTATCGCTGCTTCCTGCGAGGATGTTGTCCAGACCGTTGCTCGCCTGCGGGAGTTCTACCGTCCTCCTACCAGAGAGGAACCCCTGGCCCCGGTGAACCTCAACCGGGCGGTGAGACAGGTGGCCGAGCTCACTCGCCCTCGCTGGGAGGATATTCCGCAGCAACGAGGTGTCGTTGTCCGCCTCCAGACGGACCTGGACCCCCACTTGCCGGACCTGCCTGCCCTGGAGCCACAGATCAGGGACGCGCTGACCAACCTTATTTTCAACGCGGTAGACGCCATGCCGGAGGGAGGGATCCTTATTCTCCGTACCCGCCACGTGCCCGCTCCGAGCGCACACCTGTTAGGCCACATTATCCTGGAGGTTTCCGACACCGGCATCGGGATGGACGAGGAGACAAAGCGGCGAGCTATCGAACCCTTCTTCACCACCAAGCCTGGTGGCTCCGGGCTGGGACTGGCGATGGTCTACGGCATCGTTCAGCGGCACAGGGGAGAGATCGAGATCGAGAGCACGCCCGGCCAGGGGACCACCGTCCGGCTGCGCTTCCCACTGCGTGAAGTGGCGCAGGTGTCCGAGGCCGAAGTGGAAGCAGAAGCCCTGCCGCCGCTACGGATCCTCTTCGTGGACGACGAGCCGCTGATCCGGCGCTCACTGAAAGAGGCGCTGGAACAGGAAGGGCACACAGTGGAGTTGGCGGATGGCGGCGAGGCAGGGCTGGCGGCCTTTTGGGCAGCCCGGGAGCAGGGCAAGCCTTTTGATGTGGTCATTACAGATTTGGGGATGCCCTATGTGGACGGACGGGAGGTGGCGCGGCGGGTCAAGGAGATATCGCCGGGGACGCCCGTGGTGCTGCTCAGCGGCTGGGGAATGTTCCTGGACAGTGAACAGATGCCATCGCATGTAGACGCGATGGTGAGCAAGCCGCCCCGGATGGAGGAGCTGCGCCGGGTGTTGAGGCAGCTATTAGTGCACTAGTGCAGAGGACTAGACAAATCGGCTAAAATCGTGTATCATTCTGGCCGGTTGGCAAAAATTACCCCCAATCCAAGGTGCAGGCTATGGTGACTACCCGAGCAACAGACCTCTTACAGGAACTGACGCTTACGCTGCGCAGGCAAATCGAAACGTTCCAGCCCACCATCGAGACGCTGGATGTCGGCACCGTCATCGAGGTAGGCGATGGGATCGCCCGCGCCTCAGGGCTGGCCGGTGTGAGCATGAGCGAGCTGGTCGAGTTTGAGAACGGCATTCCGGGCATCGCGTTCAACCTCGAGGTGGATAATGTCGGGATCATCATCGCTGGAGACTACACGGAGATCGAGGAGGGACAGACGGTACACGGCACCGGGCGCATCGTCTCCGTCCCGGTGGGCGATGCCCTGCTGGGCCGCGTGGTGGACGCGCTGGGACGCCCGGTAGATGGAAAAGGCCCCATCAAAACCGACCGCTACCGCCCCATCGAGCGGATAGCTCCCGGCGTTATCGAGCGGCAAAACGTGGACACGCCGGTGCAGACTGGCATCAAGGCCATAGACGCGATGATCCCCATCGGACGCGGACAGCGCGAGCTGATTATCGGAGATCGGCAGACCGGCAAGACGGCCCTGGCAATAGACACCATCATCAACCAGCGTGACAAGGACCTGCTCTGCATCTACGTCGCTATCGGACAGAAGAGGGCCAAGGTGGCCCAGGTGGTGGCTACGCTGGAACGGTATGGTGCGCTCAACCACACGATTGTCGTGGTTGCCTCGGCTTCGGAACCGGCGGCACTCCAGTACATCGCGCCGTATGCCGGGTGCGCGATGGGTGAGGAGTTTATGGAGCAAGGGCGAGATGCCCTGGTCGTCTACGACGACCTCACCAAGCATGCGTGGGCCTATCGGCAAGTCAGCCTGCTCCTGCGCCGCCCCCCCGGCCGCGAGGCCTATCCAGGCGACATCTTCTACCTGCACTCCCGCCTGCTGGAGCGGGCGGCCCGCCTGCACAAAGACCGGGGCGGTGGTAGCCTCACCGCACTCCCCATCGTCGAGACCCAGCTCGGCGACATCGCCACTTACATCCCGACCAACATCATCTCCATCACTGACGGTCAGATTTATCTGGAGACTGACCTCTTCAACGCTGGCATCCGCCCGGCGCTGAATGTAGGCATCTCTGTCTCGCGCGTGGGAGGCGATGCCCAGACCAAGGCGATGAAGCAGGTCGCCGGGCGGTTACGCCTGGACATGGCTCAGTTCCGGGAGCTGGCAGCGTTTGCCCAGTTCGGCTCCGACCTGGACGAGACTACCCTGCGACGCCTGGAACGCGGGCGTCGGCTGACGGAAATTCTCAAGCAGCCTCAGTATGCCCCTATGCCTCTCGAGGAACAGGTCATCATCATCTACGCTGGGATACATGGCTACTGTGATGCCGTGCCGGTGGACCAGGTGCGTCGTTATGAGCAGGATGTGCTAGCATTCATGCGCACTCAATACCCGGAAATAGGGGCGGACATTGCCACGCGGAAGGAATTGACCGCCGAGAACGAGGCCAGGCTGCGGGACGCGTTGAGCGCCTTTAACCGCTCCTGCACGTATGCCACAGCACTCGACACGCAAGAATAGGGATGGCTACCGCACGTGAGATCAGGCGACGTATTCAAAGCGTGCGCAATCTGGGGCAGGTGACCCGCGCCCTGGAAGCCGTCGCTGCCTCGCATGTGCGCAAGGCCCAGGCAGCGGTGCTGGCGACGCGTGCCTATGCCCATGCTGCCTGGGAGGTCATCGTCAACCTTGGCGCTGCTGCCGATGAAACGTTGCATCCGCTATTGACCAGACGGTCGCTGGTAGCGCGCGTACTGGTGGTACTCATCTCCGGCGATCGCGGCCTGTGCGGCGCGTACAATAACAACGTCGTGCGCACGGCTCATGACTTTGCCCGCAGACGAGGGATACCGGTCCACTACATCGCCGTAGGGCGCCGGGGGCGTGATCTGCTCTGGCGCATGGGCGAGGAGATCGTGGCCGAGTTCCATGGCCTGCCCGCAGTCCCCAGCGTTGTGGATACTTTCCCGATTGCCCGTGCTGCCATTGACGAGTTCCTCTCAGGAAGGACGGATGAGGTATACGTAGCACGTACTGACTTCGTCAATCTGCTGGTTCAGCGACCAGTCATCCAGCGGCTATTGCCCCTCCGCCCCACTGAGCTGGAAACACAGGCAATGCCGGAATACCTGGTATGGACCCCACGAGCACGGGTGACGGAATACATCTATGAACCGGATGCCCCTACTATTCTGGAGAATGTGCTCCATCGTTTTATCGAGCTCCAGCTCTACCAGGCCGTGCTGGAAGCACATGCCAGCGAGTACGCCGCCAGGATGGTGGCCATGCGCAATGCTACCGACAATGCCATGGCACTGGCCGAGGAACTGACGCTGGCGTACAACAAGGCCCGCCAGCACGCCATCACCACCGAACTGCTGGATATTGCTGGTGGGGCGGAGGCCCTGACACGGCTCAGTGTGTAGGCCGTTCGGGGTCAAGTAGGGGGTTCGGGGCCAGGGAAGTGGGACCTGCCTCACCAGCGGACAGGCTCTGCCAGGTAGCTGTGCTTATTGGCTCCGCGGGCAGCTCACGTGTAAACACTGTCGGGTGGCTCGATGTTGGGAAGTCCGCCTCCGTCCCAATGATCGCTGATAGACTACTATTATGCCAGGTGGATTGTGGAAATGGAATCCAAGCATGAAATCCCCACAGGTCGCATTGTGCAGGTCAAGGGAGCAGTGGTAGATGTGGCCTTCCCGCCTGGGGAATTGCCGGAGGTATATACCGCCCTGGAAGTTCCCCTTGACGGGCGCAGGCTGGTGCTTGAAGTAGAACAGCAATTGCCGAACAATTGGGTGCGCTGTGTGGCAATGGACACTACCGATGGACTGCAACGGGGCCTGCCGGTCTTCAACACCGGCCGGCCCATCACCGTGCCCGTTGGGGAGGCCACGCTGGGTCGCCTCTTCAATGTGCTGGGCGAGCCGATTGACGGCAAAGGCGAGGTAAAGGCCACCGAGCGCTACCCCATCCATCGCCCGGCCCCTCCCTTCGAGGAACAGTCCACCCGCAGCGAGTTTCACGAAACCGGCCTTAAGGTGATTGATCTGATCGCTCCCTTCACCAGAGGCGGGAAGACAGGCGTCTTTGGCGGCGCCGGGGTGGGCAAGACCATCATCGTCGCTGAGCTGATGTATACAATGGCACGCTACCATCAGGGCATCTCGGTCTTTGCCGGCGTCGGCGAACGCAGCCGCGAGGGCACCGAGTTCTACAATGCGCTGAGTGAGATGGGGGTGATTGACCGGGCGGTCATGGTGTTCGGTCAGATGAACGAGCCACCTGGAGTGCGTTTCCGCGTGGGATTGACCGGCGTCACCATGGCCGAGTACTTCCGCGACCAGGGGATGGATGTGCTCCTGTTCATTGACAACATTTATCGCTTCGTCATGGCCGGCATGGAGGTCTCGGCACTGCTGGGTCGTATGCCCAGTGCCGTCGGTTACCAGCCTACGCTCGGCACCGATATGGGCGCACTCCAGGAGCTGTCTCTTATACACATCTGACGCTGCCGACGAGCGA
>JAOAAG010000134.1 GCA_026418995.1 Anaerolineae bacterium
GGACTCACATGGCTACCTTCAAAGTCGGCATCATCGGCTGTGGGCGCCCCTGGCGGACCGAGGGGGCGGCCGGGTTTGGGATGGGACACCTGCATGCGGCAGGCTACCTGGCCTCACCGGATTGTGAGCTTGTCGCGGCAGCGGATATCAACTGCGAAAACCTGAGCGCCTTCTGTGAAAAGTACAAGATACCACACGGCTACCTGGATGCGGACGAGATGTTCGCTAAGGAACAACTTGACATCGTGAGCATCTGCCTCTGGCCGCGCCTGCATGCCCCGATGGTTTCCAAAGCCGTGCAGGCCGGTGTCAAGGCCATCCATTGCGAGAAGCCTATGGCCCCCACTTTCGGCGAGGCTAGGCGCATGGTTGAGCTCTGCACCGCTCACAACGTGGTGCTCACCATTAACCATCAGCGGCGTTTCGCTCAACCCTTCCGCAAGGCCAAGGAGCTGCTGAACAGCGGAGCCATCGGCAGACTGGAGCGTATCGAGGCCTTTGCCCCCAACCTCTACGACTGGGGCACGCACTGGTTTGACATGATGTTCTTCTACAATGACGAAACCCCTGTCGAGTGGGTGATCGGACAGATAGATGCACGGGGAGGCTATGCCGTCTTCGGCGTGGTCGTCGAGGGGCAGGGACTGAGCCTCTTTAAGTGGCGCAACGGCGTGACCGGTCTGATGGTGACCGGGGAGAGAGGGCTGTATGAACGGGGAGAACCATCAAGGAGCCTCTCTTGCGGCAACCGCCTGATAGGGAGTGAAGGGGTGATCGAAGTAGACTTGCACGGCGGGCCGGTGCTGCGCCTGCGCAACGAGGAGACCGGCGGCCGCTGGCAGGAGATCGAGGTGCAGGGGGGCATACACGACGATGACCTCCACGTCGCCGCAGTGCTCGATCTGGTGGACGCGCTCAAAAACAGGCGCGAACCGGAGCTGGCGGGACGCAAAGCGCTCCAGGCGACGGAGCTGATCTTTGCCACCTATGAGTCAAGCCGCAGGCGTGGGCGGGTGGACCTCCCGCTGGATGTAGAGGACTCCCCCTTCCTGAGCATGCTCAATGCTGCGGACATTACCACCTGGCCGGCCGCCGACATCACTGCCAACGGCATCAGGATTCATTACTACCGTACCGGCCGCGACAGGCCCCCGCTGGTGCTCGCCCACGGCTTCAGCGATAACGGCCTGTGCTGGACACCGGTCGCACGTGCGCTGGAATGGGAATACGACATCATTATGTACGACGCGCGTGGACACGGCCTTTCGGAGGCCACTGAGGATGGGTACACGGACATGGACCGCGCTGCCGATCTGGCAGGGCTGATCCAGGCGCTCGGCCTGCACAAGCCCGCCATTATTGGTCACTCGATGGGGGCCTCTACCGCCGCGCTCACGGCGGCCCTCTATCCTGAGCTGGTCGGCAAGCTGGTGCTTGAGGACCCACCCTGGCGCGATGACCTGTGGCCGGACCTTGCGCCGGAGGAGGCGGAAAGACGCTTCGAGGAAGAGCGGACCAGAATTATCGAGCGCAAAGCCCTCTCCCGCGAAGCGCTGATAGCCCGCTGCCGCCAGGAATGTCCCACCTGGGACGAAGCTGAGCTTGGGCCATGGGCTGAGTCCAAGCGGCAGCTCAGCCCCAATGTGCTCAAGGGCTTCCTTCAGAAGCCGGTACCCTGGCGCGAGGTGGTTATGAAAATCTCCTGCCCGACCCTGCTCATCACTGCCGACCCTGCCCTGGGAGCACTGGTGACGCCAGAGGTCGCGGCGGAGATCAGCTCTCTGAACCCATGTATCTCCGTTGCGCATATCGGCGGTGCCGGCCACAGTGTCCGCCGCGAAGCCTTCGAGGAGTACATTGGAGTGGTAAGGGCTTTCCTCAAACAGGAGTGAGCATTGCGGCCTGGTCAGGGGCGGATCAAGGTCATCGGCATAGGGGTCGCCTGTCTTGACTACCTGCTGCTCGTGCCCCGGCTTGAGGAGGTGGCGCGCGGATGTGCCCTGCGGGACTTTCGCATGCAGGGTGGCGGGATGGCGGCCACGGCGATGGTCACCGTCGCCCGCCTGGGGGGAGAAGCCCAGCTCTGGACAGCGCTGGGTCAGGACCGCCACGGCGACCTGATCATCGAGGAGTTACAGAACGAGGGGGTTGACACGAGCCAGGTCGCGCGCCTGCCCGGGCTCAGAAGCCCGTTCAACTTCATACTGGTGGATGGGGCCACAGGGGAGCGCGTATTTCTGCACCCGGACGTTGACTGGGGGCGGGGAAATGTAACACCCGGAGCCTCCCCGGCGCTGGCCCTGGTGGACGAGGCCGATGCCCTGCTGGTAGACGGCCACTGGAACGGCTGGGCCGTGCCTGCGCTGCAGCATGCTCGCCGCGCAGGCATACCTACCTGTGGTGACCTGAACCGTATAGCCGGGAACGAGAACCTGCTCCCGTTGATTGACTATCTCATTGTGCCACGCCATGTGGCAGAGGAAGTGGCCGGCGAGGCCGGGGTACAGGCACTGGAGTCGCTGGCTGTGTTTGGGGCAAAACTTGTGGCCGTTACCCTTGGCTCAGAGGGAGTGATCTATCTTTGCGACCGGAAGGTCTACCACCTGCCGGCCTTCAGCGTCAAGGTGGTGGACACCACCGGTGCTGGTGACGTGTTCCACGGCGCGTTTACTTATGCCATCGCCCGGGGGTGGCCACCCCACCGGGCGATGGCATTCTCGTCAGCAGTAGCCGCGCTGAAGTGTACACAGTTAGGCGGCCGTACGGGCATACCCACGCTTGCACAGGCGGAGGAGTTCCTCGAATCCCGCACTGCGTAGCGCGTAGGCGCCCGTCTCACGCCTCACACTTCGCGCCTCACGTTTCACTCCCCCCAATTCCCCGCCAGCACCTGCTGCTTGAGCGCCTTGAGCCGCTTCATCACATCGTTCGCCCCGCGCCCGAAGTAGTCATGCAGCGTCAGGTACTCGGCATACAACTGGTCGTAGACGGCTTTGCGGGCCGGTTCCGGGCGATACACCACGTCCTTCAGCCGGGCCATCTTCTGGGCTGCCTCGAAGATGGTATCGTAGCCGCCGGCGGCGCTGCCTGCGGCCACCGCTGCAAACATCGCCGAGCCGAAGGCCCCGGCCTGAGCAGTCGCCGCGACGCGGATTTCACGCCCGGTCACGTCGGCGTAGATTTGCATGAGCAGCTTATTGCGCTCAGGCAGGCCGCCGCAGGCGACGATCTCGTTCACGGCCACGCCGTTGCTCTCGAAGGCTTCGATGATGACGCGCGTGCCGTAAGCGGTGGCCTCGATCAGCGCCCGGTAGATGTCCTCCGGCTTCGTCGCCAGCGTCGCCCCAATCAGTAACCCGGTCAGGTCAACATCCACCAGGACGGAACGGTTGCCATTCCACCAGTCCAGCGCCACCAGCCCATGCTCTCCGGGTTTCTGCCGGGCGGCCTTCTCCTCGAGCAGTTGGTGGACGTTCAACCCCCGACTTCTGGCCTCCTCCTCATAGGAGGCCGGCACGCAGTTCTCCACGAACCAGGCGAAGTGATCGCCCACGCACGACTGTCCCGCCTCGAAGCCGAAGAAGCCGGGGATGATGCCGTCTTCGACTACCCCGCACATGCCCTCGACGATCCTCTCTTCCTCCCCCAGTACCATGTGGCAGTTGGAGGTGCCCATAATGATGACCATGCGACCCGGCTCCGTCACTGTGGCGGCCGGCACGGAGACGTGGGCATCTACATTGCCCACTGGCACGGCAATCCCCGGCCGCAAGCCGGTCAACGCGGCCATCGCTTCGGTGAGGCCACCGGCACGCTGGCCGAGCGGGTAGATGTCGCGGGAGAGCTTCTCATCCACCACATGGCGCAGGCGCGGGTCCAGCGCAGCGAAAAAGTCGTCGGAGGGGTAACCCTTGCGCTTGTTCCAGATCGCCTTGTAGCCAGCGGTGCAGGAGTTACGCTTTTCCTCGCCGGTCAGTTGCAGCACAATCCAGTCCGCCGCCTCGATATAGCGGTGGGCAGCGTAATACACCTCCGGCGCTTTGTTCAGCGTCTCCCAGATTTTGGGGAACAGCCACTCGGAAGAGATTTTGCCTCCATAGCGGGGCAGCCATTCCTCTCCCCGCTGGCGGGCGATCTCATTCAGACGGTTCGCCTCGGGCTGGGCAGCGTGGTGTTTCCAGATCTTCACCCAGGCGTAGGGGTTGTCGCGCCACTCAGGCTTCAGGCACAGCGGTACGCCTTGCTCGTCAATGGGCAGCATGGTACAGGCGGTGAAATCGGTGCCAATGCCGATCACATCCTCCGGATGCACTCCGCTCTCCCGCAGGACGGCAGGGATGGTTTCCTTAAGCACCTCAATGTAGTCCTGGGGATTCTGGAGGGCGAAGTCAGGCGGAAGCGGTACATCGCTGCCGGGTAAGTGTTCGTCAATCACGCCATCACCGTAAGGATGCACAGCAGTAGCGACCTCCTCGCCGGTACGCACATTTACCAGCACCGCGCGACCGGATTCCGTACCGAAATCCACTCCGATAGTGTATTTGTCAGTGCTCACCTTGTGCCTCCTAAACATGGACTCTCGGTTGACAGTCACCCTGGAGGTGGCTGTCAACTTCACCTAAGAAATTGTGGTAACCACTGCGCCTCTGCCTCTAGCATTTCATCCACCATCTGTCTGATCTGAGGCAGGGTACAGACGGCCGCGGTCAACGGGTCCAACATACAGGCGTGATAGACCGCCTCGACCTCGCCGCTCAATGCTGCCTCAACGATCAGTTCCTGAACGTTGATATTGGTACGGTTAAGCGCCGCAAGCTGCGTCGGCAGCGCACCGACGACCGTCGGCTGCACTCCATTGCCGTCCACCAGACACGGTACCTCAACACAGCAACCCTGTGGCAGGTTCTCAATCAGCCCCCAATTGGGGACATTGCCATTGACACGCACCGGGCGGTTAGTCTCGATCGCCTCGATGACCCAGGAGCAGTACTCATGGGAGCGTTGGGTGGGAAGGTGGGGTACACCCTGTAATAACTCACGGTACTCCTCCTGATACCGCTCGAAAGCCCGGATGCAGTGATTCAGGTACCCGCCCGTGCGCCCCCACTCAAACCAGTGGGCACCCTCACTTTTGAACAACGGCACCAATTCCTCTTCCACCATGCGGGCGGACTTGCGGAAGTAGGGCACGTACTCGCTGGCGTGACCGCTGGACTCAGTGACGAAGTAGCCGAAGTGCTTCATCAGCTCGATACGCACCGGCTCGCTGCTGTAAATCTCTGGCCGCTCAATCGCCTCCCAGATTTTAGGGTAGAGGTCCTCATCGCCCCGGCGGAACTCGAGGAACCATGCCTGGTGATTGATACCTGCGCACAGGTACACGACCTGTCTCTTATACACATCT
>JAOAAG010000145.1 GCA_026418995.1 Anaerolineae bacterium
GGCTCGGAGATGTGTATAAGAGACAGGCTCACCGGAGTGTGAAAAGGCCGGTGCTGACGCCTTCATCCTCAAACCGTTCCGCCCGGACGAGCTGGTGGCGCTGGTGGCGGAGGTGGCCAAAAAGCCGGCGGCGAAACCACAACAGGGAGTCCGGTGAGTCAGGGCTTGATGGCCAGGAAGAAAAAGCGCTCCGCTCCCCAGTGGAAACGCATTGACCTGCACATACACACCCCGGCCTCTGCCGATTACCTGGAGGCTGGCGTTTCTTATCTCGACATCCTCTCCCAGGCGGAAAGCAAAGGGCTGGATATCATCGCCTTCACCGACCACAACACCGTGGCCGGCTACCGCGCGATGATGGAAGAGATACGCCAACTGGAAATGCTGGAGCGGCTGGGAAGACTGCGCAAAGAGGAGACACACCGCCTTAAAGAATATCGCCGTCTCCTGGGAAAAATCCTGGTGCTGCCGGGGTTTGAATTTACCGCGACCTTCGGTTTCCACATTCTGGGCCTCTTCCCCCCTGACACCGACATACGCGAAATGGAGTTCATCCTGCGCAAGCTCAACGTCCCGCTTGAGAAGCTCGATACGGGCAGCAGCGAAGTGGGGGCCACGGCCGATGTCCTGACCGCCTACCAGATCATTGACGAAGCTGGCGGCCTGGTCATCGCCGCTCATGCCAATGCCAATCACGGGGTAGCGATGCGCGGCCTGAGCTTCGGTGGCCAGACGCGCATCGCCTACACCCAGAACCAGCACCTTCACGCGCTCGAGGTCACCGACCTGGAGAAGAAAGGCGGACGTACCACGGCACGCTTCTTCGACGGCTCACGCCCTGAGTACCCACGCCGCATGCACTGCATTCAGAGCTCCGACGCTCACCGCCTCACCCGCGATCCCCAGAACGCCCAATACCTGGGTGTCGGCGACCGCGTTACCGAGGTATTCCTCCCAGAGGTGAGCTTTGCCGCGCTACGGGAGCTTTTCCTGGGCAACGACTTCGCCCGTACCCGTCCCTATCGCCCCACTAAAGCACCGGTAGACTACATCCAGGCGGCCCGAGAAGAAGGCCCCACCATCATTCAGGACTTCCATGCCAGCTATACCAGACGGGGAGGCCACCTCTATGCCATCCTGGCCGACGTGTGCGCCTTCGCCAACACCAACGGCGGCACGCTCTACATAGGGGTGAGCGATGACCCCACAGAGCCACCTGTTGGAGTAAGCAATCCCTCGCGGGTGGTCCACATGCTACAGGAGGAGATTGAGCATCGCATTACCCCTCCCCTGGAAGTCACTATAGACGTCCAGGAAACTCAGGAGGCCAAAGTGGTGCGCATCGTGGTGCCGCGAGGTGGTGATCCCCCCTACGCTGTTGACGATAGCAAGGTCTACGTGCGCAGCGAGGGCGAGACCGGCCTGGCCGTGCGGGACGAAATCGTCAACCTGGTGCGGCGGGCGCAGGCTGCCGAGATCGCCGAACCGACAGAAAAAGCCCCTGGCCGCATCGAGCCGCCCCGTACAGGCGTCGAGATCGTAGCGACCGAGGAACGCAAAGGGGTGCTCTACCACACCATGCGCGATCTGCGCAACGGCAATGTAGTCAAAAATGTAACGCGCAAATCGGCCCGCCACCTATGGCATTACGCCATCATTCAGAACGAGGAGAACCCCGTGGACCCTGACAAGGTCGAGTGGTATGGTGACATCGGGCTCCTCAGGCGGCGCGAGCACGCCGGCCGCGTCCGCTACGACCTGGTCCAGCGCGACGAGGGACGCCTGCGCGTCTATTACGGCGTGACCGAGGACGGCATCCACAGCGAGTGGGGGCGCCTGATCGGTCTGGATACGGACGAGGAGTAGCGCTCTCCACCCCGGTCTGCAAGATAGCCCCCGCCAACGTTATCCGCCCGCTCCCCCCAGCTTGACAATGTCCACGCTTCATGCTACAATACATACCGACCGGTCGGTATATTATGGAGGCAACAATGACCACCCAACACAGAGCTGAGGAAACCCGCGCCCGCATCCTGCAGGAGGCGGCAGCATGCTTCGCCCAATACGGCTATGATGCCGTCGGTATCGCCGAGATCTGCCGCCGCGCTGGGGTGACCAAGGGCGGATTTTACCACCACTTCCCCAGCAAACAGGCGCTTTTCCTGGAGCTGTTGAACCGCTGGCTGGGAGGGTTGGACATGCAGATGGAAGCTGCCCGCCGCGGGGCGACGACCATACCGGAAGCACTGCGGCAGATGGCCAGCAAAGCACAGTATGTATTTGAGGCAGCCAAAGGCCAGATTCCGCTCTACCTGGAGTTCTGGTCCAAAGCAGCGCGGGACCCGGTGGTCTGGCAAGCGACCATCGAGCCATACCGACGGTACCGCGATGTCTTCCGTGGCATTGTCGAGGCGGGCATCGCTGAGGGGTCATTACAACCGGTCGACCCGGAGCGGGCCGCGCAGGTGATCGTCGCACTGGCTGTGGGGCTGCTGTTACAGGGCATGCTCGACCCTGAGGGTGCCAACTGGGGCGAGGTGATGAAGGAAGGTATCCAGATTCTATTATCGGGGCTGGAGAAGGAGTGTTGAAGTGAACGTACTGGTGACAGGTGCTTTCGGAAACATCGGCAGCAGCGCGCTGGAAGAGTTGGTCAAACGGGGCCACAAGGTACGCTGTTTCGACCTGAGGACCAAAGCGAATGAGAAAAAAGCCAGGCAATGGGGGGAGCGGATCGAAGTGGTATGGGGCGACCTGCGCCGTCCAGAGGATATAGCTGCGGCGGTGCAGGGACAGGATGTGGTCATCCACCTGGCCTTTATCATCCCCAAACTCTCGGCTACAGGGGTTGAGTCGGAGGCGCAGCCCGACTGGGCACGGGAGATCAACGTAGGCGGCACGCGCCATCTGATCGAGGCAATGAAAGCACAGCCCCGCCCACCCAGGCTCATCTTTGCCTCGTCGGTCCACATCTACGGGCAAACCCAGCATCTCCCCCCACCGCGCACGGCAGACGAACCGGTACACCCCATCGAGCACTATGCGCGTCACAAGGCCGAGTGCGAGCGCATGGTCCGAGAGTCCGGGCTGGAATGGAGCATCTTCCGTTTCGCTGCTGCGCTGCCGCTGGAGATCAAGCTCGACCCGGGGATGTTTGACGTGCCATTGAACAACCGGATGGAGTTCGTGCACACGCGCGACGTGGGGCTGGCACTGGCCAACGGCGTGGAGAGCGCGGAAATCTGGGGCAAGGTGCTGTTGATCGGCGGCGGGCCGCGCTGCCGGTACTATTACCGTGAAATCGTGGGGTGTGTGCTGGAGGCAGCCGGCGTGGGGATGTTACCCGAGGAGGCGTTTGGCACAACGCCTTTTGCTACCGACTGGATGGACACGACGGAGAGCCAGCGCCTGCTTCGCTACCAGCAGCGTGACCTGAGCGATTATGCCCGGGAGATGGCGACATTGATGGGCTATCGGCGTCACCTGGTGCGCGCGCTTCGCCCCTTTATTCGGGCACGCCTGCTCAGAAAGTCGCCCTACTTCCAGGCTAACCGGGCGCGGGGACATATGGACTGGAAAGGCAAGGCAGCCGTGGTGACTGGCGCATCAGGTGGTATCGGGGCAGCGATCGCGCTGAGGCTGGCCCGCGCCGGGATGCGCATCGCACTGGTGGCACGCAATCGGGAGCGCCTGGAAGCGCTGGCCGCCCAGGTCCGTGAGGCTGGCGGTGCAGCAGTGGTGATCGTCGCCGACCTGGCCGACGAGGGTGAGCGGCTGCGTGCTTATGAGCAAATCCGTGCCGCGCTTGGTCCGGTAGACATACTGGTAAACAACGCCGGCCTGGGCTGGTACGGCGAGAGCACCGAGATACCCTGGTCGCTGGCAGCACAGATGCTGGAGGTGAATGTCGTCGCCGTCGTGCGCTTCACATTGTTATTCCTGCCTGAGATGAAGGTGCGCCGGGCCGGCCACATTATCAACATCGGTTCGATCGCGGGAAGCATCCCCAGCCAGGGGATTGCCCTTTACAGCGCCACCAAGTCATTCGTGGATGCCTTCACGACCGGACTGCACCGGGAGCTGCGAGGCACCGGCGTGCGCGTCAGCGTAGTGCGCGCCGGGGCAGTCGCGACCGAGTTCTTCGACCGGGTGACGAGCCGGTTTGACAGGCTGCAACTGCCGCTCAAGCGGTGGGGTATCGCCCCGGAAGCAGTGGCTGAGCGTGTCTGGAAGTTGCTCAGGAGGCCGGTGCGGGTAGCCTACGTGCCGGATGTGTTGCGGATAGTGCCGTGGATTGAGCTGGCGTTTGGGTGGCTGATGGATCGCATCGGGCCACTCCTGCTGCGGCGGCAATCCAAGCCGATCGCCGCGTCGTGAGGCGATTACCCTAATTGCTGCAGGCGGTTCAATGCAGTACGTGTTCCGCAATCCCATTCCATTGCCATGGCTCCTGGCGGATGTCCTGACCCTCCTGATGACACTGATCGTCATCGTGTCTGTCATCAAAGAGCAGACATCCCGCGGTCGTCGTTCTGGAGGGGCGTTGCAAGTCAAATGATACTGTCACCGAACGGGATCCGTTCATTCAAAAGAAAATGTCACTGAAAGCCGTTCGTTCCGCAGGGCTGCGGGGAGTCGCACCTGGAGCATCCCCACACCCAGGCACGTCTAATCGCGTATTACAGTGCGATTGAAGGTCAGCTCTGAGAGGAGACATCGTTCTCGTCCAGCAATTCCCCCTTCGTGCGCTTAGTAGCTTTGACATACCGCTTCTGGATAGTGCGTAGATATTTCCTCTTTTCGTCTATGGTCATCTGGTCTGCTGTGGACATCTTTTTCCCTCCGGTGAAATGTTGAGGGCATAACACATCAGTGACCTTTCATTTGAGTCCATAATACGAGGGAACAAACCCCTTTCAGTGATATTTTCATGAATACGAAAACTTGACTCCCTGGCGGAGTGTGCTATACTTCTCACCGCCATGGTATGCTGGGCTTGGCGACGAATCGAGCATCATAATACCTCCCGACGGCCCAGGCTGGGCGGTCGGTGAGGTGATGCTTCCTGCATCAAGTGATCGTGCCGGGAAAGAGAACCAGCCGCCCCGAGGGGCGGCTTTTTTGATGTGTGGATTCCACCTCAAGGAGTGTGAGCATGCTGAAAACACACCACTGCGGTGAACTGCGCCTGGCCCATGTCGGCCAGGAGGTGGTGCTTGCGGGCTGGGTGAATCGCTGGCGCGACCATGGGGGCGTGGCTTTCGTTGACCTGCGCGACCGTTCCGGGATCGTCCAGCTTGTCTCCGATCCGGCCGGCGCCGCCGAAGCGCACCGACTGTTGCGCCAGGTGCGCAACGAGTATGTGCTCCAGGTACAGGGTACCGTGCGGGCGCGTCCTCAGGGCCTGGAAAACCCCGACCTTCCGACCGGCGAGATCGAGGTGGTGGTCCATCAGGTAAAGGTGCTTAATCCGGCCAGGACCCCACCCTTCTACATCCACGAGGATGCCCCCGTTGATGAGGCGCTACGCCTGAAGTACCGCTACCTCGACCTGCGGCGGCCCCGGATGCAGCGCAATATCATGCTGCGTCACCGGGTGGTCAAGTATATCCGCGACTTCCTCTGTGCTAGAGGATTCATCGAGATCGAGACGCCCATCCTGTTTAAGACCACCCCGGAAGGGGCACGGGACTATCTGGTCCCCAGCAGGCTGCACCCTGGCAAGTTTTACGCCCTGCCCCAATCGCCCCAGCAACTGAAGCAACTCCTCATGGTCGCCGGCTTCGAGCGCTACTTCCAGATTGCGCGTTGCTTCAGAGATGAGGACCAGCGCGGTGACCGACAGCCAGAATTCACCCAACTTGACCTGGAGATGAGTTTTGTGGAACGGGAAGATATCATGGCCCTGATCGAAGAGCTGTTCATCGGCATCATCGAGGATTGCTCCGACCGTCAACTGCTCTTCAAGCCCTTCCCGCGCCTCACCTATGCCGAGGCGATGCGTCGCTTTGGCACCGACAAGCCCGACCTGCGCTTCGGAATGGAACTCACCGATATCTCCGACCTGGTCGCCGACTGTGGATACCGGGTTTTCAGCGAGGCTGTCGCCACCTCCGGGCAGGTGCGGGGCATCTGTGTGCCCGGGTGCGGCCATTATAGCCGCCGCCAGTTAGACGAGCTGACCCTGTTTGTTCAGCGAGAAGGGGCAAAGGGCCTGGCATGGCTGGCGGTGGGAGAAGAAACCGGGGAAACGCGCTCCTCCTTTGCTAGGTTCCTCACCGAGGGCCAAGTAGCGGCGATCATCGAACGGATGGGGGCCCGTCCAGGCGATCTGCTCCTCTTTGTCGCCGACCGGCCCAAAATCGTGAACCGGGCTCTGAGCGAGCTGCGGCTGGAGATGGGAGAGAGGCTCGGGCTGCGCGACCGCAAGATCCTGGCCTGTTGCTGGGTGATAGACTTTCCCCTCTTCGAGTGGAACGAGGAGGAGCAGCGCTGGGACCCCAGCCACCACCTCTTCACCGCGCCCATGCCGGAGGACCTGCCGCTTCTGGATACCGACCCTGGCGCCGCGCGCGGCCAGCAATACGACCTGGTCTGTAATGGCGAGGAGGTGGCGGGTGGGTCTATCCGGATTCACCGGCGGGAGGTCCAGGAGAAAATCTTCGGGCTCATCGGGCTGAACGTGGAACAGGCCCGGGAGCGGTTCGGCCACATGCTGGAGGCGTTTGAGTACGGC
>JAOAAG010000211.1 GCA_026418995.1 Anaerolineae bacterium
CTCCTCCACCTGCTTCGTCCCCTCCTCCGTCGCCATCACCGTCAGATTCATCGCCTTCTGTATCTCCGACAAAATCGCTCGCACCTGCGCCGTCGCCTGCCGTGACTGCTCCGCCAAACTACGTACCTCCGCCGCCACCACCGCAAACCCCTTCCCGTACTCCCCCGCTCGCGCCGCCTCAATCGAAGCGTTCAACGCCAGCATGTTCGACTGCGCCGCAATGTCATTCACCGTGGCAATGATCTCCCCAATCTGCTGCGTCCGCTCCGAAAGCGCCAGAATGTTCTCAGCAATGGACTCGACCCGCGCCCGAATCTTCCCCATACTGGCGACCGTCTCCTCCACCGCCTGCCTGCCAGAGTGGGAGACCTCGACGGTGCGCTTGGAGGCCTCCGCGACGTCCTGGGCACGCTGCACCGATTGGGTGGCGATCGTCTTCAGCTCGTCCACCGTGGTGGTGGTCTGGGCCACCGCCGCCGACTGCTCGCCGGCTCCAGAGGCCTGCTGGGTGACCGCCGCCAGGATTTCCGAGGTGGCCGTGTTAAGACTATGCGCCGCGGAGCGGATCTGGCCCAAAATATCACGCATCGCTGCCGCCATACGGTTGATCTGCATCCCCAGCATGGTCAGGGGCTCATCCTCAAGCCCCACCCCATCCAATTCCAGCGTGCGTTCAAGATGCCCCTGTTCCAGTGCCGTGAGGTACTCGACATATTCACGCACAACGGCTTGCAGATATTCGCGCTGCTCCTGCTCGCTGCGCAACATATCGCGTAACTGGAAGACCATCAGGTTGAACACGTCGGCCAGCTCCCCGGTCTCGTCACTGCGGCGGACCTGGGCCTGAACCTCGAGATCGCCCTGTGCGACTGCACGGGCCGCATTCGTGATCTGCACCACAGGCCTGGCAAACGCACCAGCGACCCACAAGGTCGCAGGTATCAGGAGCAGCGCCGCGACAAGAAGAGTCCTGACCACTATCTCGCCCAGGTATCGGAGTTGGGCGAAGGCATCGGTCGTGTCCACCTCGGCAATGAGCGCCCACCTCACTCCGGCAACGTCCACCGGAGCCCACGCAGAGACGACCTGCTGGCCCAGGTAGTTACGTACGACACCTACCCCCATCTCCCCGGCAAGGGCACGGCGCACGGCCTCCGTATCCGCGCCGTTCTTCTCTACCGTGCCAGCGAACGAAGCGGCCACCGAATGGGTAGTCGGACTGCGATAGGAGTCAGAGCGCATGCGTTTATCCGGCCCCACCAGGTAGGTTTCGCCTGTCTCGCCCATACCAGCCCGTTGCCGCATCATGGCGTTGAACTCATCAATAGGCAGGCGCAGGGCCACGACAAACTCGACCTCCTCATTGTGCATCACTGGTTGAGCTAGAAACGCAGCCAGTTTGCCATCGGCTGGCGCATAAGGGCTGAAGTCGGCAAAACCAGGGCGCTTTGTTTCTACCACCCGCCTGACGAGCTGGCTGAGAGCGGAGTCCTTGTACGGCCCTGTCAGCAGATTGGTTCGATAGTCATTTCTCCTGCCCACCGAGTAAAAGACATAGCCGTCGGCAGCGATAAGGAGGATATCATCGTAACCGTACAGGTCCCTGCGCTGGGCAAACAGGTCCTGGTAATGCCCTTCCGCACGCGGGACCAGTGCCTCTTCCACATCCATCCGGGTAATCAGGGCCCACCTCAGTCCTTCGATTTCGAGCGGAGCATAGGACACAAGGAGAGGCCGCGAATCCTCGATGAAGACATCTCCGCCCATCTCTCCCTTCAGAGCCTCTTCGATATATTGAGGCACCTGGTCAGTGGTCTGGTATTCCCAGCCTCCGGAGGGGCGGCTGCTGAGAAGAGCGATGTTGCCACCAGGAGCGGTTACCGCCAGAAAGAGCCGGCCACTCCGCCCCAGACCGGTCCGGTCCTGCAACATTGTGTTAAGCTGGTCACCGGGAATCTGCAACACGATAACGCCAACCAACCGATCATCATCGCCATAAACCGGCAGGCCGATGAGAGCAAGAATTGCACCGGCATCCGAGGAAGAGGGCAATAAATTCATAAGGGTCGGAGTACCCTGTGATACAACCTCTTGCCAGAGCCCATAGAGGCCAGTATCCTTAAACTCGGGAGAGGATAGATGAACACCAGGGCTACTTGAGCCAGATACAGAGTACATCAGATAGCCATCAGCGCTGATGATGAGCAGGTCACGGTAGCCGTATGTGGAGACGTAATCGTTCAGGAATCCCCCATAGGGGCTGGTAATCGAAAGATATTCCGAGGCATTTACGGACACTCGAGCGTCAGAACGGGCCTTCTCCAGGTAGGCCTCCAGCTCCTGGCAAAAAGCAACGAAGTCCATACTCTCTGGCAGAAAGCGCGCATTGCCCCAACGGTCAGCAAAAAACTGCTCGATCTGCCTTTTGCGAGCGCTCTGCACGGCAGCCAGGCTTTCCAGAGCATCGTGCCGCAGCATGCTCACCTGTTCCGCCAGCGAGGCCACATCAGCCCGAAGATGGTCAAAATGGCTCTCGAGCTGGCTCTTCTTAATCGCCTGGACAGCCTGGAGTTTGTCGTAAGCGGCCCGTTGCAGTGCTTCCTCTGCCCGTATCCGGGCAACAGTGCCCAACAACACCATAGGTATCAATGCCAGTCCCAGGAAAGCGATCAGCAACCTGCCACGGATGGAGTTGAAAAACGACCCCAGGGCACGTAGAATGGCAAATCGGGAATGGCGCACCGAGAATCGAGAATTGGAAAGCAGGGATTTGCTCGCGGTCATTTTACGTCGTCTAAAGCTGATACTGTTCGATCGTTTCCTTAAGCATACCGGCCAGCTCGGTCAGCCTACGGGCAGCTCTCTCTGTCTGCCTGGTGCCAGCGAGGCTCTGGAGCGTATTCTGATGGACGGCCTGGATGGAGTTGACCAACTGTTCCACCCTTCGCGCCTGTTGTTGTCCCGCCGCTGCCACTTGCTGGGCTACGCGCGAGAATTCCTCGATTGTGAGGGTCAACTTTTCGATCGCGTCCTGAGCCTCCGCGGCCAATTCCACCCCCTCTTCTGCTCGTTTCGTCCCCTCATCAGTGGCCAGGGCAGCCATGCTCGCCGCCTGCTCAATCTCGGAAAGGATGGCCCGCACCTGAGCGATGGCCTGGCGGGACTGCTCGGCAAGGTTACGTACCTCCTCTGCTACCACAGCAAAGCCCTTGCCAGACTCGCCAGCCCGAGCGGCCTCGATCGAGGCATTGAGCGCCAGCACCCTCGACTGAGAGGCAATTCCCTTAACTGTGTCAGCAATTTCACCGACCTGCTTGACCTGTTCTATCAAAGCCATGATGTTCTCCGCCACCTGCTCGATCTGAGCCCGGAGCAACGACGCGCCGACGATCGTCTCATCCACGGCTTGTTGGCCGGCATAGGAGACTTGCATTGTACGCTTTGACGATTCGGCGACCGTTTGCAGGTTGGAGAGCGACTGCTCCATAATGGCCTTCAGATCCTCGGCAGTAGTATGGGTCTGGGCCACGATGGCTGACTGTTCGTCGGCGACGGCGACTTGCTGGGCTACAGCGGAGAGGATCTCCGTTGCCGCCGTGTTCAACTCATTGGCCACCTGGAGAATGCGCCGGACCGCACTGCGCAGCCAGGCCACCAGCTCACTCAGGCTATCCCCCAGCACCAGTAACGGGTCGTCATCGTTGACAATCTCAGTCTCCACAGCAGGAGGCAGGTGAGCCTGGAGATTGCCCTGCGCCACCTCCGCGATATAGGCGACATAAGCCCCGACGACTCTCTCAAGCTGCTCACGGCGTCTCCGCTCCGCCTGAAGCAATTCCCGCAGGCGGACGGTCATCTCGTTGAAAGCGCGTGCCAGTTCACCAAGCTCATCCCGTCGCCCCGTCCCGGCAGCAAGCTGTGGCTCTCCCGCCTTAATCCGCCTGGCCGTATCCGCAAGCGCGGTCAGTGGCGTAGCAATATCCGTAGCCAGACGCAGTGAGACCACGGTGACGACCAGAACACTTATGGCTACGGACAAAACCGTAGCCCCCATCATTTCCCTGGCCGGCCTGTAGGAGCTGCCGGCCTCCCGCTCCTCGATCTCGAGCAAGATGGTGGCACTAAGCTCAGGGATATGACGAGAAACACCGGCTACGGAGATGCCCCAGGCATTCTCGTAAAAACCGGCATTTCCCCTACCGGAGAGCTCCGCGATTCTCTCGCGTATGGCCCGGCGGGCATCTTCCTCTACAGGTCTATCTGCCAGGAGATAATCCCCGCTCACCAGGAAAGCCTTGATACCACCAGCTCCAAGGCCAGCCTGCAGCGCCTTGTTGAGTGCAGCCAGGCTTACCCGCGCACCAAGGAACCCCACCCTCTCGGCGGTCCCGCCAGGGATAGGACAGGCCACAACCAGAGTGCCAGCCTCGATGAACGAAACACACTGCTCCTCAGCGCCGTCCTCACCTGAGGGGATCGGCTTCAATATTTGCCCCTCCTGGGCCTGAGCGCTGGAGATGAGGATGTGCCCCTCCTTATCGAACAGAAACAAGTCATCAATCCGCTCTACCTGCCCGGCCAGTTGCTGGAAGCGAGGACGCAAGTCACAGGTGGTGGGAGCGGCAGAGCGATGGAGCGCCTCTCGTGCACACTTTACTTCCTCCGCTGTGAGCGCAACATTCAGCAGCTCCTTAACCTCATCGAGCCAGAGCGACAGTGCCGCCTCCTTTGAAGCCACCACCTGTTCGAGCGCATAGAGCAGCCGCGGCCTCCTCATCTGCAAACCCGTCAGCAGTGGACCCGCTATGCTGAGTACCGCGGTCAGCAGCATAGTAAAAACAAAATAGAGGACTACTTTGCCCCTTATGCCAGCCATACCCCGAAAAACACGAAGCGCTCCCCCTGCGCCGGGTGTGACACTGTTTTCAGAGCTTACAACCGACAGGTCGTCATACATGGTTAATGTCGCTAACTCTTGTCCTTGCGTTCATCCCCCGCGCTGTGCAAACCACACCCGGTATCGCGCGGACATCAATTCTATACCACTTCTTCGTGCACAATCAGCCGCTCGTCGGAGAGCATCGCCACCACATCCAGCACCACCAGGGCATGCTCCCCATCTCTCTGGTAGAGTGTCACGCCCCGCACGTACTCGGGACGCAGCCCCCGTATGACACTGCCCGCATCCTGCAACCAGGCTAGAGGAATTGACTCCACAGCCAGTACATCATCCACCAGAAAACCGATCTCCATCTGAGGCGTCTCGACAACGATAAGCTGAAGGGGAGGCTCATCTTGCCCGGCGGCGTCTTCGCCCCCCTCCTCACTCTGAGGCAGGCCAAAGAAGCGCTTCAGATCAATCACCGAGAAAATGCGACCGCGCAGATTGATCACCCCGGCCACCCACTCCGGGACGCGCGGCACACGGGTAATGGTCTCGGCCGGCCTGACACTGAAAACACAGGTCGCGTCAATGCCATACAGTTCCTTTCCCAGACGGAAGATCACCAGTCGGTACTGCTCCCCCCAATCCTCCTTCACAGGCGGTTTGGCCAGGGCCGCAAGGCGACGCATCAGGATTTGACGCGCCCGCTCATCCCCAACAGAGAGGCCCGGGAGCAGTAACATGGAGGTCTCATGTTCTTGTGCCATATCGCTCCATCACGAACCCTTACGGTTTCTCCAGGCCCAGGTAGCGGACAACCACCACCAGCGCATCATCGGTGCCGCGAAAATATCCAGCCAGGATACGGTCAGCCATCTGCTGCGGCGGTTCGCCCAGTGTCAATTCCTCGGCAAAGATGCTGCGTAACCCATCCGTCGCGAAGATAAGCATATCCCCAGCACGCACAGGAAGGACGGCCGGATATAGATTGGGCAGGTTGTAGCCCACTACACCACCACGGAGCAGCAGCCACTCACGCTCCACCCCTCCCCGACCGTTTGAGGAGAGGAGCAGTCCCTTAACATTACCAACCCCAACCCAGGTTACCGTGCCGGCCAATGCGTTGAAGGAGGCCAGGCTGATCACGGCTCCACGCGTCCTCTTCAGTTCTTCATGGCACAGCTTAAGCAACAGGTCCGGCGGTTTCTGAGCATGGCTTGTTAACACACCAAGCGCCGCCTTGCTGGCCTCGGCAGCCTTGGGGCCATGTCCCAGGCCATCTATGGCAGCAACCAACACCCCATTGGGGAAGGGCTTCACCAGGCACAGATCACCTGATTCTTCATACTCCCCCAAGGCACGTGTAGCGAAGCCCCACTCCACGATCGGCGACATTCTTCTCCCTACTGATTCCATTTCACCATCCTGATCACCGTTCCCCGGCCAACCTGGGAAACGATTTCGAACTCGTCCATCAGCCGCCTGGCACCCGCCAACCCCATGCCCAGCCCTCCACCGGTCGAATAGCCGCCCTCCAGCACCTGCTCGACATTGGGAATGCCAGGCCCCTGATCGCGCGCTATCACCACCACACCACGACGCTCCCCTTCGCAGAGTGGATACAGGATGATCTCGCCACCTTGAGCATAGCGGATGATATTATGCGCTACTTCGGAGATAGCGATGACCACTGCGATCTGATCGCGTTCAGAAAGGCCCAAACGGGCAGCCAGTGTGCGCCCCCGCTGACACACAAGCACCACATCAGTATCCTGCGTGATGGACACCCGTATAAGG
>JAOAAG010000225.1 GCA_026418995.1 Anaerolineae bacterium
GGAGATGTGTATAAGAGACAGGTCCTGACCCACCGGGCCACCCGCCTTCCCCCACGCACACTCCAGGAGATTGTCCGACATGGCGAGCGAGGTCAATGGGGCGCGACCGGTTTTTTCCGCGCTGTTCTGGAGGAGATGAACGGCGCCCCTCTGTCTGAAACCTCGCTCTCAGCAAGGGTTAAAAAGATGGAAAGCTGGCAGCCTCTGCGGCCGGTGGCGGAGCGTAAGGAGGTAGATGAAGAGCAACTGGTGAGGCTTCTGGAAGGCGGGGGTGCTTTTGCGGCCCATTTCCCAGGCTACGAGTACCGCCCTCAGCAGGTCAGCATGGTGCGTGGCGTAGTGCGTGCTCTCAACCGGGGCCAGCATCTGCTGGTTGAAGCACCCACCGGGGTCGGCAAATCCCTGGCCTACCTGCTCCCTGCTGTCCATTGGGCCGTGCAGAACGGGGAGCGGGTGGTGGTCTCCACCAATACCATTAACCTGCAGGAACAGTTATACCACAAAGACCTGCCGGCCCTGGCTGCGGTGCTCCCCTTTGCTTTCCGCGCTGCCTTGCTGAAAGGCCGTTCCCACTACCTGTGCCTGGCCCGGCTGCAGGCGATGCGGCGTCAGGGGGCTAACACGCCGGACAAAGCACGGGTGCTGGCGAAAATCCTCGTCTGGCTGCCGGAGACGGAAAACGGGGACGGAGACACTCTGTTCCTGCCCGATCAGGCGGAACGGATGATCTGGTCTCAGCTTTCCGCCGATCACGAGGGCTGCCTGCCGGAGCGCTGCCGCTACTTTCAGGAGGGCCTTTGTTACTTCTATCGCGCCCGTCATGCCGCTGAGGCGGCTCATATCGTCATCGTCAACCACGCTTTGTTACTGGCCGATGTGACGGTGCAGAACCGCGCCCTGCCTGAATATAAATACCTCATCGTAGACGAGGCCCACAATCTGGAGTCCGCTACGACGGAGGGCTTGAGCTTTGAGACGAACCAGAACAGAATAGAGCAGTTGTTGGCTGAGGTGGGATCGGTCGAGGAGACAGGCCGGGTCAGCGGCTTGCTGGCTGAGGTACTGGTGCGCTGTCGTAAGGCCGGGCTGCCGGGTGGTCTGATGCAGCAGCTCGAGCTCCGTGTGGGGAGGACCGGTATCGCTGCCGCACGGGCCATGAGGGAACTGGACATCTTTTTCAACCGGTTGGAGGAGTTCGTCAGGGAACAGGAGCGGGAGCAGAACAGCCAGTATGCTCTGCGTCTGCGCCTGACCTCTGGAGTGCGCATTCAGCCGGCCTGGGAGGCGATCGAAATCGCCTGGGACAATGCCGGTGCGCTGCTGGGCGCCGTTGTGGAGGGCGCCGAGCGTTTAGCCCAGGAGCTGGAAGGGGTGGGTGGTCCGGCTGCGTCAACTATTGAGGATATTCAGATCCAGATCACAGGCCTGGCACGAGAGCTCCGGGAAACCAGGGAGCACCTGGCGCGAATGATCACCGCCCCTGATACCCACACGATTTATTGGCTGGAATGGGACACTGAGCGCGAACGATTGGAGCTGCACGCTGCGCCGCTACACATTGGCCCGTTGGTGGAAGAGCACCTGTTCCGCAAGAAGGATGCAGTTATCCTCACCTCTGCTACGTTGCGCATCGCCTCAAGCTTCGACTTCCTGCGCGAGCGCCTGAACGCCTGGGATGCTGACGAGCTGGTCGTCAGTTCCCCCTTTGACTACAAAAGCGCCGCGCTGGTCTACCTGGTGGACGACATTCCCGAACCAGGCGAGCAGGGGTATCAGCGGTTGGTGGAACAGGGCCTGATCGCCCTGTTCAAAGCCACTCAGGGACGGGCGCTGGTGCTGTTCACTTCCTATAGTCAGCTCCAGGCCACCCTGCGAGCGATCCAGGCACCGCTGGCCCAGGCTGGCATCACCGTCCAGGCCCAGGGGCAGGGCATCTCGCGGGGGCAGTTGCTGGAGGCCTTCCGCACCGGAGAGCGGCGGGTGCTGCTGGGCACGCGCAGCTTCTGGGAGGGGGTGGACGTGCCGGGAGAGGCGTTGAGCTGCCTGGCCATCGTCAAGCTGCCCTTCAGCGTGCCCAGCGATCCTATCTTTGCCGCGCGTGCCGAGACGTTCGACGAACCCTTCCTGGAATATGCTGTGCCAGAGACGATCCTGCGTTTTCTCCAGGGGTTCGGACGCCTGATCCGTACCAGGCAGGACCGGGGGGTAGTGGCGGTGTTTGACAGGAGGTTGATCACCAAAAGCTACGGCAAGCTGTTCATTGAGTCCCTGCCAGACCCCACGATTCAGCAGGGGCCGCTGTCACTGCTGCCTCAGGCAGCCGCCGACTGGCTATCCCGACGCCATATTATCAGGTGACGGTCACTTCCGCAATGACCGTCGCCTGACAATGTGGAGTGAGTGTATCATGAGACGTGCCCGAATGAGGAGTCACATCTCACCCGCTGGAGCGGCAGCGAGCAGAAAATTCCCCAAGGCACTCTTCCTCCACTGGCGGGGCTACCCTCTTTACATCATCATTATCTATCTGCGTGGCCAGTTGACCCTCACGCTGCCCACCTTCCTGGGCGCGCGCGTTTTTACCGAGATCATCTCCCCGGTGGTGTGGTACGACCTGGCCGGTGTGGTCACGTTGGTGGTCGTCTTCGTGACGTTGATGGCCTATCTGTTCTACCACCTCTACTCCCGCTCCATCCGCGCCTTCCTCGCCACGCTCATCGCTGGCGAATCACCTGACGCGGAACTAGCGACCCGCGCCTGGATCGAAGCGGTCAACTTCTCCCCCCGGGTGGTGGGATGGACCACGCTGGTTGCGATACTGGCCTATACCGCACAGGCGCTCTACTTCTTTATCTTCACTGAGCTGAGCCTGGCGCTGGTCCTCCAGGGCTGGATCGTGGCCCTCACCTCGACGGTAGCCATCGCCCTGGTGTTCTTTATTTTCTATCTGGAGCGGACGATGCAGCCGATCTCGTTCCTGGCGCTGGCGGTGGGGGCGCAGGCCAATCTGGAGGATCCCCGGGTCACTCATTTCCGCCTGCGGGTTAAGCTCCCGGTGCTGATTCTCCCCATCATGATTGTGCCGCTGGTGACTCTGGGCCTGTTCGGCTACAGTCAGACGGTCAAGCTGGGCGGGGATCCGGCGGCCAGTCTGCGCCTCACCGCCTCGGTGATGTTGTTCGCCAGCATTGTGGGCACGGCCCTGACTGTGCTGCTGGTGAACAGCGTCCTCACTCCCATACGCGAGCTGGAGCAGGTGATGAAGGCGGTGGCCGAGGGCGACCTGGGGGCGCGCGTCCGTCCCCACAGCGGGGACGAACTGGCCAGCCTGGGCCTCCACTTCAATGCCATGGCCGAGAAACTGGCCCGCCAGGAGCAACTCAGGGCCGCTTTCGGCCAGTATGTGAGCAGCCCGGTCCGCGATGGCATCCTCAGCGGTCGCATACGCCTGGGAGGCGAACGGCGCGAAGTAACCATCGCGTTCACCGACATCCGCGATTTCACCGCCTGGTGCGAGCGCACTCCCCCGGAAGATGTGGTGCAGACGCTGAATGCCTATTACGCGAACCTGGTCCAGATCATCGAGGATCACGGCGGCACCGTGACCCGCTACACCGGGGATGGTGTACTGGCCCTTTTCGGCGCGCCGCTGGACGACCCCGATCACGCGCTGCACGCCGTCAAGGCGGCACTGAAGGCCCAGGAGATACTGGAGCACTTCAACTCTATCCGCCGCCTGGTCAATGCCTTTGAGCTGCGCACCGGCTTTGGCA
>JAOAAG010000282.1 GCA_026418995.1 Anaerolineae bacterium
CGCTCGTCGGCAGCGTCAGATGTGTATAAGAGACAGGCACCGTAGGGTGGCCCGTCACACACGGGATCGGCATATGCTCCACGTTTACACCGGCCCGATGGCACCTGGAGGTCAGGTGTGAGGTCGCCTGACGTCTGCGGACTTATATGAGCGGTCAGGTACTCGGTCCCCGTGGCAGGTCGGATGAGACATTTGACGACCTGCACGACTACCCAATTCCCCCTTAGGCACAGATTATTGCGCCGTTCCTACTCTCAGACCGTCTGAAAGCGGTTTCCTGGGAAGTGAATTTTGGCACTCTCCTGGATCGAGTGCTAAAACCCTCTTGACAAAGCGCAAAAACTGTGGTATGATATGGCGTGTGTTAGCACTCCAGGCGATAGAGTGCTAAAAGCGCTAAAACTTCGAGTAAGGAGGTAGTGGGAAATGACGCTCAATATCAAGCCTTTGGGTGATCGCGTGGTTGTTGAGCCGCTGGAGGAAGAGGTGGTCACCTTTGCCGGCGGCCAGTTGGTCCTCCCCGATACCGCCAAGGAGAAGCCCCAACAGGGCAAGGTGCTGGCGGTTGGGCCGGGCCGTTATGATGAGGACGGCAAGCGTATCCCGATGGAAGTCAAAGTGGGTGACACGGTGGTCTACGCCAAATACGCTGGCACATCCTTCAAGACTAAGGACGGCAAAGAACTGCTCTTCCTGAAAGAAAGCGACATTCTCGCCATTCTGGAATAATTTAAGGACAACACTTCACGTTAAGGAGGGACATAACTATGGCGGCAAAACAACTGGTTTTTAGTGAGGAGGCACGACGCTCGTTAAAACGCGGCATTGATGTTCTGGCTAACGCTGTAGTCACCACGCTTGGCCCCAAGGGGCGCAATGTGGCGCTGGACAAGAAATGGGGTGCGCCCACCATTACTCACGACGGCGTAACCGTCGCCAAGGAGATTGAACTGGAGGACCCCTTCGAGAATATGGGTGCCCAACTGTTGAAGGAAGCGGCTACCAAGACGAACGACATCGCTGGCGACGGTACCACTACCGCTACTCTGCTTGCTCACACCATCATCACCGAGGGTATGAAGAATGTGGCCGCAGGTGCGAACCCGATGCTCCTCAAGCGCGGCATCCTGGCCGGGGCAGAGGCTGTGGTTGAGGCCATCGCGGCTCAGGCCATCGAGCTGACCAGCAAGGATGAGATCGCCAACGTGGCCGCTATCTCAGCGCAGGACCGCGAGATCGGTGACCTCATCGCCGAGGTGATGGACAAGGTCGGTAAGGACGGGGTCATCACGGTTGAGGAGAGCAAGGGGCTGGAGTTCGAGACCGAGTACGTCGAGGGTATGCAGTTCGACCGTGGCTACATCTCCCCCTACTTCATCACCAATCCCGAGGCGATGGAAGCCGTGGTCGAGGAACCCTACATCCTCATCCACGACAAGAAGATCTCCGCCGCCGCTGACCTGGTGCCCATCCTGGAGAAGCTGGTACAGCGTGGCGCACGCAATCTGGTCGTCATCGCGGAGGATGTGGACGGCGAGGCGCTGGCCACGCTGGTACTGAACAAACTGCGCGGTATGCTCAACTGCCTGGCCGTCAAGGCCCCCGGCTTCGGTGATCGCCGCAAGGCCATGCTTCAGGACATCGCCATCCTGACTGGCGGGCATGTCATCACCGAGGAAGAGGGGCGCAAACTCGAGGGGGCTACCATCGAGGACCTGGGCCGGGCCGATAAAGTGATCTCCACCAAGGACGACACCACTATCGTCGGCGGCCGTGGCGACGAGAAGATGATCAAGGCTCGTATGGAGCAGATCAAGGTGGAGATCGAGAAGTCCACCTCGGACTACGACAAGGAGAAGCTCCAGGAGCGGCTGGCCAAGCTGGCCGGTGGGGTCGCGATCATCCGCGTGGGTGCTGCCACTGAGACCGAGCTCAAGGAGAAGAAGCACCGCGTCGAGGATGCGCTCTCGGCCACCCGCGCTGCGGTGGAGGAGGGTATCGTGCCCGGCGGTGGGGTAGCGCTCATCAACGCCATCCCTGCGCTCGAGAAGGTCAAGATGACCTATCCCGACGAGCAGACCGGCGTCAATATCCTGCGCACAGCGCTGGAGATGCCTCTCCGCAAGATCGCCGAGAACGCGGGCGAGGACGGCGCGGTGATTCTGGATGCTGTGCGCCGGCTGCAGAAGGAGAAGAACAATCCGCGCATCGGCTACGACGTGATCCGGGGCGAGTTCGTGGATATGGTCGAGGCGGGCATCATTGACCCGGCCAAGGTCACCAAGGGCGCGCTCTCCAATGCTGCCTCCATCGCCGCGATGATCCTCTCGACCGAGGCGCTGGTCAGTGAGATTCCGGAGAAGGAAAAGCCCTCTTCCACGCCCTCGGTGCCGGAGTACTAAACCGCACCCAAAGGGCCCCTCACGGAAGTGAGGGGCCCTTAAGTTTGTTCCTATCCCGCAGTTCGCTTCACCAAACCAGTGGCCTACTGCGTGTAGAATGCCGCAAAGTGATGGGTTGGGCCATGGCCGCGGCCCAGGTCCAGGGAATAGCGCAGCGCCAGGGTGATGTACTCCTTAGCCTGACGGACCGCCTCTGCCACCTCCAGCCCTTTCGCCAGGCCTGCGGCGATAGCCGAGGCAAAGGTACATCCTGTTCCGTGGGTGTTCTTCGTCTCCACGCGCGGGGACGACAGATGGACCACATGCTCCCCATCGTACAGTACGTCAATGCTTTCCCCTGCCGTCAAATGCCCTCCCTTGACCACCACGTAACGAGGTCCCATCCTGTGGATAGCGGCTGCTGCGCGCTCCATATCCTCCAGCGTTGTTAGCTCCATCCCGGTCAGGACACGTGCCTCGTGCAGATTGGGCGTCACGACGACAGCCAGCGGCAGAAGCAGGCCAATCAGAGCTTCCCGCGCGTCCGCCCGCAGCAGCGGGTCGCCGCTCCGGGCGACCATCACGGGGTCCACGACCAGGTTGGGCAATGCGTGCTCCCGGACTTTGGCGGCCACCACCGCGATGATGTCAGCGTTGGCCAGCATCCCTGTCTTGACCGCGTCCACGCCGATGTCACTCACCACCGAGTCTATCTGGAGCCCTACAAAGTCGGCAGGAAGCTCATAGACACCCTGGACACCGAGGGTGTTCTGGGCGGTGATGGCCGTCAGCGCGCTCATGCCGTAGACGCCCAGCGCGGCAAAGGTCTTCAGATCGGCCTGAATCCCGGCCCCGCCCCCCGAATCAGAGCCAGCAATAGTTAAACAGCGCGGCAGTTTCATCGGGATAGCGCCTCCCCAATCTGTTCAGCTACTCTCTTTCCGGAGAGCAGCATACCTCCAAAGATGGGGCCCATCCGGGGGGCCCCGAAAACGGCCGCGGCGGCCATTCCTGCAACAAACAGCCCCGGATAGAGCTCTCCGGTCAGTTCCACCACCTTCCTTTCCCCCACCTCCGCCCACATCGGGCCTTCTGTCTGCGGCTCGCCTCCCGGCGTGGGCAAAGGAATCCGCCGTTTGGCCAGCAGGCGGACCAGTTCTGCGCCGTGACCGGTGGCATCCACCACCGCCCGCGCCTGGAAGGTGACCGGGTCCACGTGCAGGCCGCTGCGCAGGACAGGCATCCACTGCACTACCACGCCCTCCACCCGGTCGTGGCGCACCAGCAGGTCCTCCACAGCAATGCAGTTAAAGATCTGCGCGCCTGCATGAGCTGCTGCAAGAGTCAGAGCAGCCACGCACTCCACCGCATCGGCCACATAGTATCCGTCTCCTCTCGCGGTAACCCGGACGCCGGCCTTCGCCAGGAGATCCTTTGCCTCTTCTCCATAAACCACGATGCGGCTGAACATCGTGCCGCCACCCCACATCCCGCCGCCGACAGCCAGCCCCCGTTCCAACACCACGACCTGATAGCCGTCCTGGGCCAGATGCCAGGCCGCGGTCAGGCCGGCAGGGCCCGCTCCGATAATCAGAACGTCGCTGCGGACGGCTGCCAGCAGGTCGTTAAAATAGGACTGGAAAATGTGTTCAGTGATCTGGATGTCATCTATGGCCATTGTTGTTTCCTCCCTGGGTTATTTCAGAAAGTGGTCCCAGCCGCTTTTCCGGAGCGGCAGGGTGGAGCCATCCGGGCGGGTCAGGGATATTCCCTGATCCGCAGGGACGACCTCGCCAATGATGGAGACGGGGGTGCCCGTCTCCTCATACACCCGCCGGGCCAGCTCCTCCGCCCGGCCGGCGGGGGTGGTAAAGAGCAACTCGTAGTCCTCTCCGCCGGAGAGCGCCCACTCCAGCGGGTCGGCCCCGACGGCTTCGGCGACCGCGCGCGCGGCGTTCGAGATGGGAAGCGCCCCGGCCCAGATACGGACGCCCACGCCGCTCCTCTCGCAGATATGGCCGATGTCACCGGCCAGCCCATCGCTCACGTCTATCGCTGCCGTCGCCAGGCCGGAGCGGGCGACAGCCCGTCCCTCCCAGAGGCGCGGGAGCGGTGTGAGATGGCGGCAGAGGGCGAATTCCCGGTGGATGTCCAGACAGCTCGCCTCCGGGTGGAGCAGCAACGCCAGCCCTGCAGCGGAATCGCCCAGCGTGCCGGTCACCAGCACCCGGTCGCCGACCTGCGCCCCGGAACGTTGGAGCAGCCATCCCGGCTCCACTTCTCCCAGCAGGAACAGGTCCACGACGATGCCGCCTGGTGAGTGGGCCATATTGCCGCCGACAATGGCAGCTCCCCAGCGACTGCATTCCTCCCGCATCCCCTCGTAGAGGCCGTCCACGAATTCCACTTCCGTCTCTTTGGGGAGCACCAGAGAGACCAGCAGGTACCGGGGAAGGCCTCCCATCGCGGCGATGTCGCTGACGTTGATCGCGACGGCCTTGCGGCCCAACTGATAGGGGCGGATTTTATCCCGCAGGAAGTGGACCCCCTCCACCTGGATATCACAGGTCGCCAGGATGTGGCGCTCACTGCTCCGCAGGACCGCCACATCGTCGCCGATGCCGACGATGACCCCCTCCCCTGGCGGCGGAAGCGAGCGGGCAATGCGGTCAATCAGGCCAAATTCCCCAATGTCGCAGATGCGCATCTTGTGCCTCCTGACCGGGGCAACCGCAAGGGTTGCCCACAATCCAGGGCAACCGCAAGGGTTGCCCATAATCCAGGGCGACCGCAAGGGTTGCCCACAATCCAAGGCAACGGCAAGGGTTGCCCACAATCCAGGGCAACGGCAAGGGTTGCCCGCAATCCAGGGCGACCGCAAGGGTTGCCCACAGTCCAGGGCAACCGCAAGGGTTGCCCACCATCCAGGGCGACCGCAAGGGTTGCCCACAATCCAGGGCAACCGCAAGGGTTGCCCATAATCCAGGGCGACCGCAAGGGTTGCCCACAA
>JAOAAG010000317.1 GCA_026418995.1 Anaerolineae bacterium
CGGCGGTACCGACCCCTGGAGTCCGAATATTATCTGGGCTGGTGGCTATTCCCCTGATCAGTACCGTCTCATCGGCCCGGTCCAGGCGCAGGTGGGGCCCGGGGGGGTTATCACCGTCTTTCTGCGGGCCACGGCCAAGTGGGCTTACAAGCACAACGACGCCTACTGGGATGATGCCTCGCTTGTCTACGTCACACCGCAGGCTCCTCCCACAAGGACACCGTTGCCGCCACCTCCTACCCCCACCTACGGGCCTTCTCCCACCCCACGCCCCACACCCACGCCCCGCCCTGATGGGGCTATCGTCCACATCGTCGAGGCCGGCGATACGCTCTACGGCATCGCGCTGAGGTATGGCGTAGATGTCAACCCGCTCCGCACGCTCAACGCGGGCTCGATCGGTCCCAATGATCTGATTCAAGTGGGCCAGGAGCTGGTGGTCTCGCTACCTGTCCAGACCCCTACGCCCCTGCCGCCACCTCCCACGGCGACGCCAGAATCCATTCCTACCGCGACGCCGGAGTCCATTCCTGCCACAACGCTGGAGTTCACTCCCACCGCTATGCCAGGAAATGAAGGAACAGGCACTGGTGGTGGCACAGCGGGGGGTGCCTCGATCTGCGTGTTAGCCTACCACGACAGGAACGGCAATACCTTCCGCGATGACGCGGTCAATGAGGAACTGCTGCCCAATGCAGAAATTACTGTGGCTAACGATCAGGGGGCGGTCGCTCGCTATGTGTCTGATGGCATCCATGAGCCGCACTGCTTTACCAGCCTGGCACAGGGTGCTTACCGGGTGATCCTCAAGCCACCGGCAGGTTACCAGCCCAGCGGCTACGCAGAGTGGTCGGTGGCCGTCGCTGAAGGTACCACTCTGGACATTCAGTTCGGCATTGTAAGAGGAGCGCAGCAAGAGGGGAGTGTCAGTGAGCAGGAGTCTGCGCCGACCAGCGAAGCGACAGAGAACCCCTCAGCGCAGGAAAAGAATACCTCCAGGGCATTGGTTACCGTTGCCCGGATCGGCGGAATTGCGATACTGGTCTTCGCTTTAGTCCTGGCCGTGCTGTTTGCTATCAGTCAACGCAGGGTATAACTGGGACTGCGCGTTGCGTGTTGCGTGGTGCGTGACCGCCCACGCAACACGCAGCACGCAACACTGGTGCCCGGCTGAACTGGAGAGTTGGGCACTGCTGTTTCGCAGGCCCATAGTGACGGGCTGTCCGACAGTAGTATGCATTTCGACATTTTCTCCCTCTTCCCCTCTATGTTTCGCGGCCCCCTCGAGGAAAGCATCCTCAAGCGCGCCCAGGAGCGCGGCTACGTCTCTATTGCCGTGCACAACATCCGCGACTACGCCACCGACAAACACCACATCACCGACGACGCCCCCTACGGCGGTGGAGGCGGTATGGTGATGAAACCGGAGCCGATTTTCGCCGCCGTTGAGACGGTGCTTGCCGGGGAAACGGGTGTCCCCATCATCCTGCTCACGCCCCAGGGCCGGCTATTCACCCAGGCCGTAGCCCGAGAACTGGCAGGCTACCGCCGTATCGCCCTGATCTGTGGGCATTACGAAGGGGTGGACGAGCGAGTGGGCCAATATCTGGCTACCGATGAAATCTCCATCGGCGATTACGTGCTTACTGGCGGTGAACTGGCCGCCATGGTGATCGTGGATGCGGTGACCCGCCTGCTGCCGGGGGTGCTGGGTGACCCCGGTGCCGTACTGGAGGATTCCCACGCTGACGGGCTGTTAGAAGGGCCGCACTACACCCGCCCGGCTGTCTTCCGCGGTTGGGCGGTGCCAGAGATACTCCTTTCCGGCAACCACGCGGCTATTGCCCGCTGGCGCCGGGAACAGGCTCTGTTGCGTACTCTTCAGCGCCGCCCCGACCTGCTCGCCAAAGCTAACCTGACCCCTCAGGATCGGCAATTTTTGGCTAAGTTTGAACCTTCGTAGGCCCAGCGTAGTATTATTATACTTGGAGGAAAAAGTGAGTGAGTCGAGCGCGGACGGTCTGCTTATCAGACGCGTTCGGAGTGGCGATCTTGAGGCGCTGGGTGAACTGTACGAACGGTACAAGACGCCGGTCTATCGGACCGCTCTGGCGATCACTCGCGACGAGGCCTTGGCCGAGGACATCCTGCAGGAGACATTCATCCGGGCCTACCTCCATGCCGACAAGATTGACGATACCTTACCACTGATGCCATGGCTCTATCGCGTGACGGTCAACCTGTGCTATACATGGAGGAGTCGGATCAAACGGCTATGGAATACCCTCCAGCAGACTGTTGACTATATGAACTCCTCCGCCCGACACCCTGAAGCTATCGCAGAGGAAGGGGAGTGGAAGCAAATAGTACAACAGGTGCTCGATTCGTTGCCTGTTGATCATCGGACTGTCATCGTTTTGCACTACCTGGAAGGACTGAGCCTGAAAGAGATAGCCTATATCACCGACGTTCCCGAGGGGACTGTCAAATCACGTCTCCACTATGCGCGCGAAAGGGTGAAGAAAGCCCTCCTGGAGCGTCAGCGTAGCATATTGCCTGAGGTGGCGTATGACTTCACATAGCAGCGATGAGCTGGACCTGCTCATCCGATGCACGTTGATTGACCACATGCGAGCGGCTCAACCCCCGCCCAAGATATGGGACAGCATCAGGTTGCGGCTGGCTGACTGCGCTGTTGGCGACGCCGGGCTGTGGGGCAGGCTCATGCGACGTTTCCGAAGCCTGTCAGAAGAAGACCTCCTCGGGCATACGGTTTATCCTCCGTTGACGTTTCATAACTGGGTCAACTATATGCAACCTTCACTAGCCTACATCGTCGAACGGTACCTGGCCATTCTGCGGATAGGCTGGGCTACTTGACATTGCCATTTTCTGCAGGTATAATCTCAACCACATCGCCTCGCTGAACAACAAGGAGGTCAACACGTGGCCACCCTGCTGGAGGTCAGAGACCTCAAAACGCAGTTCTTTACCCAAGATGGTGTCGTCCATGCCGTGAACGGCATCTCCTACGAGCTGAGAGAGGGTGAATGTCTGGGCATCGTAGGAGAAAGCGGTTGCGGCAAGAGCGTCAGTGTGCTCTCCCTGATGCGTTTGATCCCCGAACCGCCCGGCAAGATCGCAGGAGGTGAGATTCTCTTCCGGGGGCGCGATCTGCTGAAACTCTCCCAGGACGAGATGCGCTCTGTACGTGGTGCGGAGATCGCGATGATCTTCCAGGAGCCGATGACCTCCCTCAATCCGGTCCTCACCATCGGTTTCCAGATTATGGAAGCGCTCAAACTCCACCAGGGGATGAATAACAAAGAAGCGCGGGCACGCGCAGCCGAGTTATTGACCATGGTGGGCATTCCCCAGGCCGCCGATCGTTTAGACGATTACCCCCACCAGTTCTCTGGTGGTATGCGTCAGCGCGTGATGATCGCGATGGCCCTCTCCTGCAATCCCTCTCTGCTCATCGCTGATGAACCGACCACGGCCCTGGATGTAACGATCCAGGCCCAGATCGTGGACCTGGTTAAGCGGTTACGCGACCAACTGGGTATGGCCGTGATCTGGATCACGCATGATTTAGGCGTGATCGCGCGGCTAGCCGAGCGGGTGATCGTGATGTACGCGGGCTACATCGTGGAAGAGGCGCCGGTGAAAGAACTCTATGGCTATCCGCGCCATCCCTACACCATCGGCCTGCTGGGTTCGTTGCCACGCCTGGATGCGCCGCCTGGCACCAAGCTGGTCTCCATACGTGGCCAACCGCCGGACCTGGTCTTCCTGCCACAGGGATGCCCATTTGCAGACCGCTGTGATTATGTGCAGGAACGGTGTCGGAGAGAAATGCCGCCGCTGGAATTTGTGGGCATTGAGCACAAAGTAGCCTGTTGGGAGAAGGGGAAGACGGAAGGGGTCAGGCCGCATGGCAGACAATAACATCCTGATTAAAGTAGAGCACCTTAAAAAATACTTCCCCATCACACGAGGTCTCATCTTCTCGCGCCACATTGGCGATGTCAAAGCAGTTGACGACGTCAGCTTTGAGGTGTACAAAGGGGAAACGCTGGGCCTGGTGGGGGAAAGCCTGTCTCTTATACACATCT
>JAOAAG010000322.1 GCA_026418995.1 Anaerolineae bacterium
GTCGTGGACGGCATCACCGGGCGGCTCGTCCCACCCGGCGACCCCGCCGCACTGGCCGACGCGCTTGCGGCGCTCTTGCGTGATCCACACCTGCGCAGTACAATGGGACGAGCTGGTCGAGAGCGGGTAGCGCGCGATTTCACCGTTCAACAAATGGCACACCGAACCGAGGCTCTGTATGAAGAGTTGTGGAATCGCCGGAAGCAATAGCCTCACTCATCCACAGCCCGGCGGTGACACTTGTCTGTCCGCGCCTCTGAAGACGGCCCTGTTGCTTATACTGATCGCCCTCGTGCTCCGGGGAGCGATGATCCTTGCCGTCTTTCCTCACCCAGAACGCCTGCTCCATCGTGACTCCGGCAGTTATCTCCGCCCTGCCCTCAACATGTTGGAGGGGCGCGGGTTCTCACAGCAAGAAACGCCGCCTTTCACGCCCGACGCCGAGCGCACCCCTGTCTATCCGCTGTTCATCGCGCTCCTCTATGCCACCTTGGGTCGGAATAGCCTGGTGATCGCCGGGGCGCAGAGCCTCCTCAGCGCGCTAACCGTCGGTATGATCTACCTCCTGGGAAGGGAAGTACTGCCGGAAAAGGAGGCCCGTCTGGGTGGGCTCTTGCTGGCATTCAGCCTGGGGGCGATCGTCTATTCCCTGTATGTCCTGACCGAAACCCTGTTCGTTGCGCTCCTGGTGGCGATGAGCTGGGCAGTGATCGTGTATTGGCAGAAACAGCAAACGCGCTGGTTGATCGGCGCGGGGCTTCTGGCCGGGCTGGCCGTACTGTGCCGTCCTGTTGGGCTGTTCTACCCGCTGGCCCTTGCGGTGCTCGTCTCGCTGGCTCGTGAGGGGGCGCTGCGGCAGAAAGCCCTGGCCGCCCTGACACTTTTGGGGACGGCCCTCCTGGTCGTTGCCCCCTGGTTGGCACGCAACTACCGGGTGATCGGATCGCCCATCCTGTCCACCATCTCTGGCGAAAATCTGCTCTTGTATAACGCCGTCTCTCTGGACGCTGACCTGCGGGGCATCGGCCAGGACGAGGCGCGCACGGAGATGGCCGAGCGATTGGAGGCCGAGCTGGCGCGGCTGGGAGGGACAGACGACCAGGCCCTGCGGATGCGCCTGAGCCACGAGTGGGGCCGCCGGCTGATCCTTGCCCATCCCTGGCGCTATCTGTATCTCCATGTGAAGCATGACCTCAACAACCTGTGGCCCAACGTCGCCGAGTTCCTGGAATTGACCGGGGTGACCCAGGGCGGAAAGGGGACGCTCAGTGTGTTGAACCAGTACGGCCTATGGGCGGCTGTGCGACACTATTTTGGGGGACAGGTATGGCTGCTGTGGCTTATGGCGCCGTTCGTCCTCTTGCTGGGGGTAACCTACCTGGGGATGCTGGCAGGTCTGGCCGTCCTGATGCGCCGGCGAGCGTGGGTCACGTTTGCCCTGCTATTCCTGCCAGTTGTCTACTTTCTTCTCATCCCCGGCGCGGCTGCCCATCCCCGCTTCCGGATGCCAGCGGAACCGTACATCTGTCTTCTGGCGGGGATAGGGTTGGTGACCGTGTACCGACGTATGTGCTCCCGAACAGGAGGGGCACATCTGCAACACTCTGCGTTATAGGGGGGAACCTGATGACTCTGTACCTGGTTACCGGAGGGGCCGGCTTCATCGGCTCTAACATCGTCGCAGAACTGCTGCGCCGTGGCGAACGCGTGCGGGTGCTGGACAACTTCAGCACCGGCAGGCGAGAGAACATCGCCCCATTCCTCGATCAACTCGAGCTGATCGAGGGCGACTTGCGCGACCTGGACATGGTCCGACGGGCTGTAGAAGGGGTGGATATAGTCCTGCATCAGGGGGCGCTTCCATCGGTACAGCGCTCGATTGACGACCCCCTGATGACCCATGCCATCAACGCCACCGGCACGCTCCATGTCCTCATCGCTGCCCGCGACGCTGGCGTGAAGCGGGTGGTCTATGCCTCCTCCTCGTCCGTCTACGGCGATAGCCCCACCCTGCCTAAGCGGGAGGACATGCTGCCTGTGCCCAAGTCGCCCTATGCCATCACCAAGCTCACGGGTGAATACTATTGCTCCGTCTTTCACCGGATTTACGGCCTGGAGACGGTCTCGCTGCGCTACTTCAACGTCTTTGGGCCGCGCCAGGACCCTACTTCGCATTACGCGGCAGTCGTGCCGCGTTTCGTCACGGCACTGTTGCGTGGTGAGCCGCCCACGATCTACGGTGACGGCTTGCAGTCGCGCGATTTCACTTACGTCGCCAATGTCGTTCAGGCGAACCTGCTGGCTGCTGTGGTGCCAGGTGTCGCCGGGGAAGTCTTTAACGTGGCCTGTGGTGAGCGTTACTCGCTATTTGACCTGCTGCAGGCGCTGGGTGACATTCTGGACACCCCGGTCACCCCCATCCATGCCCCGGCCCGCCCCGGCGACGTGCGCCATTCCCTGGCCGATATCTCTGCCATCCGGGAAAAGCTGGGCTACCGTGTCGCCATAGACTTTCGTGAAGGCCTGCGCCGCACTGTTGAGTGGTATCGAAGCCTGTCTCTTATACACATCTCC
>JAOAAG010000159.1 GCA_026418995.1 Anaerolineae bacterium
CCCCCCCCCCCCCCGACGGCAACATCCGCCCTCCCCCCCCCCGCTCCGACAGCGGCCCCCGCAACAGCCTCAGCCACGCCTGCACCTGTCGAAGGCTGGCGCGGCGAGTACTACGATAATCCCCACCTCTCCGGCAGGCCGGTGCTGGTGCGCACCGACCCGGCGGTGAACTTTGAGTGGGGCGTCGGCGCGCCTGCAGAGGGCCTCCCGGGGGATGGCTTCTCCGTCCGCTGGACACGCACCCTTCCCCTCCCTGCCGGGCACTATCGCTTTTCTGTCCGCAGTGACGATGGGGTGCGCCTGTGGCTGGACGGCGAACTCATCCTGGACAGGTGGCACAGCGGCTCTCCCTACACACACATCGCCGAACGGACTCTGGAAGCTGGCTACCATGACCTGCGTATTGAGCATTACGAAGACAAAGGGTCGGCGCGTATCCACTTCTGGTGGGAACGGGTCGAGGACTTTCCACAATGGCGCGGCGAATATTTCCCCAATCCCGAGCTGCTCGGGGCCTCGGTGCTGGTGCGCAACGATGCGACCATCCTGTTCGACTGGGGTGAGCTTGCTCCGCACCCGACGCTCCCGGCGGACGGCTTTTCGGTGCGCTGGACACGCCTCGTCCACTTTGACGAAGGAACGTACCACTTCCACGCCCTGGTTGACGACGGGGTGCGCCTGTACGTGGATGACGAGCTGGTGCTCGACGATTGGCGGGACGGCGCGCCGCGCGAGGTGACAGGGGAACGCTACCTCTCGGCGGGCCACCATAGCCTGCGCCTGGAGTACTACGAGCGGAACGGATTGGCCCTTGTGCAGGTCTGGTGGGAAAAGGCCATCTCATTCCCTGATTGGCGCGGCGAGTACTGGCCCAATCGGGGGCTGGAAGGGCGTCCTGTGCTGGTACGGAACGACGCGGCGATTGACTTCCAATGGGGATTGGGGTCTCCGGAGGGCCTGCCGGCAGACAACTTCTCGGTGCGCTGGACGCGCAGCGCTGACTTCGAGGCGGCCACTTACCGTTTCCATCTCCTCGCCGATGACGGCATCAGGTTCTGGCTGGACGACCAACTGCTGCTCGATGACTGGCGCGATGGCGACGCCGGAGAACTGACCATAGAGCAGCCCCTGGCACGCGGCCCCCACGCGCTGCGCGTGGAATTCTACGAGCATCTCGGGATAGCCCAGGTACGCTTCTGGTGGGAGAAGCTCCCCACGCTCTCATTCCCGGACTGGAAGGGCGAATACTGGCCCAACCCGAACCTGGCTGGCGAGCCAGCGCTGGTGCGCAATGACATGCAGATTTCCTTCGATTGGGGAGGAGGGGCGCCCGCCCCTGGGCTGCCCGCCGAGTCTTTCTCTGCCCGCTGGAGCCGCCAGATCGCCTTTGACCAGGGAGTGTACAGATTCTACGCACGGGCCGATGATGGCGTGCGCCTCTACGTGGACGGCAGCCTGGTACTGGACGAATGGCACACCAGTAGCGGGGAGCAGGAATACCGGGTGGACCTGGCGCTCGCGGGCGTGCACTCCCTTGTGGTGACCTACTTTGAGCAGGGAGGCAGGGCCATGGTCCGCTTCTGGTGGGAGCGGATAGGCGACATCCCGACCCTCACTCCCACCCCTGCTGCAACCGTCACGCCCACCCCCCTCCCCACGGCGACCGCGACACCCCTGCCCCCCTCGCCAACGCCCTCGCCCACCGCCACGGCTACGCCTGCTACCACCCCCGCAGCCGGGCGCATCGGAGTGCGCCTCAATGAGATTATGCCCGTGGCGATGCCGTCGGGTACTGTGACCGGGACCTGGACGGGCGAGTGGATTGAGCTATACAACACAGCGCCGTTTACTGTCGTTCTGAGCGGCTGGGCGCTCGACGATGGGGAGAATGGGAGCGCGCCTTACTCCTTCCCTGAGGGGACGTCGCTTGCGCCAGGAACGTTCCTGGTGGTGTACGGCCTGCACACCGGGCTTGTCCTCGACGACAGCGGGGATGAAGTGCGCCTGTTAGACCCGGCTGGCGTGGTCACCGATAGCGTCACCTTCGGCCCGACTGCGCCAGGGAGCAGCCTGAGCCGGGATGAGCAGGGCTTCTGGCATACGCACTGGCCCCCCAGTCCCGGCGAGCCCAATCGCCCGCCGCCTCAGGCGACGGAGGAGCCCACGCCGACACTCCAGCGCATCCGATCTGAGGAGGAAAAACGGAACAGCACAAGGCATAAAACGCTGGCCAAGGGGAAGTGAGCAGGCGCACAATCACACGTCCTGGTGGAAAGGAGATGAGGTGGAGGCGGAAAAGTATCGCTTAACTTTGGAGAGCAAAAGGGCCCTTTCGCGGGCGGAGCTGGCGGAGATTTACGATATGCTGCTGGAGCAGGCCGCGCTCAAGGCCCGGACCGAGCCTCAGGTCGGCAGGGAAAGCGTGCCACAGCATGAGGAGCAGACGCCGGACGCAGGGCCGACGGAGACCATCCGGGTCTCAAACGACTTACTGTTAGAGGTATGGCCACGTGGCAGCAGCGGCACGCCGCCACTGGTTACCCTGTGGAGCCTGGGACAGGACCCTGAGGGCGAGCGGCTGGGCGTGGTCGTGATCTGGCAGTCGGAGCTGCTCCCGCTGATTGCTGCGCTGACCAGAGTGGCGGTCATCCTGAGTGGGGAGCAGTCATAATCAGTGGTCCAGGCATTGGCAGGCCGACTGAAGCCTCTCCCCGCATGGGCGGGGCAGTCTCTTGATGGCCGCAGGCAAGACGGCTGATACGCTAGCTGAACTGGAGCGCCCCTCAGCCGGCTCTCATCCTGTCAAGGGAGGCGGAGGATTACTCCTCCCTCTCCTCCACAATCTCCGCCCGAATCTGCTGCAAGGTCTCCCGAACGGCCCGCTCCAGGACTCCCCGGCGGATGCCGCCGCCTCTCCCCCGGGCCCTGAGCACGACCTCGATCTCCAGGTCGGCTTCCTGCTGCAGGGGCATGACGACGCCTCGCACGAAGTCGGCCAGTTTCTCCCAGGCGACGCGCGCCCGCAGGGCATAGCAGCCCACGCTCGCCATCGCTGTCGGAGGGGCGCCGACGGGTTCAGCCGCCATCACACCCGGCGTACCCGCTGCCCCTTCTGCAGCCACTGAGGCCGGCGCTGGCTCGGGGACGGCCTCCTCGGCCGCCGGCGCGATCTCCCGCACCAGCACCCCATCCTCCAGCGCCGCGAGGTCCGGCAACGGCTCGCGGAAGTAGACCCGCTCGCCCACCTGAACGCCGAAGGCTCCCTCCAGCACCCCCTGGCGGACCGCTGTCCAGGCCACGCTCTCTCCCTCCAGCATCGGCAACTGGGGATAGCGCAGGAAGGCTTCCACCACGTCCCGCAGGGGCTTGTGGGCCTCGTCCTCGCGCAGCGCCTTCTGGAGCAGGCGCGAGGGGGCGATCCTCCCCACCAGCAGGTCCCGACTGCGCAGCATCTCCTTCACCCGGCCGCTCAGCGACTCCCGCGCCCCCGTCGTTGGAATGCCCAGGTCCAACCATTCCACCCCCTCCGGGCCCAGTTTCGCCAGATGGCGGTAGGTCATCAGCAACTGGAAGGGGATGCCCTTCTCCAAGTCCTCCCGCTTGCTTTGAAGCGCCCGCCGGTTCTCCTCCGCCAGCCCCTGGCGCAGGGCCCGGTCCCCTTCAATCGCTCGCAGGGCCAGGAGACGGCGGACACGGGCGGAGAGGGTGGCCCACTCCCCGATATCTGGCGCCAGGACGAGCAGGGTGTTCCGGTAGGTGCGGAAGGGAGTCCCGCAGCGGGTGAGCAGTTCCTCCGCAAAGGGAATGAGCGCACTGCCGGAGCGGACATATTCTCCGCTCAGGACGGCCAGTTTCACCTCCCGTGTGTCCGGGTCGTCCTGGGAGGCCCGTGGCCAGAGGACCACACGCAGGTCCCGGCCCGCGATCGCCTCCACCTGGCGATGGATTTCCGCGTGGATGTCCTCCTCACGGACCGCCTCCTCCTTCTCCAGGAGGATGCGGTTCAGATTGGGCTGGCTTCGGAAGGCGTAGAGGCCACCCTCCACGTGGAGATACCAGAGTTCGTCCTCCAGCCGTTTGAGCGCATCGCCGAAGACGGCCGGAGGGATGCCCTCCCGCATCACGGCCAGGCGCAGCCTCCCGGCAGTGACGCCCTGGCGCTCCCCGCCGCTGAAACTGTAGAAGAACACAGCCGTTGCCAGAGAGGAGGCGATCCGGTAGCGGCCGTATTCGCCGCCCAGTTCCCGGTCTATCTTCTGGGCGCGGGCATTGGTGTCGGCAATGTCCGCAGCGATAACTCCCTCGTACTGGTTGCCGATGTGTTTGATCAGTTCCTGCCGCAGGGCCGGGTTCGTCAGCTCCAGGTGAGCAGGCTGGATGAGGGGCGCCGGGTGCTCCTTGCGGTAGAGATCAGCCACCACCTCGGCCAGGAAACGCAACACGCCCCGGGTACGCTGGAAGTTCGCAAAGGTGCTCCAGCGCTCAAAGAGAACGTCAATCAGCTCAGGGTGGAAGGGATAGGCCCACTGGAGCTTCTCGCGGTAGGCCGGCTCGCGGGCTTCCCGGGGCACGTCGTCCCCCAGCCGGTGATAGAGCTGCCAGTAGGCCTCGGCGACGCGACGGGCCTCAGTGGGGTCGGGCGGCGCCTCGAAGAGACGGCGGCGGATGACCTCGTAGACCTCCTCCCCCTCCACCGGGGTGTAAATGGCCTCCACCCGGCCAAAGATGCGCTGAAGTTGACTTAAGGCCCGCTCCCCCTCCTCGCCGTAGGGAGCGCTGGAGGGGAGAGTGACGATCAGCGCACAGCGGGGAGCGACTCTGACCACCTCGGTCAGTTCCTGAAGGAAGGCCAGAATCTGATCGCGGAAGTCCTTCGCCTTGACGACGTACTCGGCCAGTTCGTCCATCAGGATGAGGGTGGGTTCGTCGCCGAGCAGGCGGTGGAGGAGGTCCTTGCCGGGGGCACGGCGGGCCCGGTCGTGGGGCGCCAGCAGGTCGTAGTTCCCCACCTCCTCGGCCAGTACCCCCCAGGGAGTCTTTCCCGCCAGCGGGTCGGGGGCGGTGCCGACGAAGGCGACGACACGGGCGGAGGGGACGCGCGCCGCCCCGGCCTCCTCCAGCGTCCGCAGGACCGTATCCGGCAGTTCGGCAGTAGGGACGCGCTCCCATTGCGCCCCATAAGTAGCAAAGAGGTGGTAGAGGGCGATGAGAGCGTGGGTCTTGCCGCCGCCGAAGGGGGTCTGAATCTGAATCACGGCTTCGCCCCGGCCCAGGCCGGAGAGGCGAGAAAGGACCGCGCCCATCAGGTGGATCAGCCCCTGGGTGGGGTAGGTGCGGCGGAAGAAGGTGGCGGGGTCCAGATATTCCAGCGGGCCCCGCCCGGCGACCACGTCGGAGAGGTCGGCGGCGAAGATGGATTCGTCCAGGCGGCCCTCGCGGATGTCGCGGTGGGGGAGGACGACCTGATGCCAGGGGCGAAGGGGGCCAGCAGCGGACGGGGGTTCGGCCAGGCCAGCGTGCTGGAGATAGAGGGCGACAGCGCCCAGGAAAGCCTCGGCCTCGGTGCGAGAGACGGGGCGTTCGCCGGGGTGGGCGGCCCGGTTGCGCAGGTCAGTCCAGTCATCGGCCCGGCGGAGAGGGGAGAGGTCCCGTCGCAGTTCCCGCGCGGCGATCTCCAGGAGGCCGGTCTTGCGGAAGAGACCCAGGAGCTGGCCGAGGGTGAGTTCGTCGGCCGGTTTCCTGAACTCGGCCAGCGCCTTCGTGAGCGATTCGTGTTCCTGAGGGGAGAGGCGGGGGATGGTCTCCCTATAGAGCCAGCGGAAGAGGGATTCCAGGACCTGGCCGCCGATGAGGACGGCCTGGTCGGGGTAGCCCTGGGCCAGGAGCTTGCGGGCCTGTTCCAGTCGAGTGTGCCAGTGGTGGGTCATGGCTACCTCCTCGCTTCATGTCAGGTGACAGTCACCTCAAGGTGACTGTCACCTAATTTTGCCTCGTGCCAGGTATTCAGTGAGCCGACGGCCATCTGCCGGGCCTTTCGGCTCCGGCCAGCCCAGTTGTTGGTAGAGAAGGGGATGGTAGAGATCGAAGGCGGTGCGGATCAGGTCGCCATAGGTTAGCGCGGCCAGGACCATCCCCCGCGAGGCCAACAGGGCGACCAGCAGCCCCACCGGCGCCGCCCACCACGCCCAGACGGTCCAGACGATAAAGAGGAGCCCCCAGGCCAGCAGGCGCGCCGTTTCGTTCAGGCGGCCCCGGGCAGCGGTTAATTCCTCGCGGGCATCATGCGGGAGGAGCAGCCACAGGCGTGGCCAGCACACATCGGCCGCCAGCCCATAGCGAATCCAGGGGTACTCCTCCGCTCCCCGCAGGAGGTTGCCGATAAGCGTGGGCATCATCCGGCCCGGGTCGGCGGGAAGGCGAAGGCGGAGGCTATCCAGCCGGGCGTACCGTACCTGCTCCGGCGGGGAGAGGCGCGCCGGGTCACCCCCGCACTGGTCCGCCAGTGCCTGCCAGCGTTCCTCCATCCGCTGGGTTTTCTTCTCCCAGCGACGGGCGAGGGCAAAGCGAAGCCAGCGGAAAGGGAAGGGCCAGTACCCCTCCGCCAGGCGCAGGACTCCATCCTGCGCCCATTCCATCACCACGCCGCTGAAGGCGATCAGCAGGAGGCCTCCCACCAGCAGGGCCACCTGTTCAGGAGCGGAGCAGGCGGTCCACCACCTGTTCAGGAGCTCCCAGCCGTAGCGGGCGGCGAAGGCCAGCAGTCCCCCGCCCCAGAAGGCGAAGGCGGGGGCCAGCACTCGCGCCGTCCACTCCTTCGCCAGTGCCTCGCCGATGTTTTCCCAGAATGTCTCAACCACGGGCGTCCTCCTCCGGAACTAGGTCCACGTTGTGTTCAGGGCAGTAGAGGCGCTGGCCCGTGAACTGAAGCCGCCGCCGGTAATGGTTCGGGTCCACCGGGCAGACCATCACCGTTCCGGCGGGAACAGGTTCCGGCTCGCCAGGCAACGGGCGGTAGACTATCTGAACGTCCTTTACTCCCTCGCGGTAGAGCATTTCTGCGATGCGCTGGCGGGCGGGGGGATGTTCGCCAATGGCTTTCAGAGCGCGGGTGAGGGAGACCTCCCGGTGCTGGGGGGAGCGGGCCCAGCGCAGGTACTGCCCCAGGCGACGGTTCAGCCGCTTCCCCTCCTCCGGCCCCAGCAGGTCCCTCAGTTCGGACTTCAACGCCTGGATCGCTGTCAGGTACTGTTCGTCCAGGGATATGGGTTCTCTCTCGTTCTCTGTCATTGGAGCCTCCGCTGCGTTGCGGTCTCTTTGAGCCGCTGCCTGGGCACGCGCCCGCTTTTCCGGCTAGGGTAACGGTGGCAGTGGCGCAGGGGAAGGATACGCCTGGAGGGCCAGCTCGTCCCAGTAGCCTCTGGAGTTGACCGGGCCATAGGAGAAGAGCGCCTGTCCCCTCGCTCCTGACTCCCGACTGGCCTCGATACGACTGATGACGTCATCGAAGCAAGCGTAACCGCCGTGAATGCCGGGGAAGACGTACTGCGCACCCGCGTCGGCGAGCAGGTCTGCCACCAGCGTGCGAAACCGCTCTGGCGTCCAGACCGTGCTGTCCGGACAATCCGGTGACGGGGCAGCCGGGTAGATCATCGGCATGACAGCGTCCACCCAGCCTTCGCGCAGCCAGCGTTTGGAGTCCTGGTAGTAATCGCTATAGCCCTGGCTGAAGGAGGGCCATCCCCACTGGTTCTGGTAGACGCCCCACACCGCCGCCGTCACCCAGAGCTCGGGCCTGCGGGCCTTCACGGCCTGATATGTCTCCCGAACCAGCAGGTTGACCTGCTCCCGCTGCCACTCGGCCCGGGCCCCGGGATCTGAAAACTGGGGGGTGAACGGGTCGTAGGAATAGTCCCGACCCGGATAGCGGACCAGGTCCAGGTGAATCCCGTCCAGATCGTAGCGGGTCACCAGGTCAGTGACAACGTTCAGAAAGTGGGAGCGCACCCCTTCCCAGGCCGGGGTAGCCCAGAGATACGATGAACAGGTGACCAGGTTCATCGGGTTGCCGCCCGGGTCGTAGACCCGCCAGGCGCTCCAGCCGCGCCCGTTGGTGCGGGAAAAGACCCAGAACGGGTGCAACGGGTCGGTGTTATCGGGCGGCGCCCCGACCTTGCAGAGCCAGGTCGGGTAGACGTTTAGATAGGCGTGGACCTGGAGGCCCCGGGCGTGAGCGGCCTCTATCAGCACCGCCAGCGGGTCAAAGCCCGGGGACATGCCCAGAGTGCGGGTGACGGTCCCCGTCAGGCGGGGGGACCAGGGTTCGTAGCCCGGAGTGTAGAAAGCGTCCCCCACCCCACGCACCTGGAAGAGCAGGACGTTGAAATTGGCCGCAGCCGCCTGTTCGGCAATGGCCACCAGCGCCGACGGCTGGGCCGGGACGCCATCGGTGCGCGTCCAGTCAAAGCGGGTGACCCAGAGGGCCCGAAACTCAGGCTGTATCCCCCTCGTCACCAGAGGCAGGTGGACGAAGAAGGTGTGCTCTGAGGCCACGCCCGCAGGCGCCGCCATGGGCTGGGGACGCGGCCTGGGTATTGCAGACGGTGGAGGCTGCCGATCAAACCCGTATGCTCCGGTTTGGGGCCGCGGCGGGGCGGCGGAGGCCGTTATCGCCACCAGGCAGAAAAGTATCACCGTAACCGGTACGCGTTTGAAACCCCATTTTCTCCTCGATAGGGACACACGAGTGCGAGTTACGGAAGCTTCTGGCGGCATATCCCCAATCTCAGCCTCACCTGATTACGGTCCTCGGGAAGCGCGAGGCCGGCCTCATCCTGCACGTCCACGCCCAGTAGCCGGCTCCGGTGAAAATTATACCTGGCACCCGAACAAATGCAATCGGGAGAAGCGAGAGATGCTCCCTCTGCTCAGGTCTCCAGCCGCAACTGCCGCGGGCCCTGGACATAGTGCTGGCGGCCGTAGAGGAGGCCCTGCAGGAGCGCCCGCTCCCGATCCCCCTCCGGCAGCGCGTCGGCCACGGCCTGGAC
>JAOAAG010000184.1 GCA_026418995.1 Anaerolineae bacterium
ACATCACCAAGACAAGATGGGAGCGTGGTCTCATAGCGTCCTCCTGAGGATAAGTGTACCCAAGTTTTATGCGCGTGTCAAGCGCCTGAGGTGCCGTGACAGAGGTGACGGTCACTTCCAGAAGTGACCGCCACCTTACTGTCGGTCAAGCACCGAGCTGGACGATGACCACCGTGATGTTATCTTCCCCGCCGGCCTGATTCGCGGCCTGGACCAGACGGTCACAGGCTTCCTGCGGTGAGGTGGAAGTCTTCCAGATGTTCCAGATCGCCTCGTCGGACAACATCCCGCTCAGCCCGTCTGAGCACAAGAGCAAGGCTTCGCCGGGGGCGAGGTGCCGCTCAAACAGGTCGGCTTCTACGGTGGCCCGGTCACCGATGACCCGATAGATGACGTTTTTCTGCGGGTGGCGCAGGGCCTCCTCGGGGGTAATCTGGCCGGTAGCGACCAGGCGCTCAACCAGCGAGTGGTCTGTGGTGATCTGGTGGATGCCGTCCCCGTTCAGCAGGTAGGCCCGGCTATCCCCCACGTTGGCGATGGTCGCGGTGTGGCCCACCAGGAGGGCCATCACCAGCGTGCTGCCCATATCGGTGCCAGCGGAGCGGCGCTGCGCGTAGACAACTTGATTGGCCGCCTGGACGGCAGCAGTGAGCCAGCGGCCTGCGTCGGGGAGTGGTTCGGAGGCCGCAGCACGGGCAAAGATATGCTCCACCGCATGCCGCGCAATGGTCTGGGCGGTCAACTGGCTGGCCAGGTCGCCGGCCTCATGCCCTCCCATGCCATCGGCCACGACGAACAATCCCACCGGTCTGGCAGCGGAGCGGTATACCGGCGCGATGTCAAGCGTCAGCAGGCTATCTTCGTTGAGCGAGCGTTCCTGTCCCACATCGGTGCGGCGCCCGATGAGGAACGTCACCGTACCTGGGCGACGTATCCTTTCCAGGACATTGCTCAGCCCCTCGGCGAAGGCCGCGGCGGTGAGGCCGGGCGGTATGGTGAGCGCCTGGGAAAAGAGCGTTGTGGCCTGCTCGGGCGTCTTGAGCAGGGCAGCAGTGTGTTGCTGACCGGTAGCCAGGAAGAGGAGAAGGGCCGCCAGCGATTGGACATCCCTGGCGAAATATTCGGAGGCGGCTGATGGGGAGATAACGGCGGCATCCAGGTTAATCCACAACGCTTGCTTTCCTTTGATGGCGATGTTTCTGAGGCTCACCTCGCCGAGCGCGACAGAACGGCTGTGTAGATAAGCCAGCGCCTGGGCCAGCCCGATGCCCCATTCGAGCACCTGAGGCCATTCCTGAGGCAGGCGCAGCGAGGTCGCTAGCGGCGGGGGTAATTCTGTTTCCACCAGATAGCGACGCGGTGGGCCGTAAGGGGCTTCAATGAAAAACCCTTCCGGTAGCAGGAGGTTGGGGTGGTTCAGTCCCATCTCCAGCAGCCGTGCCTCGATGGCGAAAGCGTGCTCCTCGATACTTTCCCTGATTCTGTAACTGAGGTAGACGGGGTTAACAGCGGAGAGGTCGGTGCCGCAAGCGGGACAGAAGCGTTCCTCCAGGTCGGCCATGATACTGGTACACTGGGGGCACACCCGCTTTGGGACCAGCTCCTCAGCCAGGTAGATGTTCCGTTGCTCTGAGGTACTGCGCACTTCCGTGACCGCGTAACGGCCATTGTGGAGCAGCGCCCCCTCCGGCAGGGGAGCAAAGGGGCGCAGCGCCTCGGCCAGGGGACGGGTCACGGGGAGCGCGGAGGCGCGCTGTGCCAGCGTGGAGGGCAAAGGTTTGGTCGTTCTGGGGCGTTTGGACCTGGAGAGGGGCGCACCACACCCCTGGCAGAACTGGGCCGTAGCAGGATTCTCACGATCACACTTGGGGCACTTCATATCAAACCTCCCCCTGCTCCGGTATGGAAGGTGAAAACCACTCCCCCGATCCTCAGTTCCCAGCCGTCGTACAGCAGGTTACGGCCGGTACGTCTGCCGTTCACGTAAATGCCGTTCATCGAGTTGAGGTCTTCGACAATCCAGCGGCCGGCCTGAGCGTAGAGCCTGGCGTGGCGACGGGACACGGTCTCCCAACCGGGAAGGTCCGCCGTGATCACCAGGTCATTGCTCGGTTCGCGGCCGATGGTGCATCCCTCGGGCTTCAGAGCGAAGCGGAGTTGTTGGCCTGAGACAGTGCTTCCCTCCAGGTAAGGGCCCTCAGGCGTCAAGGGTTTGGTGGGGCGGGGCGTGGGCTGTTTGGGCCGACGCGGGCGCAGGAGCAGGAAGAGCGCCGCTATCAACATCAGTCCGCCACAGCCTGCCGCGACGACAGGCCAATTCGTGGAAAGCAACGCGAGCACCTGTTCCTCAAGCGCGGGAGTAGGGGTGGGGATAGCGGTCGGCACAGGTGTGGCCCGTACTACGGCAGGCGGGGAGGTGGAGGTGGGGGTAGCGGTCGGCGTGGGGGGGGGGGGGG
>JAOAAG010000254.1 GCA_026418995.1 Anaerolineae bacterium
GTTGGGCTTCATCGCCATCGGCGGCCTCGCCGACAATCTCGATGTCCGGGGCTTGTTGCAGGGCGGCGCGGATGCCCTCGCGGGTAACGGGATGGTCGTCGGCAAAAACAACGCGGATGACACGGTCAGGCTGGCTCATACCCCTTGTCGCTCGTTTGGACTCTGGACGATGATGCTTGTGCTGCCAGGAATGTAGGCTTCAGCCGATCGCCACCTTAAATCTAAGCCACCTGAAGGCGCGACTCCAAATCCAATCAATCGGGCACCCGGTAGATTGCTGTCCGCCCATGCACAAAGACTGGCTGCAAAAGCATATCGAATTTTCTCAATGCTCCGGCAGGATGACATTGGTAATTGGGGAGACTACACAGCCGCTCGACATACTGCCATTCTACAACACCCACGACGACATATTCCACTCCCCACTTATGTAGCAGTTCCAAGGCTTGTCTGCCGTTATAGGTGGTGTAGATCGTTGCAATATCCGGCTCACGTTTACCTTGCTCAACATAATCGCCTCGCCACTGACCCTCGTGCAGCGACCAACCCAACACTGTGGGAAAGCCGGTAAAGGCACTGATACGACCCTCGTAGTTATACGATAGGCCGGGCGCCTCCAGGATGACCGGCACGCCTTGCGCGTTGGCTTGGAGCCACTCGATAGCCGCCCAATCGTCAGGATTGGTCCTGGCTATGTTGGCCGAACCATCCAGAGTGGGCTTATATTGAAAGCCTGCTACACGGCTATACCCGGCCATAAGTGGGTAGACCATTCCCCCAGCTACCAAGATCAATGTTCCAGCGAGAAATGCACACCGCTCCATGCCGCTCGCTGCCTGCTCTCCGACATCATTAAGCACCCACCACACTGCATAGGCGCTTGCACAACCCATCATCACCCATCCCTGATAGTAGAACTTAAAGACCGTGTTCATGCGCACGCCGAAGCTGTCACGCAAGTAGACAAATTCTGTGCTAAGAGTCAGAGTGAGCCCTGTCGAGATGAGGAGAAGTACAAAAAGATTACTGGACTCACATCCCCCGCGACTCCTCAGCCCCGACCGCCCACACTGTACCATGCTGACCACTGCCAAGGTGATGAGGAGCGATATGATCAAGAATAGCCAGGGATCACGCAGGCGTGAGATGAGAATAACTCTCATAATTGCACCTGGGGCAGCACTTCCGAGAGCTTGCTGCACATCAGGATTGGACAGCGTATCTCGAACGAACTGGCGTCCCTGCTCAGTGAATAAGATGGACATTGTCACCAGCATAAGTAAAACAGTATGTGCCAGCAGGACCAGGCCCCACCATCGGACGATGGAGCATAAAAGACGCTTCCAGTCCTCCCGTATTGCCCTTTTCAAGAATGTTGCTAGAAACCAGGCTACGATGAGGATAAAAGGGCCAAACATCACCAGATACTGTGGCAAGCGAGTAGGGGGTAAGAGATGTGGCAACAGACCTCCTGCTTGCGAACGAAAGCCTACGTAGAAGGGCAAGTAGAGAAGCAGACCTATCAACAGGAATCCTGCTCCTAACACAACCATCCGTTGTAGCAATTCCTCAATTGTCTCTTCCGTGGCGGCGTAACGGCCAATGCCATAAGCCAAAACGGTAAGAGCCAAATAGATAGGAAAGTCCCAAGTATTCAGGAACCCCAATGCCCCCAAAATCAGAGCGTACAGAATGAACAACATTCCATCGCCATTCAAACAGGCGGCTATGGGGTTCCACCAGGCCGTTGGAGTTTCCCTTTTCGCACCGGCCATGAGTTGACGGCATAGAAGGTTCAAAGCCAGAGCTAGAGCCACGAGAACAAAAGGCAGCGCCATGACGTGGGGATGGTTATCGCCAAGGAGAAAACTGAAGAAAGGAAACTCGGTTATCGGACTGATCGGCAGAGGCCGCCCCAGGAGGTCCCGGTCGCGCAACACACGAGAAGCACGCCACCACCACCACTCGCCATGCCCCGGATACCATGAGCCTGACACATGGCCTCTCTCAATCAGGTCAGGTATGTCAATCCAATTCCAGAAAGCCCTCGATACTATTCCCCTGGCATACAATGCCTCTAACAATCCCTCAAGATTGCCCATAACGGTTACCAACAGTGAGCCCAACACTCCGTAGGATACAGGCTGCCGATTGTCGGATAAAGTGTGCTTGCCTTTGACCTTTGCATTTTGGGCCATAGCCACCAGGTTATAGGTTATACCGAAGGTACCCGTGACGGTTAACGCGAACAGGAGCGCATCGTACAGGTCAAAACCAACACCGGAGGAGGCCCCAGACAACCGTGTGAGCAAGGCCATCATCACATAGCCGAAGTAGTAGTAACTGATCGCGAAGCCTGACAGCCAGGGATCGTGAGGAGGGAATTGTGGGCTTTTGAGAATAGCATTAAGAAAGGCAATCTCCATGAATTTCTCGCCGCCACTGCTCATAATCTTGTCCGGCGCGTAGGCACGTAGAGTTGTCCACAGGGAAAAGGTCACAACGAAGAGGACCTCTACTATCAAGACCAAGCCCTTATGCTCACGAAGGAAGGTCAACAAAGAGGGGGCCGTCTCTCTATCCTGGCTTTCATTTCTATACCGGCAATACAACCAGATGGCTCCGCCAACCACCACTGCGATGGCAACAAAGATTCCGCCCAGGTTGTTCCGCATGTAGCCCAGCGATGCACCTAGCCATAGTACATAACTTACAAGAAGTAGACCAAGCGGTTTGGCAAAAGCATATCCCCGATCTGGCAGCCATTTGAACAATCGGTAAGTCAGTGGCAGTGCTGCCCAGCCTAGTATTTGTAGAATCAGCCACCATACGAAGAAGATAAGCAAGTTTGTCCTCCCTTGTAGCGGATGCTCAATCATAGATCCAATCCAAAGAGTAGCGAGTTGGCATTAACAACCAACTCGCTATCCCAATGGCAAGACAGACGGCTTTGTAGCACTCCAATGGTAATTGGAGCAGACATTGCTAAGGGCAACACCCGCCTGTGTTACAGGCCCGGGGTGTGCAGTACCAACCTGATAGGCACCCCTGCCAGTACTCATCACAGCGCTTAACGCACCCGATCCTGTGGCACTTACACGGGTAGCCACCACAACACCCACCACACTGGCATATGTCGCAACAAGTGGTGCTACATATCTCCACTGGATAAGGCGTACCCAACGGTGCGACCCCGCCATCCGGCCGTGGCGGCATTGCACATGCGTTCATCGGCATTATAAACGACGCTATCGCCATCAAGAACGCCACCGCCAGCATCGCCGCCAGTACATGCATCATCCCCCGCTGCATTCTACTATACCTCGCCATCTCTGTCACCTCCCTTCTGCCCGGACTTTCCCGGTCACTTCGTTGCGCCTTTCATTACCCATCTCGTGCATCCCATCACCTCCTCCCTCACTCGGCGCCTCCTTGCGCCAACGCCTCCAGTTGCGCCTGTGTGTTGCCGAAGCCCTTGTTGGCGATCACTCCTTCCTCGTCCACCACGTAGAAGAACGGCGTCCCCGGCACCGCATATTCGCGCGCTGTCGCATCTTCCCACACCAGCACAGGGAAGTCGAAGCCCTGCTCCTCCGCTATCCGCCGGTTCTCCTCGGCGGAGCCGCGCGAGACCATCACCACCTGCACCTCGCGGTGGGCCGCGCTGAACGCTCTCAAGTGGGGATACATCTCCACACAGGCCGGGCAGGAGACGGAGGAGAAAACCAGCAACACCCGC
>JAOAAG010000259.1 GCA_026418995.1 Anaerolineae bacterium
CGCTGCTCATCACGCCCCTCCGATGTCCACTCGTCAATTTCCCAACTAGTATCACGCCACAAGGAGCACATAGTAATAACCGATCACCGCAGCCCATAAAATGCTGTCCACCCGGTCCAAGGCGCCTCCATGGCCGGGCAAAAGATTGCCGCTGTCCTTTACCCCAGCGCTTCGCTTGATCATCGAGACAGCCAGGTCACCGAGGGGAGCTACCGTGGCGATCAGTGTGCCCAGGATCAGGCCATGCGTGGCACCGACGGCGCTCCCTGCGCCTGCTCCAAGGCGCCACAAGGAGGCAAAGAAAGCCGTAAGCAGCGCTCCAACAACAATCCCCCCCACATACCCTTCCCACGTCTTGCCGGGGCTGAGCACGGGGGCCAGCTTGCGCCGTCCCCACCGGCTCCCTATGAAATAGGCAGCCGAATCCGCCAGCATCACCGAGGGGATGACCGTCAACGTCCACCATAGGCCGTCTGGAAGAGCGCGGAGTGCGATCAGGTGGGCCCCACACACTCCCAGGTAGATACCGCCGCTGACAGTCAGGGCCCAATCGGCCACCGGCATCCCCTCGCGGTGAGCCAGTTGCCAGGCCAGGGAAGCCAGGAAGACAAGAGCCAATCCCGCGCTCTGCGCCCAAGGCGCCTGCAGATAGGCGCTCAGCAAGAAGACCCATACCAGCCCCACCCCAAACACAGGAGCAGGGCGGAAACCTTGACGGGTCACCAACTGGCAGAACTCGATCTCTGCCAGAGTCAAAAGCAGCATCACCAGAGCGAGAAACGCCAGCTTACCCCAGTAGATGCAGCCTACGACGACAGGGATCAGGACAATTGCGGTCAGGAGACGTGAACGTAGCACGGATCAAGAAGCATCGGCGCACTGGTGGAGAGTTTACCTGCCAAGGCTGCCCCGGTCCTTAAGGCTACCGGGCGGGTTGTCGGAGTTATAGCGCGACGCCCGTCCCACAGCGCGCTGCCCGGGCTTTTCGCGCCCCAGCTTTCAAATCTATGACTCGGGCACCAGCCCGAAGCGGCGCTGGCGTCGGTTGTATTCCACCAGCGCCTTGTACAGCTCATCCTTATCGAAGTCAGGCCACAAGGTAGGCGTCACATAGAACTCGGCATAGGCGCCCTGCCAGATCAGGAAATTGCTGATGCGCATCTCTCCGCTGGTGCGGATAATCAGGTCAGGGTCGGACAGCTCTGCCGTATAGAGGTAGCGACTGACCAGCTCCTCGTTAACCTGTTCGGCGGGCACCCCGTCGGCGATGATACGGCGTATGGCATCCACCAGCTCCGCCCGCCCACCGTAGTCGAAGGCGACATTCAGAATGAGCCGCCGGTTGTTTCTGGTCAACTCGATCGCATCACGAACCTTCTGCTGAAGCCGGGCGGGGAGACGTTCCAGGTGACCGATGTGGCGCAGGCAGACTCCTTCCGCATGGAGCTCTGCCAGTTCCCGATCAATAACCCGCTCCAGGATGGAGAGCAGGGCCTGCACCTCACCACTGGGGCGGCCCCAGTTTTCGGTGGAGAAAGCATAAATGGTGAGGATGGGGATACCAAACTCAACCGCTGCCCGCAGCACGCGCCGCAAATTCTCCGTACCGGCACGATGGCCGGCCGTGCGCGGCAGCCCACGGGCCTTCGCCCAGCGGCCATTGCCATCCATAATGATGCCAACGTGCTGTGGAATCCGCTCCAGCGGCGGATATTTCTGCTCACCCTGAGCCGATTGGTCAGGCTGGTTGACCATTAACCTTCCAGTAGCTCGCGCTGCTTGCGGTTGCTGATCTCATCCATCTGCTCGATGTAACGATCGGTGAGTTCCTGCAATTCATCCTTGGAGCGGTAGAACTCATCCTCGGAGATCATTTTTTCCTTTTCAAACTCGCGCAGCGTGTCGAGGGCATCGCGGCGGATATTGCGCAGGGCGACCTTTCCCTCCTCGACCCGCTGGCGCACCAATTTGGCCAGCTCCTGCCGCCGCTCCTCAGTGAGGCGGGGAATGGGCAGGCGGATGATACGGCCATCATTGGAAGGGGTGAGTCCCAGCTCGGACTTGAGAATGGCCCGCTCAATGTCGCCCAGCGACTTGGGATCATAGGGACGGATGGTGAGCAACTGAGGCTCCGGGGCCGAGATGACTGCCAGTTGGTTGAGTGGCGTGGGCGTGCCGTAATACTCGACCATCACCCGTTCCACCAGCGCAGGCGAGGCCCGCCCGGTGCGGACGGCCCGCAAATCGGCCTCCAGCGCCTCAATCGCCTTCCGCATATGTTCTTCCGATTCCCGGAGCACTTCTTTAATCATGTTCCACTACCGTGCTCGTTAGGCCTTCCTCCTCGCAGGCCCGTGGACGAGCGCCGAGCAGAATGGATCGCTCGCCACGGCACACCGTTCGACCTCAAACACGCGCTCTAACTCACAAGAAGGCCAGGCTGCCAGCTACCGTGAGATCAGCGTGCCGATGGGTTCCCCCAGAACGGCCTGTTCCAGGCTGTGCGGCTGCCACAGATTCAACACCAGGATCGGCATATCGTTTTCCATGCACAGCGAGATCGCCGTCGCGTCCATCACCCCGATGCGCATCTCCAGGGCCTGCATATAGGTGAGGTGGTCAAACCTCTCCGCGTCGGGATTTTCGTGGGGGTCTTCGGCATATACCCCGTCCACTTTGGTGGCCTTGATCAGCAGAACGGCGTTGAACTCCATCGCCCGCAACGCAGCAGCCGTGTCGGTGGTGAAGTAGGGGTTGCCGGTGCCCCCGCCGATGATGACGACGCGCCCTTTTTCCAGGTGGCGAATCGCGCGCAGGCGGATGTAGGGCTCGGCCACGGCCCGCATTTCTATGGCGGTCTGCACCCGCGTGGTGATGCCGATACGTTCCAGTGCATCGGCGAGGGCCAGCGCATTCATCACCGTAGCGAGCATCCCCATGTGGTCTGCCGTGGCGCGGTCCATGCCATGGGCCAGGCCATCGCGCCCACGCCAGATGTTACCCGCCCCCAGCACGATGGCCACTTCGGTTTCCAGATTGCGCATCGCCACGACTTTAGCCGCGATTTCATCGGCCATATGGGGGCTGATGCCAAAACCGCCCGGGCCGGCCAGGGACTCACCGCCCAGTTTTAGCAGCACCCGTTTGTATTTCGCTACCGCCATGCGGTCAGATTAACTCTCTTCTCCCAGCTTGTAGCGCACAAAACGGCGCAGGATGACGTTCTCCCCCACTTTGGCAGCGACGTCCGTGATCACGTCTCTCACCGTTCTGCCCTCGTCCTTGACGAACGGTTGCTCCATCAGGCAGGTTTGCTGATAGAACTTCTCCAGCCGGCCTTCGACTATCCGGTCCACGACTTGCTCAGGCTTTCCTTCCCCCAAAGCCTCGGCGCGGTAGATCGCCCGCTCCTGCTCGATGACCTCCGGTGGCACGTCCTCGCGGGTCATATAGCGGGGCGCGGCGAACGCGATGTGGAGCGCCAGGTCGTGAGCCAGCTCCTGGAATTCGGGCGTGCGGGCGACAAAGTCGGTCTCGCAGTTCAGTTCCAGCATCACGGCAATGCGATTGCCCGGATGGACGTAGGCCTCCACACGCCCTTCGGAGGCTTTGCGGTCAACACGTTTCGCGGCCTCAGCCAGGCCCTGCTCACGCAGTCTGACCACCGCCTTCTCAAAATCGCCGCCACAGGCCTCCAACGCCTTCCGGCAGTCCAGCACCCCCGCGCCGGTGGCCTCTCTCAAAGCTTTGACCATTTCAGTGGTGATTGCCAATTCTCCGCCCCCTTAGCCTGGTATCGCTGGTCAGGGTGGCGGTCACCTGGAGTGACCGTCACCTGCTTACTCGTCCCAATCCTCGCTATCCCCGTACTTGGTACGTCCTTCGTATGCTTCCTCTTCCCCGAAGTCCTCGTATTCCTCGTAAGTCGTTGCGTACTCGCCGTACTCCTCGTCCAGGCCGTAGGCCGCGAATTCACCGGCTGCCGTACCCTCCAGCGCTTCCAATTCCAGTTCTCTCAAGCGGGCCAGCGTGGCCGGACTGAGGTACTTTTCATCTTCTGGACCCAGCGCCTCGCCCTCCGCCATCTCCTCTGGCTCATAGGCCTTGCGCAGGGCGATCCCCTCCAGCACCGCATCGGCGATTTTGGAGGTGATCAGTTTAATCGCTCTGATCGCGTCGTCGTTGGCTGGGATCACGTAATCTATCAGGGAGGGGTCGCAGTTGGTGTCCACAATAGCCACAACAGGGATGCGCAATTTGTGCGCCTCGGTCACGGCAGTCGCCTCCCGGCGCACATCCACGACGTACAGCATATCCGGGAGATCGCGCATGCTCCTGATACCCCCCAGCCGCTCGTTGAGTTTTTCGATCTGATGCAGAAGGCCGAGGGCCTCTTTTTTGGTCAACCGCTCAAAGTCACCCCGGTCGCGTCGGGCTTCAAGGTTGAGCAGGTAATCAATGCGCTGTCTGATAGTGCGCCAGTTGGTCAGGGTACCGGCCAGCCAGTGCTGGTTGACATACGGCATGCCACAGCGCTGGGCTTCCTGTGCGATGGTGTCCTGAGCCTGGCGCTTGGTGCCCACGAAGAGGACTGTCCCTCCGGTGGCCACGGTTTCGCGGACCACCCCATACGCCTCTTCGATCGCGGCAAGGGTCTGTTGCAAGTCAATGATGTGCACCCCGTTGCGCTCCGTGAAGATGTAGGGCTTCATCTTCGGGTGCCAGCGCCGGGTGCGGTGACCGAAATGCACTCCGGTCTCCAGGAGTGCTTTCATAGAGACTACAGCCATGCTAAAGTACCTCCTTAACCGTTATATCCTCCGCCCCCATCATTCCTGCGAGGGACCGGGGCGGCTGCCTCCCCGGCACGACCTCTCCGGTCAGGGAGCGTGCGTAATCGGACACATTGTACCACAAAGTAGAATTTGAGCAAGGTAACCTGGCCGAACGCCGGACAAGCGGGCTAAGGCTGGCGTTTGGTCTCGTGCCTCTCACGCTCGGCCTGAATGGTGCGGATACCGTTTTCGATGACCGTGAGCGCCCGTTTCAACTCCTGTTCCAGATTGCAGAGTACCTCAAAGGCGTACTCGTCGGCGCCGATGCGTATCTTTTCCGCTTCGAGCTCGGCCTGCTTGCGGATGGCAGTGGCCCTTTCCTCGGCAGCGCGGGTAATCGAGTGTTCAGCTACCAATTGGGCGGCCTCGCTGCGAGCTAGCGCGAGGATGCGCTCAGCCTCCTCCTGCGTTTGGGCCATCGTGCGCTCCCTCTCGCGGACAACCCGCTCCGCCCGGCGCACCTCTTCGGGCACCGAGACGCGCATCTGGTCAATCAGTGGCCAGATACGCCGCTCGTCTACCAAACGCAGGCCACCAAATGGTAATCGGGTACTCTCCTTGATGACTTCCTCCAGGCGGTCCACCAGGTGTAGAATGTCCATCTCGGCCTCCGACTTTAATCTCGCAGCGAAACCAGCGGCGTCGGTTCATGGCTCTTTTCCCGCTCGTGCAGCTTGGCCTGCAGCGCGACAGCCACGTGATAGGGGACCATTCTGCTCACATCGCCCCTGAGCAGCGCGATTTCTTTGACGATACTGGCACTGAGGAAGGCATGGGACTGCCGCGTCATCAGGCAGACAAACTCGATCTCCGGTGCCAGTTCACGGTTGATGAGCGCCATCTGATACTCAAGCTCGAAGTCGGAGATGACGCGCAGCCCCCGCACGATGGCGCGGGCACCAACCTGGCGCGCGAACTCCACCGTCAGCCCGCTGTAAGGCGCGACGCGTACATTGGGCAGGTCTGCCAGGGCCTGGCGTGCCAGTGCCACGCGCTCCTCCACGGTAAAGAGCAGGGTCTTTGCCGGCCGGTCATACACGGCTACGACCAGCACATCGAAAATTTGGGCAGCACGGGTAGCGATATCTATGTGCCCGAAGTGGATCGGGTCAAACGTGCCGGGGTAGATAGCTGTGTAGGGCAAATGTTCTCTCCTCCTACAGGCGACAGTCACGTCAAAAGTGACGGTCACCTGCGGTTTGCTAACTTATCTCTCCCCCCTCCTCTCGCCAGAACTGCGCGACCTGCCGGGCCAGCAGGCGATGGTCGGGATGAGCTAGTTGCGGGTCCAGGTTGAAAAGACGCTGCGCCGCCTGGCGCGCACTCTCCACCAGGCGCAAATCGGTCACATTGGCCAGCTTCAGCTCCGGGAAACCGGCCTGCCGGGTACCCAGGAAGTCACCTGGCCCGCGCATCTCCAGGTCTTTCTGCGCCAACGCAAAGCCGTCGAGCGTGGACTCGACCGCCTTCAACCTTTCCTGTGCCTCTGGAGCAGAGGAGTTGGCGACCAGCAGGCAATACGAGGGGTGCTCGCCCCGCCCCACCCGTCCGCGAAATTGGTGCAGTTGGGCCAGCCCGAACCGCTCAGCTCCCTCGATGAGGATCACCGTCGCGTTGGGCACATCTATCCCCACTTCGATCACTGAGGTGGAGACCAGGATATCCAGCTCGCCCTGCGCAAAGCGGCGCATCGTGCCTTCCTTCTCCTCACCCTTCATACGCCCATGCAATAACCCCACCCGCAGGTCGGGGAAGACGTATTTCTGGAGCCTCTCATACTCTTCAACGGCAGCGGCTGCCTCAATGCTCTCGGACTCCTCGATGAGCGGACAGATGATGAAGGCCTGCCTTCCCTTAGCAACCTGGCTGCGCAGGAAGCTGTAGGCCCGCTCCCGTTCGGCCGGGCCGATGACACGGGTGGTAATCGGTTTGCGCCCCGGCGGCATCTCGTCAATCACCGAAACATCCAGGTTGCCCCAGATGGTCAGTTGGAGCGAGCGGGGGATAGGAGTAGCGGTCATCACCAGCAGGTGCGGGGAGTACCCCTTTTGTCGCAGCGCAGCCCGCTGCCGCACGCCAAAGCGGTGTTGCTCATCTATCACCGCCAGGACCAGCTCCTTGAACTGCACGCCTTCCTGGATCAGCGCATGGGTGCCGACGACCAGGTCAATGCTGCCGTCGGCAAGGCCAGCATAAATCTCCTCCCGCTCGCGGGGGGTAACGTTTCCGGTGAGCAGGCGCACGACGGGTTTCCTCCCTGGCCAGTGCTCGAAGAGGCGGGTTAAGGTGTGATAGTGCTGTTCGGCCAGGATGGCGGTGGGAGCCATCAGCGCAGCCTGAGCACCGGCTGCCGTGGCGAGCGCCAGCGCCGCGGCTGCCACGACCGTCTTGCCCGAGCCCACGTCCCCCTGCAGGAGGCGATTCATCGGCCGCTCCGAGCGCAGGTCACTGATGATCTGCTGAAGCACCTTTTGTTGAGCCTGCGTCAACCGAAACGGCAGGCTGGCGACGAAACGATCCAGCAGTGCCATGTCTATCTGCAACGGCCGGCCAGCCTCGGCGCGCCACTGGTGATACTGGCGGAGCAACCCGATCTGCAACAGGAATAACTCGTCGAAGGCCAGCCGATAACGGGCACACTGGAGGGCCATCTGGCTTTCCGGGAAATGAATCTGGGCGATGGCTTCCCCCAGGCTCATCAGCCCAGCTTCTTTGATGATGGAGGGGGGCATATAATCGGTAAGCCGCCTGGACCAGTAGTCCACCACGTGCTTGGTCAGGTCGCGCAGCCATTTGGCCCCTATCCCCTGCACCAGAGGATACACCGGAACGATACGTCCTGTGTGAACCATATCATCGTCAAGCGGCTCCCATTCCGGCGAGCTGAAGCACAGCCGCCCCATGTACTCGTCTACCTTGCCGCTGACGGAGATATGCTGGCCGCGTTTGATCTTATCGGCCAGGTAGGTCTGATTGAACCAGGTGGCCTCCACGAAGCCGGTGCCGTCAGAGAGGATGGCTTTAAACAGCTCGCCGCCGCCACGCGTGCGGCGCGTGCCGGCGTCCCACACCTGGGCGATAACGGTGACCTCCTCCCCGTACTCCAGGCGATTGATCGTCTTGAGCTGGGAATAATCGTTGTAACGGCGGGGAAACAGGTAGAGCAAATCGCGTATCGTGCGCACCCCCAGCCGGGCCAGGCGCTTAGCCTGCCTGGGCCCGACCCCGCGCAGCACAGTAACGGGTGCATCGAGGCCGGCCGATTCCCGCTCAGGCCGGGGCGGGGTAGGCTGGGGGGGCGGTTGTGGCCGGGGAGCCTTCCGTTCCACAGGCCGAGCGGGGAGAACCGGAGCCTGCTTGAGCGCCTCCAGCAGCGCCTGCAATGCCTCACGGCGTGCCGCCGCATCGGGGAGCATGCTGTAAGCATACAGGCGCGCCGCGATATCCCTGCACCAGGCTCCGGCTTCCTCTCCGAACACCTGTCCCGCCTCGCGCAGCCAGGTCTCCGTGTATCTGGACAGGCCGCCCAGCATCGCCCTGTCCTCACAACCCATTTCCGCCTCGAACTGGAGGATTTTGGTCAGCTTCTCAACCGGGTTCAGCATGCCTACCTGCAACTGACTGCCGCGACACCCAGGGCCCGTGGCCCCACATGCGCTGTCTCTTATACACATCTGACGCTGCCGACGAGCGAACTAGT
>JAOAAG010000296.1 GCA_026418995.1 Anaerolineae bacterium
AGATGTGTATAAGAGACAGATGGTATACTGATCGCGCCCGTCGGCTCGTATGCCTTCCTCAAGCGTGCGTCTACGGACGATCTCACGCTCCACCTCGGCCAGTGCCGCGCGTATGAGAGGAGCATCCCATTGCTCGCCCAGGGCACCAATCAGTCCTTCTTCCAGACGCCGTAGCCGCTCGTTGCGCTCCAATTTACTTTGCGCGCCATAGATCGCTTCTATCAGGCGTTCCGATGCCTCCTGCCGTATGACCTGCACCAGCTCCGCCGGCAAGACGAAGGGAGTGTACTGGACCTTAGGCTTGCCAACCGCCTTACGCATCTCGTTCTGGACGCGGATGACGTCTTGCATCGCCTCATGGCCCAGGCGCAGCGCTTCAAGCATCACCCCTTCCTCGATTTCCCCGGCACCGGCCTCGACCATCAGGAGCGCCTCAGCAGTGCCGGCGACGCGCAGGTCGAGCGTACTGCGTTCCATCTGCGAGACACTGGGGTTGACGACCAGCTCCCCGTCAATATACCCCACCCGCACAGCTCCTACCGGACCGTTGAAGGGGATTTCAGAGATAGTGAGAGCAGCCGAGGCGCCGATGATGGAGAGAATATCCGGCTGCCACTCTTCATCATAGGAGAGAGCGGTGATGACAACCTGCACCTCGTTGCGCAGATCGGCAGGGAACAGAGGGCGGATGGGGCGGTCAGCCAGGCGCGCCGTCAGAATCGCCGACTCCGTAGGGCGCCCTTCGCGGCGCAGGAACGAGCCGGGGATGCGACCGGCGGCATATAAACGCTCCTCGAAGTCTACGGTGAGGGGAAAAAAGTCAGCCTCTTTCGTGGGGGTGGGCGACATTGTAGCAGTGACAAGCAGCACCGTATCGCCCTGGCGTATCGTGAGGGCCCCACCAGCCTGCATGGCCAGTTTGCCCGTCTCGAGCGTGACAGTCGTCCCTCCCAGCAAGGCGGTAAAACTTTGACTATTCATTTGTGACCTCCTGATAGTGTGGGAGGCCAGACGCAAGGTCAGGGACTGGGGAGTATCTCGTAGCAGAGCGCCGCTACGCTACACTCCCCAATACCTGGACCTGCGCCAGACCTCCCTCGGATCATAATGCATATACCAAACGAGTAGATGGGCATGCCTCATCTACTCGTTTGCATCAAGGTGACATGATAGCCTGCACCCACAGCGCACAGGCACCCCTGAGCGAGCTATTTGCGCAAGCCGAGGCGCTTGATCAGCTCGCGATAGCGCTCCGGAGACTTGCGGCTGAGGTAGGTCAGATGTCTTCGGCGCTGACCGACCATCCTGATCAGTCCCCGACGGGAGTGTTCGTCGTGCTTGTGGATTTTGAGATGTTCTGTTAGCTGGTTGATCCGTGTGGTTAACAACGCGATCTGTACTTCCGGGGAACCGGTGTCGTTGGGCGCACGACCGTATTCCTGGATGATCGCTTCTTTTTCAACTTTGCTTAACGGCACGATTCCTCCTCGAAAAAGCTTAGCCTGGGCAATACTCGTTATGGTTGACCTGAGATGCACACAGCGCACGATATATGCACAGAGACGCGCTATCAAAGTCTCTACATTCCCTGTGCTGCAAATCTGCGGCTGACGTACTCCTTAAAGTGCCGAGCATCGGATGTCTCTGTCGGGCACATATTTTACCATAGGTCAACCGCTGATGCAAATGCGTATCGAGATGAACATCACCCCTGGACAAATGGCTTGCCCAATCCCCCCGGCGGACGTCCGCGCATCGCGCGGTCAAGCGCGCGCGCCAGGCGCACCGGCAGGAGCGCCAGCAGCCGATCCACGCCTTCACTGCTCACCAGCAACAGCGCAAAGATCATCAGCGCGAACGGCGCCGAAGCGAAAATCTGGGTCGGCACGCCGGAGAAGGCCGGATTGCGCTGCAGGATGCTCCCCAGTGCCTTGAACAGGCCGAACAGATAGGCTCCCGCCGCCACCCGCCAGGGATTCCAGCCGCCGAAGATGACGATGGCGAGGGCGATCCAGCCGATGCCGAAGGTATGGCGATGGCTCCAGCCCAGTTTGATGCTCAGTGAATAAGACGCGCCGGCCAATCCCACCAGCGCGCCGCCGACCACGCAGTAAAGATAACGTAGACGATTGACGTTCACCCCGCGCGCAAACGCCGCCTCCGGTCGCTCACCTACCCCCTGCAACTTGAGCCCCGGCTGCGTCTTATAAATGTACCACCAGGTGGCGACGATGGAGAGCATACTCAGGTAGATGAACAGGTTATGGTCAAAGAGGATCGGGCCGATGAGAGGGATGGCGGAAAGGTAGGGGACGGGCAGGTGGGGCATTTCGGGGCCGGGCTTGCGGACGAACGGGGTGCCCAGGAAATCGGCCAGGTCGGCGCACAGCAGCGTCAGCACAAAACCCACGGCCACCTGTTGCTGGCGCAGGGTAATGCTGGCGAAGGCCACCACCAGCGCGACGAACGCTCCCACCGCCATCGCCGCCAGGATGCCCAGCGTGACGCTGCCGGTGGTGAAGGCGACGGCGAAGGCCGTCATCGCCGAAAGCGCGATTGAGCCATCCAGCGAAAGGTTGATGACGCCGCTCTTTTCCGAGATGGTCTCGCCGATGGAGGCCAGCACGACCGGCGTGGAGGCCGCCACAATCGAGGCCAAGGTCTGGATCAGAAAACTGGTGTCCATCAGGCCGCCTCCTCCTGCAAGGCGCGGCGCCGCGCCAGGAGCGCGCGCCAGCCGTTCACCAACAGCACTGCCAGCACCACCGAGGCTTCGGTCACGCCGCCGATGGACGAATCCAGTTGCAAGTTCAGTTCCAGGCGCGGGCTACCCACCCCCAGCGCGGCAAAGAAGAGCGCGATCGGCGGCACCCACTGAGGCCGATAGGCCGAGAGGAGCGCGACAAGCAGCGAGAGATACCCCAGCCCGCCGGAGATTTCAGGGATCAGCCGTCCATAGACGGCGGAGCAACGGATGGCGCCGGCCAATCCTGCCAGTGCCCCACAGACAGCGAACGCGGTCAACATCCGCGGCGTGCTGGGGACGCCCAGCAGGAAGGCGGCGCGAAAATTCTTCCCCAGCGCCTTCAACTCCAGTCCCCAGCGCGTCCCGCGCAGCGCGAAATAGATCACGACCAGCGCCGCCAACGCCAGGATCACCGCCAGCGGCGCAACGCGCAGACGGCCCAGCGTGGGCATCCAGGCCGGGGCAGGGAAGGGGTCGGTGCCCTGCATCGTGGCTCCTTCGGCGCGTTTCCAGGGGTTGAAGATGAGCCAGATGACCAGCCCCTGCGCCACGTAGTTGAGGCCTAGCCCGCCGAAAATCTCGTGCACCCTGCCATAGACCTTGAGTAGCCCCGCCAGCATACCCCAGAGGGCGCCGCCCAGCATCCCGGCCAGCACCATCAGAGTCAGCACCGGCGCCTGCGGCCAGAGAATATGACGCGCCACCCAGGTCGCAAAGATGGCGCCCAGGATAATCTGACCCTCCACGCCGACGTTCCACAGCCCGGCGGTGAAGGTGACGCACAGTCCGGCCCCGCAGAGGACGAGCGGCACACAGGCCGTGACCACGTCGGCGACCTTGGCCGGGCTCTCGAACGCGCCGGCCAGAATCTGGCGGTAGGCCTCCAGCGGCGACCCGCCGACGATCAGCAGCGCCAGGGAGGTGAACGCCAGCGCCAGGGGGAGCGGTGCCAGCGTCAGCAAGATGTCGGTCAATTTAGAAACTCTCATCCCACCTCAGTTTCACGCCTCACGTTTCCCGCCTCACACCCCACATCCTTCCCCGCAATCAGATACCCCAACTGCTCCACCGTCGTGCGGCACGCCTCCAGCGGCGCCGACATCCGCCCTCCACAAAAGACGACGACGCGATCCGACCGCTCCAGAATCTCGTCCAGGTCGGCGGAGATAAAGAGGATCGCCGTGCCCTCTGCCCGCCGCGCCAGCAGTTGTTCCCACACCCAGTTAGACGATTCGACGTCCAGCCCGCGCGTGGGGTGCTCCATCAACAGCACGTTCAGCCGCGACGGGAGCAGCGCCAGCATCGCCCGCTGCTGATTGCCGCCGGAGAGGGCCTCGACGGGCGTGTCGGGCCGGCCCACGATGTTGAAGCGGCCGATGTGCGCGGCAGCCCGTTCCCGCGCCGCCGCCCAGTTGAGGAAGAAGGGACCTCGCCGCTCGGCCAGGGCGAAGTGCTCGGCGAGCGTCAGGCCGCCGACCAGTCCTTCCTCCAGCCGGCCGGCAGGCAGGTAGGCGACGCCCGCCTCCAGGAAGCGACGGTAGGGCGCGCCGGTCAGGTCCCGCCCACCGACCCGGATGCATCCTGCCGCCGTGCGTTCCAGTCCGGCGCAGGCGCGCAGGAATAGCCGCTGCCCGCTCCCCTCCAGGCCCGCCAGCCCGACCACTTCGCCCGCGCGCACGCAGAGGTTAACTCCCTCCACGGTGAGCTGGTACGAGGGGACGACCAGTCCCTCCACCTCCAGCACTGGCGGTCCCGGCGTGACCGGGACGCGCTCGGTCGGCGGGAGGCTACGCCCGAACATCATCTCCACGAGGCGATTGACCTGAAAAGGCGCTTCGGCCTCACCGGTCACCTTGCCATGCCGGAGGACGGTGACGCGGTGGCACAGTTCCTCCACCTCCTCCAATTTGTGGGAAACAAAGACGATTGAGCGACCCTCTTCCTCGGCTAGCCGGCGCAGCGTGGCAAAGAGTTGCGCCTTCTGCGGGGCCGAGATGCCCGTCGTTGGCTCGTCGAGGATAATGACCTGGGCGCCCAGGGCCAGGAGGCGCAGCATCTCCAATTGCTGCCGCTCACCGACGGTCAGGCTCATTACCTCGGCGTCGGGGTCCAGGTTGAACTGGAAACGCGTGCCCAGTTCTTGCAACAGCGCCTTCCCACGCCGTCGGTCGGGGAAGAAGCGATGGTCGAAGGCGAGCAGGAAATTGTCCAGCACGCGCATCTGGGGGAAATCAAGCGGGTCCTGGTGCAGCATGCCGATTCCGTGCCGAAGCGCTTCGGCAGGGGAGGCAAAGGAGAGCGGCTGCCCATCGGCCAGGATGGCGCCCCTATCCGGCGACAGGTAGCCAGAGAGACATTTCATCAGTGTCGTCTTGCCGGCGCCGTTCTCGCCGAGCAGGCCGTGGATGGCGCCGGGCTCCAGCGTCAGCGAGACACCGTCGTTGGCCCGGACAGGGCCGAAGTGCTTGTGGATGTCAACAAGTTCGATGCGCATACGAGTGCAGGGTTAAAACAGGTAAAGACCCAGTACCGGACGCCTTTGAATGTTCTGGTTGTGTGCACCAGTCCACTGACACCTCTCCTTACCTCAATTGCTCGACTAGACGACGCGCCGTGTGCTCCCAGGTAAACAGTGCCGCTCGTTCCAGGCCGGCCTGCCGCAACCGTTCGCGCAGCGCACTGTCGTCGAGCAGACGCTCTATCGCGCTTGCTATGGCTACGGTGTCTGCGGGGTCCACCCGCAGCGCAGCCTCCCCCACCACCTCAGGCAGGCTGGTAGTATTGCTGGTAATGACCGGCGTGCCGCAGGCCATCGCTTCCAGGGGGGGCAGGCCGAAGCCCTCATACAGCGACGGGTACACCAGCATCGTCGCCTGCCGGTAGAGGGACGGCAGGTCGGCCTGTGCGATGAAGCCGGTAAGGGTGACGCCAGCGGTACGGGCGCGTTCCAGTAGCTCGTCACTACCCCACCGCTCGATCCCCGCCCACACCAGCGGTGGAATGTCGGCGCGGCGCCTGCGCAGCGTCAAGTAGGCCTCAAGGAGACGGGCCAGGTTTTTACGCGGATGGATGTTCCCCACGGCCAGGATGTACGGGGGAGTGACCCCGTAGCGGGCGATGGCCGCACGATCGGCAGCCCCGGTCGCCTCATCACGGGCAGGGCGGAACTCGGGCCCGACGCCGTTGTGAATGCTGACCACCTTCCTCTCATCCACTGCGTAGAAGCGGAGCAGCTCGCGCCGGGAGAACTCAGAGACGGTGACGACCAGGTGAGCCTGACGCACAGCCAGGCCGGTCAGCCAGCGCATGTACCAGGCCACGGGCCGAGGAAAATAGTCGGGATACGCGCGAAACGAGAGGTCGTGCACCACCACGACCCCCCGGCATGGCAAGACGGGGGGAAGGAAGAAGTTGGAGAGATACCAGTCGGCCTTCAGACGACGCAGCGCAAGCGCTTGTTGCCAGAGGAAGAAAGGGAGACGCCGGTAAGGGCCTACATTTAGCTGAGGAAAAGAGGGCGGGAGCGGGGGAAAATCATCCCAGCGGCAGGTGAGCAGGCTCACCTGAGGCCGACTGCTGAGAGCAGCCAATCCCCAGATCAGGCCCAGCAAATATGTCTCGTTTCCCCCGCGCCGTCGTCCGATCTCCGAGGCGTTGATGACCAGGTGCATGGTCAGCGGTTCCCTGCCAGCTTCAGGTACAGTTCCTTAACCATTGCGTATTTATGTTCCCAGGTGTGACAGCAATACACCTTCTGCTGCCCTCTGAGGCCCATCTCCGCCCGTTCGCGGGGATGGTCGAGCAGCCAGGAAATCGCCTGGGCCAGCGCGTCCACATCCCCAAACGGCACGAGCAGCCCGTCTTTGCCGTCTTCTATCACGTCCGTCACACCCCAGGTGCGGGCACCGATAACCGGCTTGCCGTAGAGCCAGGCCTCCAGGTACGCGATGCCGAACGAATCGGTGCGCGAGGGCATCGCAAAGATGTCGGTAGCGGCCAGCAGGTCTCGTTTCTCCTCTTCTCTGATGCGTTCGATGATATTAATGCGCAGGCGGGCCGAGTGGGGGAGGTTCGCCATGTAATAGCGGAAGGGAGTCATAGGCGAGCCAGCCAGCACCAGGCTCACTGAACGCTCGGCACGCCAGAGCCGGCGCACCGCTTCGACCAGGTGGATGGTGCCTTTGTCATAGGTCATAGAGGAGATGGAGGTCACCAGCGGACCTTCGATGTTGTGACAGAAGCGGAAGCGCCGGCCAGCGCCTCCCTCCAGCGCGGGGGGATGTACCCCCGGGCCCACTACCGAGATGCGCGCCGGGGGGACGCCGTGCCCCTCATAGAAGCTTTTCTCGGTGGGTGTCTGGGCGACCACTGCGTCGGCAGCCTGGACCAGCGCGACCTGGTGGCGCATAGTGTAGAAGCGGCTGAGGGCATCCCGGCCCGGGGCGCGACCGGCGCCCAGATGGGTGATGGGGTAGATCACGAAAGGTATGCCCCGGCGTCGTGCAAAGTGCAGGCCAGCCTCGATGATCGGCTCGAAGCAAATGTTCATCGCAGCGACGAGGTCGAAATGCTCATCGGTGCGTTCCAGCCAGCGCCAGAGGTCCGGCACCCACGGGGTGAAGCGGGCCAAGCTGGCGAGCAGCCCGTGTGGAACCGGGCGCACAAGCGAGAGCAGCCACAGCAGGCGCCTCAGGGCAGGGTAGGCCAGGGTAGAAGCCGGGAGATGGCGCAGCGGGAAACGCAGCACGCGGACACCGTTCAGCTCCTCCTGCCGTTTAGCGACGCGGCGGCGGTGGGGTTCCCAGAGCAGCTCAAAGTCGAGCGCATCGGTGACGGCGACGGTCACGTGGTGGCCATCGGCGGCGAAGCGCTCGGAAAGCTCGCGCAGGTGCTGTTCAGCCCCGCCGTAAGCGGGCCAATAGCGAAGAGTCAGGTGCAGGATGTGCATAGGCTATACCTGGTGTGCACCATCGGCTTCGCCCAAGCGGGCCTGAAGAGAGGCCACCTGTGCACGCAGCAGGTCAATTTGTATTTGCTGGCGTTCAGACGTTTCGATCAGATACATAATCCACTCCCCGTATGTACGGTTAACCGCTGCTTGCTTTTGTGCCAGTTGGCGCAGGTAGAACATAACCAGGTTGTGCAGGGCAAACTTAAGCCGTCTGATCCATCCTCCAACGATGGGGACGGCAACGGAACGCACATCGAATGCGATGTGCAGGGCATCTGATCGCATAGCCCGCTGCACATCGGAGGAAGGGATAGCCATCGGCGGGAACGATGGTACCTCGAAGGACACACTCTCGCCAGTAGCATCGGTCACCGTACTCTCGTACTTGGCGCGCACCTGTACCACCCGGGCCATCTTGCGCATCTCTACCTGGAGAGCGTGCAAGGCCGCATTAAGTTCCTGCACCAGTGTCAGTAACATCTCGTTGATCTGAAACAGCCGAATCACGAGCTCGCGGCTGCCTGGCACACCATGCGCAAGTTCCAGCAGCTCGGCCCGTACTCGGTTCTGGTACTCTCGTGCGGTCTGGATTCCTGCCCCCAGGTCGTCGTGAGAAACAGCGCCCTGCAACAATTCAAACTCGATGCTCTGGAGTACTTCCTCCGCAGTAACTCCTCCCATTAAGCACTCCTTTCACTCTCCCGCTGGTAGCCATTGTTGCCCCTGCGGGAGGACACGGGCTCTCTCTGCCGATCGTTGCAGCACAGCCCGGTAGGCCTGTTCAAAGTCACGTGCCATCCGAATGTAGGTGAATTTATCCAACAACCGCTGTCGGCCAGCTAGCCCCATCTCGCGCAGACGGGCGGGCGAGCGCAAAAGGGACACCATCGCTTCGGCAAGGGCGTGAGGAGCCCCCGGATCAACCAGCAACCCGGTGATGCCGTTTTCCACTACTTCTGGAACACCACCGGCATAGCAGCCGATGACCGGTTTGGCATAATTCATCGCCTCCAGGTAAATCAAACCGAATGACTCATACAGAGAAGGTGCAACAAACAGGTCACAGGATTGGTAGAGGGACTGCAGCTCCTCGTCGGACACCTGTCCTCTGAACTCGACGCGGGAAGCGTAGCGACCATACCGCTGCAAGAAGTAGGCCGGGTAATTCATGCCCGTCTGACGAAGAAACCCATCATGTTCACTATTATCCCGGCCAGCCATGATGAATTTCGTCTCCGGAACTGCCTGCAACACAGCAGGGATAGCCTGGAAGAGATCGAGAATACCCTTCCGCTTTTCCAATCTTCCCACAAAGAGCACTGTCAAAGGTCCTTCGGCACGCCGGGGATCGAATGGGCGGATGGCCTCGTCCGCCGCTGGCACGATTCCATAGGGGACGACCGTGTACCGATCGGCGGCGATCTCCAGGCGATACATATCGCGCACTGATTCGAGGGTTGCGTAGGTATTGGGCAACACGCGATCCGCGCGTTCTATCAGCATCCGTTCCATCTCGGCCACGAGGCGGGTATCTTCGCTGTGCTCACGCTGAAGCTCGGTCACTTGCGGGAACGCCGTGACGAGCCGCACTACCGTTGGGATGATACCACTAACCGCCGTGACCAGCCCCTCGAATTGCCAGAGAGGCGAGTCTACGAGATGGACTCCATCATTCATTACGAGACGTCTGACTTTCTCGTAAACGGCGTGGCTGTAGTTCAGTGCATAAAACAGGTTAGGGAAACGCCGGTAGGCACTGTAACGGTCATTACAAGGCGGAATATGGTGTACATACGCCCCGTCGTAGAACATTATACGCTCCGTGTCGCCGCGTGTGACCACGTGAACCGTGTGCCCCAGTTCAAAGAGTCCCCGGGCCATCAGATGAGTCAGCCGTCCGATCCCGTCGTAATGTTCAGGCGGGTATTGGCCGCTCAAAAGGCAAAGCCGCAACGGCGGAGCGGGCAGTTCACGTAGCGGCAGCCGCCCGCCGATCGGGTCCACGGGGCCCTGTGCACCGGAATGGTCGTTCTGAAAGCGTAGGATGGGAGCTTCGGCATTCATGCTTGATTGTACCACGTTCCGGTCAAGAAGGCGGCGTTTAGCGAACAGCCCTGCAAGCGCTCCTACGGCCACAGCGTAGAGTTCGCCCAGGCGCATGACCCAGAGCTGGGCCCAGGTGATTTTGCGCTCGCGCCGATATTGCCCATACCCGATCCAGTGGCCATGCACCAGGTGAAGACAGCGTAATACAATGTGTCTCACAGGGTCTCCTGCCTTTAGACCGTTCTTAATAGCAAAGTAAACGCCGGAGCGAGTCTGTAGCCACCATTTTCCGTAGGCGCTGAACATCCGCCGGTGACGGCTGGAGGCCGGGATGTGGTACACAGGCGCCTCCATTACCGGGTGAATGAGATAGCCCGCGTCTATCATACGTAGAATCAGGTCGGTTTCCTCGCCAATGTACACAAAGAATTCATCAAATCCGCCGACTTCCAGCACAGCCTGGCGGCGAAATGCCATATTCGTGCCCATCATCCGCGCGGCCCATCGGCAGCCCATTCCCGGAGGTGCAAGATACTCCAGCCAGGAGGCGCGTACATCTTTATGTTCAAATAGCGATGACATCACCCCGATGCGGTGCTGTACACGGGATTCCTGAGGATAAATCATATAGACGGCGCCGCCGGTGCCTGTCAGCAGCGGGTCCTCAAACAGCTTGGCCAGTTGCTCCAGCCAGCGCTGGCAGGGCACGGCGTCGTCGTCAATGTAGGCAACAATGTCGCCCCGCGCGCCCAGCAGGCCGATATTGCGCGATCGGCTGAGATTTGCAGCGGGACAGCGCAGCACCCGTACCCGGCCCTCATATGCTGATAAGACCTCCAGTGTATTGTCGCGTGTAGGGCCGACAACGATCACGACCTCGAAATGAGGGTAAGATTGGTGTTCCAGCGCATGCAGGAGCGTCTGGAGCGGGCCAGCGCGGTCGGTGGTATTCACAATCAGCGAGAAGGTCGGGCCCCCGGTCGTCATACAACAGAGGAATCGGAGAGCACAGCGCGATACGCCTGCTCGAACCGCTGCGCCATCTGGGTGTAACTGAACTGTTGCAATAGCCGCTGCCGTCCGGCCAGCCCCATCTGGTGCAATAGATCAGGTGATGTGAGCAACGAGATGATTGCCTCGGCCAGCGCAGACGGTGCGCCCGGTGGCACAAGCAGACCGGTTATCCCGTCTTCTATCACCTCAGGCACACCGCCGGCACGGCAACCGATCACCGGCTTGGCGTAGTTCATCGCTTCCAGATAGATCAACCCGAACGACTCGTAAAGCGAAGGCGCTACAAAAAGGTCGCATGACTGGTAGAGCGCAGCCAGCTCCCTGTCGTTGACTCTGCCTGTAAACGTGACGCGAGAGGTATACGCCCGATAACGCCGACTGAAGTAGGTCGGATAATCCACTTTCATACGCTGATAGAACCCGTCGTGCTGACTATTGTCCTGGCCTGCGATGACAAAACTGGCCGCAGGTACCTGCTTCAGGACCAGTGGAATCGCCTGGAACAAATCCAGAATGCCCTTGCGCTGCTCCAGCCGCCCGACATACAGGACCACCAGTTCCCGCTTCACACTCTGACGTAGATCGAATGGGCGCACCTGATCATCGGGCACTGGTATGATGCCATGCGGGATGACAGTATATCGTCGCTGAGCACACGAAACGCCGTAAACGGATTGGATCGCGTCCAGAGTAGCGCAGGAATTCGGAATCCAGTACGACGCTCGCTCGATGAATGTCCGTTCCAGCTCTCCTATCAATCTGGCCTGCTCATCACGCCGCGCCTGAAGTGTGGAGACCTGCCGTACGGAAGTTTGCAGCCGCAGCACGACCGGTACGATTCCGCTCACCGCGGCGACCAGTCCCTCGAGCCCCCAGAGTGGGGAATCTATAAGCCGCACATTTTCCTTATCCACCAGCCGTAGGGCTTCTTCATACGCGGCATGGCTATAGTTGAGATTGTGAAATAGGATAGGCAACTCCCTGAACTGACCGTACCGCTCCAGGCTGTAAGGTATGCGATGGACGTACACTCCATCATAAACAGAGCTCAGCCTTCTCTCGCCCCGGCACACTACATGTACAGTATGACCGAGCTCGGCCAGCCCACGCGCTACCAGGTAGGTGTGACGGGCAATCCCATCACTTTCAGCCGGCGGATACGTACCGCTCAGCAGGCAGACACACAAAGGGGGAAGGGCCACTGCAGAACCCACCTGTTACAGGCTCATTCTGCTTCGTTTATCGCAACACCAGCGGCAGGTAAACCAGCTTCCCGTTGATAATCATCGCCGATGCAAACGTGCCACTCCCTGACCCACCACCTTCAGCAGTGTAGTTATAGCTGCTGTTGAGCACCAGAGCTGCCGTCTGAGTGTACTCGGCAGGCACATAAAGGGTCATGTAGTAGTTTACAGTAACCTCCCCTCCGCCTGGCACGCTTCCCGACCAGGTGATCTGTCTGGTGCCAGCATGGTAGCTGCATATCCCACTGCTGCAAGTCGGCCCGGAGGAGACTGTCAGGCTAAGGGGCGAAGGAGGCACGGGGAGCTGCTCGCTCAAACTGGTAGATAATGCTGCCAGATCACCGGTGTTCCTGATTTTAATCTGACGGGTAATCTGGTGAGATGTGATATCTCCTGCCTCTATGTTGCCTGGCGAGAGCACAGTGGAGAGCACCATCGTAGCCGGTCGTACCATGTACTCGTCCGCTCCCACGTCAGGGGCGGAACCGGAAGGGCGGTTTTCTCCGTCAATGTCCACCGCGGTGGTACTGCCGATAGCCTTGTCGCGGGCGGCTGATGTCCTGCTGATATGATAGTTGTAGTTCGGTGCCCCGGGGCTCACGAAAGCCGGATTGCCGGAGGGAACTTCATTGGTGTTGCTCACGCTACCTCCGCCCCCATAGTTATGGCCGTTGTTGTTGTAGAACAGAACGTAGTTCAATATCAGCGTGTCACCGCTGCTCTGCGCCATCACCGCCGGCCCCCATGAGACAGCCCCGGTGTGGTTGGCAACAATGGAATAATAAAGGCGTGCCTTACTCCATCCGATGTCTGTTCCCTGATAGTTCTGTGAGATCAGCCCAGGTGCCATCATCGTGTCCAGGATGGTGTTGCCGGCGATGGTAGCGTGGTAAAACGTCAGATCAGTGTTTTGACTGAAGACCCCGCCACCACCACCCCAGCGATTGGAGCCGGCACCCGCTTCTGCCCGGTTATCGGCGATAATCAGGTTGATGCCTGTGACCGTGCTGGGCGCACCCCAGGGCGAGGGAACACGGGTGAAATAGAGTCCACCGCCGCCAGCATCACCACCATCGGCTCCCGCGCCACCGGTGCTGGTGTTGTGGAGTATCTGCAGCCGCTCCAGACGCAACACGCTGTCGGTAGACTTGAGAGCGCCACCGGCTCCCACACCGCCGGAGTTCTGAGAGCTACCGCCCACAGCGCTGTTATCCCGCAGTACGCCATTAACTACCACCACCGTGCCCGAGTTTTTCTCGAAAAACAGCGCCCCGCCAGCAGCCGTGCCGCCTTTAGCGGAACCGCTGCCGCCACGTGCCTGGTTGCCACTGGCAAAGACCCAGTAGAGCGCCACAGTATTCAATTGCATTGCCGCGCCACCGCCCAGGCCATCGGCCGTATCCCACTCGCTGCTACCAGTGCCGTCGCCCCCGGAGCCAGCCTGGGCCAGGTTGTTGACTAAGTATAACCCGTTTGCCGTCACGTCGCTGCCGGTGGTGGCGAAGAACCCGCCGCCCAGCGCATGGGCTCCGCGCGTGCTTGCGTTAGGCGCATTGCCGCCGATGGCCTGGTTGCCCTCGAAAGTGACATTTTCCATCGTGACCCGGCACTTTTGATAAAACCCGGCTCCACCACCGCCGACGGCGCCATTACCGAAACCTTGCACGCGGTTGTTCTTGAACACGACATTCGCAAGGGAGAGATTGATGTACCCGCTTGCACCTCCGGTACGGCAGAGCAGCCCTCCACCGATGAATTCGCCACCGCTGAGAGGAGTGTTGTTGAGGCCGTTTTGGATGCTCAGGTTCCGTAGTGCCACCGTGATCGCTACATCACTCAACAGCACCCCGCGCCGGGCATTCTGTCCGTCAATGACCGTGAGGGAGGGATCGGAGCTGGGATTCTCCCAGTCGGAGGTGGTGTAGCCGCCGATAACGGTCAGATTTTTGTTGATGGTGACCACGGCAGAGCCGGAGCCAGTGTACGTGCCCTGGGCGAGCTTAATCGTATCGCCGGAGCTGGCTATGTTTACGGCATACTGGATCGTTCGGCAAGGCGTCGCCGTTGAGCCACACCCGGCCACATCACTGCCGGTGGGAGCCACGCGGATCACGCCGCTGCCGGCTTGGGCCCTAACCGGTGCGGAGAACGGAAATAACAAAATACCAGTTATGCATAGAGAAACCAAGACAGTTCTGAAGTGTGTATACATGCCCATGCCTCAACCCGTCCTAGCCTCTAGGACTATCGCTGCGCCCCACGCACCTGCACCAGCCACATCCCACCCCAGAAGAGAGAGGGTGAGGAGGTTATTTCTGGAGATATTTCGCGCGTCAGGATGCCACAGTCCACAACCTGCGAGGAATGCCTAGTCAAAAACGAGCGAATACCATCGGCTACATCAGGAAAGAAGCCGTCATGGAAGAGCAGGTAGGCGCCCTCGGCAACGAAGGGCAGCACGCCTTCTGCATCACGTCGAACGCCCCGGCTGGTGTGGTCGCCGTCAATGAAGACAAAGTCAAACGGACCGCCTGCGACCTCGTAGGCACGTGGCAGGACGTCGGGAGAGAAGCCTTCTATCAGCGTGGCGCGCGTGAGGATGCGTGCCTGGTGCTCCTCGGGGAGCTGCGGATGAGGCTCTACGCAGACGATTTTTCCGTCATTGGCCGAAGCTTCCATCGCTGCAATGGCGATCAACGCTGAGCCGCCCTTGAACGTGCCGATTTCCAGGTAACGTGCCGGGCGGAGGGAGTATATCAGCGTGTATAATAGCAGCCGCTCGGCCGGGGAGAGCCACGCCGGTGCCTGGTTAACGAGCTCTAAGGTTGCCAGGTCAATTGCAGGAGGGAAAGCGGTCACCCCACGCGCCGGTACAACGGATTCCCGCAAGGTGAACCTGCCAGTAGCTCGGCGCCACCGGTTGACGAGATCTCTAAGCTTGCCCATAGAGTCTATTTTACCAGAAATCACCCAGTTTGCCCACAGGCCTTGGCACTCACGCGGACGCAATGCGCAGCTATTCCCACTCACAAAGCGCGCAACCAGGTGCTCATCGCCTGTCGCGCCAGGTCAGGATGCCACTTCTGTGCCTGCTCAAGCTGCCCAGCGATGATCTGTTTGCGGTATGAAGTGTCTGTGCACAGCAGGTGAGCAACTTGCGCGACCAGAGCCGGGTCCTTGTCGTCCAGCAAAACGCCAGCGCTGCCCATCGTATACGGGATGCCGGCTGCGCGGTACGCAATGATCGGGATGCGGTGCACCATCGCTTCCACCAGCGGAATGCAAAAGCCCTCATGCTCGCTCATGCACACATATACATCGGCAAGTGCGTAGAACCCGGCCAGCGCGGCATCACTCACCCGGCCGGTGAGGATAACGGCCGAATGCAACCCCAGCCGATGCACCCACTGGCGAAGCGGCCGAGCGTATCATTTAACCCCAACTGAAATCGCCAGCTTGCCAAGGCTGCCGAATGGAAACGTAATTACAACTCAAGGGCCTAGAACCAGTATGCGCGAACTTGAGCTTTGATCCTATGGTTCGCTCATTTCTGAGCAAGTTTCCAACATTGCCCCCCATATATGGGGGCTATCCGGGCCACTTTGCCCAACTCTGGCAACATGGCAATTATCCTGGCAGGAGTACAGCAATGCTGTATCCATGCACAGTTCGCAGCATGTCCATATATGGCGGTTTGGAGCCCGAAGACCGCCACATATGGGGGCTATAAATTTATGAAACTGCCTGAAAAGTAAGCGAACCATGGGTTGATATTCCCGGTCAATCACGTTTGCCATGCGCAGCAAGTGCGTTATGGCATCAATCTCATCCTCTGCCCAGACGCTTTCCATCTC
>JAOAAG010000408.1 GCA_026418995.1 Anaerolineae bacterium
CCAATCCACGACGGGCTGCCCGGTAAAGGCGGCGACAATCTGGCGGCAGAGGTAGGTCTTGCCGTCGCCGGCGTTGCCGGTGAGGATGACCGAGGGCGGGCGCGGACGGGCAAAGCGTTCGCGGATGAACGCCTCGGTGCGAGTCTCCAAGCGCAGCGATGCGCCGCTCGGCGGCGGGGCCTGGCCGATGGACTCGTCAAAGGCCGCCTCGTGCTCCGGCGAGGCGGTGGTGTAGCGGTTGAGGTAGGGGAGGAAGGGGTTAGAGTTTATCTGGGCCTCCGTGAATCGTGAATCGTGTTGCGTGCATTCGTGATTCGTGCATTCGCGTCTCCATCTGTGGATGGCTTATGGCCACCAGCGCCCCACGTCCTGGATGGCCATTCCCACCTCGTAAAGTGCACTTCCTAAGCCATGTACAGCAATCTGGGGCATTAAAGACGAAATATCGGCTAGAAGATCGGCGCGAGTGCATGTTGCCGAATCATGCAACCACTCCTTCCAAAGGGAATAGCGGGTGACTGCAGGTAGTTTGTACCATTGGGAACTTGTTGCATTCAGATATTCTGTTCTCGTGCTGGAGTCTGTCAACGATCGCGCCACAGAAAGGCTTTCAATGATCAGATCAGTCTGTTCTTGCTCTGATACCAAGTCTGTCATAGCATTCAACGCGAGAGCATACCACATAGTGCCAGAAATAGATTCTCGTAAGATTGCTAAAGCCTCTCTAATGTGACCGAGTTCTGCCAAGCGATATGAGAGTGCGGCGATTGCACGGGTTCGCATCTCTCCTGTTTCGCGTTCGGGCAAGGATTGTGCCATCCCCAAGGCTTGACGAACTAGCGACTTGGGCAAAGAGAACGCAACTTTTCCGAGTACCCAACCCTTCCACCAAACATTGTGGAATCCGTGATCGGATATTTTAGAAATAAGATTGAAGCCTTCATCTACATGACCAAGTTTAACCAACCATGCGGCGATAGTTGCGGTCCCTGCTAGTCTCCATTTCTCCACAGAACAGGAACGTAAAACGCTCAGTGCTTCATAGACTTGGGCTATCGAAAGGTGAGGCAATAATTCTGCCAGCATTTCACTGCCCCGATTGAAAGAACCGCCATAATCCTCCCCGCCCTTCAGAACAACTCTGAGTATTTCTGGAATTACCATGGACTTCTCTGTTTCAGTAAGATGAGGAATTAGATCAACGAGCGATGAAAACAACATGGATACGTTTCCACACTTCCACACCTCCGCAATCGCCTCTTGAAATATTGGCAAGCGTTCACTCTCTGGACACAAAGGGAAAAGCCTTAACAGAGCATCTGCCTTATCATATTCCTTGTCCATAGTATGAACGGCTTGAAGCACCTCACTCACTATCGCTTCACGCTCCATCCTTGGCAATAGAGCAACAATTCGGGTTAATGCTTGTACTCGATCTCGAAGTTCCACATCTTTGCCATACAAGATCTGGCCCAAAAATGTTTTGGAAACTTTGGTTGGGCGATAAGCCGGTTCAAAACGTGGAAACTTGAGTTTAGCTCTTCTGATAGTCTTTCTCACAAGATGGCGAACAATCGAAGGGAAACTGTCTGTCCATTTCCGATTCCCTTCCATTTCGACAAGCATATCAATAAACGGTTCTTCATAGTCTTTAGGAGACCAGGGTTTTGGGGGGTTAATTCTGAACAGTTCTCTCCAGACTTTTCTATGTTCATCTTCCGAAACATACGCCATCACTTCGAGCAGTAAAACGCCTTGTTTGATTTCATCCTCAATCAGTCGAATGGCTGCCAGTACTTGATCAAAAACAACGGGGATAAAGCCTTGTGGGTATAAAGGTACCAACTTGACAAACATCTGAGCACGTTGTTCTTTATCCTGAATCTCCCAAGCGATTCGATATGTGTCAAGCAACATTGAAAAACGCTCAAAACCAGACACCCAGGTTAGCAATCCAAAAAGACCGTCTATACCGTTTGCAGCATCCTCGGTTGCCCAAATAATCAAGAAAGAACGTAAAAATCGCCAGATGAGTGGATATTTCTCAATGATTCGCAGAATACTATAAATCTGAACTTGTTGATTGGCATCAAGCTTGGTGAATTTTTCTACGGGATCGGGGGCAGGCAAAGACACAACTGGCTCTGTACCTCGCGCTAACGAGAGTGCTTTTGCTAATAGCGGCTGCCGCTTATCCTCAGGCAATTTTTCTGCAAGGGTAGTGAGGATTTTAACCTGTCGATCCAACCAAACTTTGGTACTCAGCTCACTATTAGGCTCAAGATCTACTTGTTTCTGTCTTTCCATCTCACTCAACAATTCATTTACAAAGGATAGCCGTTCTGCTTCCGAAAAGTGTGACATCAATGCTGTCACGGCTTCGACCTTTTCTTCAATTGTCTCAATCTGGCGAGCCGCCTTCAAGGCTTCGGTAAGGATAAGCGGACGTCCTGCTTCAGGCGATGTTTCGATCATTTCCCGTAAGATACGTGCTCTCTCAGTTGCCTTTTCCATGCGCGAGACTATCTCTACGGCTTCCTGAGTGTATCCCAAGCGCGCCAGTAAATTGGCTGTTTTACCAAGTGCCTGACCGAGTTGGTCAGCGTCACCAACAGTAGATACAATTTTGAGCGCTTCCTGTAACAAAGTTGGCGATAAATAAGGCGCCAAACCTTCTATCGCTTGCCTCTGCTCATATTCAGACGATAGATTTTTCGTCATTGCCAGCAGTTCGCCCAACAGGGCTTCTGGAAGATACCTGGCCATTTCCGTTATGATCTTTGCGTTTAACTCGACCTCATGCTCACGGATCATACTCATAGCCTCTTCTGGAAATCCAAGTCGGGCTAATTGAGGAATCAAGATTCCCCGCATTTTTCTGAAATGCGCCGGTTCCATTTTGAAAAAACGCCGCTTAGGCGTTGCAACAGCTAGGGCTTCTCGTACCAAAGTCTCTGATAAATAGGGGACCAAGACCTCGAGGATTGATTCTTTTTCGTACCAATCGCCATCTTGTTTGTCGTCGTTTTCATCTTCAAGAGGAGCAGGATAAATTGTTTGGAGCAAGCCGTGTAACATTGGCTCCGTCAATCGAGACGCAAGTAACTTCAGCGTTTCGATGCGCTCGTACCAACCTTGGAAATCAAGTAGTATTGCAAAAACGTCCGGTAGATAGGAATCAGGTATTTTTGAAATCAGTGGTTTCAGGGTCATGCATCGCCAAAGAGGTTCTTGTACAGACCTGACAACATCCAAAGCCTCACCCCACAACGGCTCTTGGAGATGCTCTGCAAGCACTTTTATCGCTTGACACCGATAACTTTCAGGTTCGACTGCTTTAACTAAAGACAGAGCTTCACACAAGACGCTCAACCCATCTGCTTCTGGTAAGGCAGGTACTAGGTGTGCCAAAGCTTCAGTCTGCCAAAGCTTGTTATCAATTTTGCGAGCAATCTCTATCGCCTTCTCGGTGACAGCAAGGCGCGTAAGTGGAACGTTCTCGAAATGCTCTTGACTGGCGCTCCTTATTTCACGAAACTCTTGAGGTTCCTCAGATGGTAAGTGGGGGATCAAGAGTGCCAATACTTTAAATTTTTCTGGCAGGTCAGTGGTCTGCAGGACATGGTGCACCTCACGGCAAGCGATAGATGCCCTCTCATGTTCTGAAAGGTAAGGCAAGATTGTGTCAAGTGTTTTCGCGCGCCAAAAGGAGTCTAGAATACCATTTGCTATCTGAATCGCTTCTCTTGTTGCCCCTTGCGCCGCTAGCCGAGAAAGAAGCCCAGGCAATGCAGCGGGGCTCGATAATTCCTGTGCTATTCTTAATGCGTCGGTGATTCGCTGATTGGGCAGTTGTTCAGCAAGCTTGGCAAGCTCATTGCCCAGTAGCTGCTCTAAGGAGACTTTGCTTTCCAATTGACTTTCCACTGGTAACAAAGCTTCACGTCCCAATTTGGTGGTAATTTCAGGAGCAATATCGAATAGTTGCAGAAGCCATTTGCGCTGGTCCTCTGTCAAATTCCACACCAGAGCAATGGCTTCGATCAATTGTTGCATTTCCAGGTACGGTGCCAGCCGCTGTAAAGCTTCTACGGAATAGGCGGTGCGTTTGGCGTACTCAAAGGCTCGTAGAGATGTCCAGACACCTTTATCTGCCAGGGCAGCTAGCAACTTTGGTGGAATACTGCTAATCAAACTACGCACACTGCTTGTGATCAAGGCATAACGAATCTGCAAGCCGAGACTTCGGGCCTCTTGCGGCTCATCTGTAGGTGAATAACTCCCCTCAGCGATCCGCCAGGCAAGGCTTACATCGTCTAAATATCCTTGAACATCATCATAAGCCTGCTTTGCATCGAACCAGGCATTGGAGTGGGTATTCGTCTCTAAAGCAAGTAAGCGATGCAATTCTTCTATCGAATCGTTTTCCGCCAAATGCATCGCAAGGTGTCGTAATTCGTACTCGTCCAAGCGCACAACCGGATTGCCTGGCAAATTCACCATTGGATCTTCTCCAATGCAGTCCTAACAATAATCCCATGATAAGGTTTTAATTCGACCTCGTCTCTGAGAAACTCTTGGAAACTGGTATGATAAAGGCGATATAGTTGCCTGCCATTGTGTGCTACATCCACGTTTAAAAACTCTCTCCATTCATCTATTACTTCTTTGATTTCTCTTGGCGATAATTTTGTCCATTCAGATATTTTATCGATTGCGACAGGTTCTCTTGTTACAGCCAATATACATATTACAGGTTGATAATACTTTTCGAACTTTCCCACATCCTGAGCTTTCATTGACCGCCAATGCCGTCGGTAGTAATCGCGCAAACCTTGAGGGAGCAGGCGAATGTCATCTATATTGGCTACCGTAAGGCTTCCATCTCGAATATCAGGCAACACATACCTCAGGTACATAAAGTTGCCTTCACTTTTCTCCGTGACTATAGTGACGAATTCCTCTTTGGTCACACACCATTGCGAAAACCTCTGTTCCATCCGATCAGTGTTGAGTTGTATAAAATTTAGGATATATTGAATTATATCTGCAATATTGTTTGGGTCTTGGTCGTCTAGATAGATATCCTTGCGCTGATCCACCAGTAAGCGATAGTCGGCCTTGGGACGTGTAGTGACGATAAAAAACACACCTTCAGGCAACACTTGAGGAAGATACAACCGATTGAGAGCTGATGGTAAACCGACATCCTCTGCTTCATCAATCGCGTCCACGAGAACCACCACAGGTCGGTTTTTTGGTGTTGCGGCTTCTGCCAACAATTGCAATAGAAATCCACTATCGGCAGTTGCTCTATCAGGCAGTGTGCGATACTTTAGGTCATATCGGACAATTATCTGAGCGCACACGTTGGCAAGAAAATCGCGAACAGAGCGGATGTTTGCAGTAGCGATATTAAAATGATGGACATATGCTCGTCGCTTGACCAGTTGTGCTATCAAAGCGGTTTTGCCAATACCAGGTTCCCCACTGATAACGATATAGCCCGAAGTAAAATCGGGGCTCGCAAGCAAATCATCAATCGACTTAAAGATAAAGTTGCGTCCCACGAATTCTTTACTGTGTTCTCTAACCACTACTTGGAAGTCTCTAGTACGAATATATTGCCCAAGGTGTCGATCTGTTGCAAAACGCATAAAAAGATCTTCAGCTTCGTTCAAAAACTGCTGGAAAATCTGGCGGATAGCATCCGCGTCGGGGCCTTTGAAGACCTGTACAATATTGTTATCGCCGGTAACGATGATAGCGTCGTGGGCACTGCCCCCTAAGGCAACCGCACGCTCGCCGGTAGCAAGAACGATTTGGCCAGAAGTAATGGCGCAGCGCAAGGCTTCCAGGTCGTCGGGTTCGCAAGAACCCGCTTGTAGCCGCTGCAAGACCTGGTTCAGGACAGTAGAGAAAGAGGCTTCGGTAAGCATCGTTATCCTCCTGGAGATTTCACCCTTTACCGGTTTACGCGATTGCCGTCCCCCGTCACGATCACGCTCCCGCGCACATCCCCGCCGACCGCCACCGAGCGGTCGCCGATGGCCTGCACTACGCGGCCAATACGGATGGCGGCCTCTTCCTGCAATGCCTGCCAACCGCCGGCTGGCAAGCCCTTGCCCCCGCGCACCAGCGCCACCGGGAAATCCTCGGTCGCCGCGTCGAGGAAAGGGGTCTGCTCAGCGCCGCATAGCGCCCGCGCGCTTTCCGGCACGGCGCGGCTCAAGTGCGCCATCAGGTCCGAGACGCGCACCTCCGTATCCCCCGGCCGGTTGCCCGCGCCCTGCAGCGCTTCCAGCAGGTGGTAGGTGAAGAGGCTCAGCGTGCCATCGGGCCGCACCCACGATTTTTGCGCGCCGGTGGAGGAACTGATCACCGCCCGGCCTGCGCCTTGCTTCAACGCCTCGGCAACCCCTTTGGGCAACGCGGTTTGGCCGAACCCCGCCGGCAGTTTGAGCGCCGGCGCGCCCTTGGCCGTGGTCATCCCTGCCGCGTGGCAGCAGTCCATCAAGACCAGCATCCGCCGTGCCTCTACCTTGCGCAGTGCCTCGGTGAAGGCCTCTGCCGCCAGCGCGCTGCCGGCCAGGTCAAACGGTTCGACGTCGTGAGGTAACAGGTAGTAGCGGCCGGTGGCCTCATCCAGCCAGCCGTGGCCGGAGAAATAGACCACTGCTGTGGCATCCCCATCGGCGACTGCGCGTTCCGCCAGCCAGGCCAGGCTGTCGAGGATGGCCTGCCGCGTGGCGCCGGCGTCGTGCAGCAGGCGGATGTGATCATCGAGATAGCCGCACAACCTAGGGTCGGTCAGCACGGCGCGCAGGGCTTGCACGTCCTGCACCGTCACCGGCAGCGACCAGGGCGCGTAGGCGGATGCGCCAACGCCAATGAGAAGCGCATAGCCGTGGGAGAAAGCGTTGTCCATTGAGCCTCCTCAAATCAATACTCACCACGCCAGCGCTCCCATCAGCGCGGCGATATGTTCCTCCGAGTTGAACCATCCCCCGCTCACCCGCACCGCGCCGCCCTCGGCCAGCGTTCCCAGCCAGCGGTGCGCCCAGGGAGCGCAGTGCAGTCCGGCGCGGACGGCAATCCCCCGCGCGCCCAAGGCGGTCTCCAGTGCCTGCGGGGGGATGTCCTCTACATTGAAGGCCAGGATGCCGCACCAGGGTGCGTCCTGCGGTGGCGCGTAGACGTTCATACCGGGGATGCGGCTCAGTTGGTCGCGCAGGGCCTGGGTCAACTCCAGCGTGTGGGAAACAATGGCCTCGCGTCCCGTCTCCCGCAGCCATTCCAAGGCTGCCTTCAGCCCCGCGACGGCCCAGACGTTGGGACTGCCCGGCTCGTAGGCCGAAGGGAGTTGGTCGGGCATCGCCACGCTCTCGGAAAAGGTGCCCGTCCCGCCAAAGAGGATCGGCGCGGGCCGCCAATCTGAGGCCAGCACCAGCCCGGCAATGCCATACGGCCCGTAGAGCGATTTGTGGCCGGAAAAGACCAGCGCGTCTAGCAGGCCGTCGCCCAGAGGAAGCGGGTAGAGGCCGGCTGTCTGTGCGCTGTCCACCACCACGACCGCGCGCGGGTTGGCGGCTTTGGCTAACCGGGCAATCTCCACTACCGGCGGCATCAGCCCACAGACATTACTGGCCTGGGTGACGCAGACCAGCGCCGGCGGGTTGGCCTGAAAGGCCGCAGTCAGGCGGGAAAAATCACAGGCCCAGGTGCGCCGGTCAAAAGGAATCTCTTCCACACGCACGTCGCGCGTCCGGCGCAGGTGCTCCACGGGCCGCAGGACCGCGTTGTGCTCGAAAGGCGTCACGTACACTGCGTCGCCAGGCCGCAGGTCGGCGCCTAGGATGGCCATATTCAGGGCGACCGTCGCCGAGGGCGTCAAGATGACCTGTTCCGGCGCCGGAGCGCTCAGCCACTCGGCCAGCAGCACACGGGTCTCGTCCACAAGTTGCGCGCATTTGTCCGCCAGCGGATTAGCGCCCCGTCCGGCATTGCCGCCGTAGGCGCGGTAAAAGGCGTCGGCGGCCCGGTAGACGGCCTCCGGCTTGGGGAAGGTCGTGGCGGCGTTGTCCAGGTAGATCAGGTCGCCTTCAGACATCCTTTTTCCCCATCACGTATTCCAGCAACAGCACGGCCAGTTGCCGCTTCTCGTCGGCGGAAAGCACCCGTCCGGTGGTCTCCAACGTGGTCTTGAAATTCTGGAGGATGCGCTGCCCGGCTTCCGAGAGCGGCGTCTGCCGGAAGCGGTAGGCAGACGGCTGCTCACCAACCTGCACGCGAACGTCCAGGACGCTTTCAGTTTCAGCGGCCAGGCCGGCTACTTCCTGCTCAGCGGCGGATTGCGCCTCGCGTAGCACGCTGTAGAAATGCTCCTCGCCGCTATCGGTCCAGTCGCGCGGCGCCGTGTTGACCATACGCCGCGCCAGCACATCCAGCAGGGGGTCATTCTCAGAAGCGTTGAGGGCGACCTCTATCAATGCTTGCGCCCGACCATCACCCAGGCGCAAAGTAGCCAACGGTTCCTGCGTCTGCGCTTGCAGATGGCTGCACCAACCATTCAACGCCTCCCGCGCATTGACAGGCTGTGGCACAACATTAGGAGCAAATTGTTCAACGATGCAACGCTCAACACGACGCAAAAGGTCAAGATAGGCCGTCTCCAACTCACCGCGCAGCGCGTCCAACCGGGCAACTATCTGTTCCGGCGTGGCCTCGGCGGCCCCTAACAGAGCGGGCAGCCGCTCGAACAACACCGGTGCAGGGTCTTTGGCGGAAGCCTCGATCAGGCTTCGGAAGTGTAACGCCTCTGCCGAAAGGCGCCGTGTGGTCTGAGCAAAACGCGGCAAGCTGCGTAGCCAGCGCACCATCCCCTCAATGAGAACCTGAAGCGGCTGACGGCGGCGATCCTCCGGCAATAGGCCCGTGCAAAAGCGTTCTTCCAAAATTGCCCATAACTGAGACAAACGCTCGTCTTCCGGTCCTAATTCCAACGTATAGGCTTGAGGATTGCGGCAAGCGTCGGTCAGGACGGCGCCGGTGACGGAAAAAACAACCTTACGATTACGGCGCAACGTGAGCACCGCCCAATGGCGTCGCAAGGCAGCGGCAATCAGCACAGGCAACACACCCAGGCGCAGGCCAAAGGGCGGCGATTGCAGAGCATCCACCAGGTCTGCAAAGGATTGGGGCGCCGCGCCGCTGCGCCCTTGCCGAGCGCGTTCGAGAAAGGCCTCGATGACTGTCCAGGCGGCGAGTAGTTCCGGCTGGGTCGGCGCCCCGATGATCCACGCGCCGCGCTCATCTTGCCGCAGAATCCCCGGCGCGCGCAAAATGGTGTGCAAAATCAGCCAGTCCGGGCCAAACCCGCCGATGCCCAACTGTTCGCTTGGCGGCTGCATAAGCAACGCATCGATCACCTGCTCGGCGGCTTTGACCTGCTGAGCGGTGGGACTGCGACGGTTGAGCAGGTCGTTGTACAGTTCCGGCGTATGGGGGAAGGCGGCATCGCAGACCTGAGAAATCAGACGCGCTGCTTGCCCCGAATTGCTCATCGTATGACGCTGCCCTCGCCAGTACCATTCAGCGGCAGATTGCCAGGGGTCTATCAGCGGCGCCATCGCCCGCGCCAAACGAGCCGTCACATCGTCAATGAAAAACTCTAATTCTTCGCCGATGCGGCTATCCTGTTCTCGAAAAACGGGATCGTTTTTCAGGTCGAACAATGCGGCCAACTCGCGCAACAGGGCTTCGAGGGCGGTCAACGGTCGAGCAGGCGTGACCCAGACAACACGCGCCGCCGAGGCGGACTGCGCCAATGCGCGTGCTTGCGCCAGTTCTGCCGTGTCACGGGCTAACAGATAGACCACCAACCCGTCGGCATAGTCCAGCCCCTTGAGCACAGCCTCCCAGTCCGGCGCGCCGATTTCTTCGGGATAGCGATACCAACTCCAAAAGAAGCGCGTCACGCCGGTACGGATATTGTGTTGTCGGGCCTGATAAATGGGCGGAGGCAGGACCTGTTCCAGCAGGCGCCGCAACTGAATCTGTGAGGGCGGGCGGCGCTCCAACGCCTGACGGATCGCCGCGTCAATGTCCACATCGCTGCCGGGCATCAGTTCCCAGGTATAGTCCAGACGGTTCTGGCGCAACACTTTGCGCCGCACCAACGCGCTTGCGGCCTGTTCGACTTGCCCGGCGTCAGTTTGAAGCGCAAAAGCCAGGGTTGCCGTAGTTGGATGGTCGCCAACCGCTTGAAGCACCGCCAGTGTCTTGATTAAGCGGCGGCTTACCCCTTCGTCGGTCGGGGTTTTGTGGAGCGCATGCTCAGCAGCGGCCCATATTGGATGGGCGCCACCCGGCCCGGTATCGGCGCGCAGCGCATCGGCGAAATAGTCGTAGAGCACCTCCGGCCCAATCCATTCGCCCGTAGCGTCGGGATAGAAACGGCTCAGCAGGTCACGGAGGGCCAGCGGTTCGTCGGCGGTGAGGAACGTGAAGAGCGTGCGTTCGTTCTGCGCCACCTTGTTAGAAAGCAACGGCAGGCAATAGACCGTCAAGGGGTGCAGTGGATACGCGCCTTCGATGACCCAACGGCGCAATTGTACCTCGTCCAATTCAGGAAACAGTCGCTGCTCGATGGCCTGCACCTGCATTTGGGTCAGCGTAGTGCGCCGAGCATCCAAATAGGCCGTCCACGCCGGTTCATTGACGGTATTCAAGGCCGCCGCAATGAGACGATAGGCCACCAGCGGATCGCCGGAAACATCCAACGACAAGAAACGCTCGCCGATGCGCCGCCACTCCTGAATGTACTCAGGCGGCAGATTCCACACATAACCGCCAATGACCTTGTGGGTGACGAGGACGAGGTGTAGCGGGGTTTCGCCGCTGTGATTGGCGAACTCAGCCACCTCTTGAAGCAAAGCCGCCTCGCGCCCAAACGCATCGCCTGCTCGCGCTTCCAGGAAGCGCCCGAATTCATCCCAGAGAATGACGATGCCTGCATAGCGACCATCCTCGGCCAGCGCCCGGATGGCCTCCCGGTAGGTCTCGATGACCGAATGCCCGTAGTGGTTGAACGTCGCGCCGGCGGTCAAAGTGGGATACAAACGCTGGAACACCTCATAAGCGCGTTCATCGGCGCGTTGCAGGCCCTCGATCAGAGCCGCAAGCGACCAGTTTTCTCGCTTGAGCATTTCGCCCAGCCGCTGATAGGTTTCGGGATAGGAAGACTGCCACAAAGCGAGCGTTTCCAACGCGGCGCGATAATGTGTCGCCAACCGGATTTCTTCCCAACCGATACGCCG
>JAOAAG010000088.1 GCA_026418995.1 Anaerolineae bacterium
AGATGTGTATAAGAGACAGGTGGGGCCTGGTGGGCAGTACTATTCCCTGGCCTGGCGATTATGCTCAGTGTCCTGGGCTTCAACCTGCTGGGCGATGGTCTGCGCGATGCCCTCGATCCCCGCCTGACCCGTTGAGTACGCCAGGGATGGATTTCCTCTCGCCAGTGTCAGGGTGGGATCCGGTCACGGAAGCGTCTCACGCTGTCCAGGCGCTGCGGGCTGGCCATAACGCTTGCTTCCCAACGCTCCCAGGGGATGCGGGCCTGGTCATATATACGCTCGGAGCCTGATCTTCCATTCGACAACCGTAAGCTGGACTTTGGCGTCCACCCACCAACCGGTTATCGCGCGATGGCAGGTTTTGGCCAGTGACATCAGGAGTGGGCGAGATATTGGCTAAACTGGGGAAAGGGTATATAATATCTAAAAAGCGACGGAGCGGTAAGACTTGCGTTACTTGATCATCTCCGACATCCATGCCAACCTGGTAGCGTTAGAGGCCGTTCTGGCCGATGCACAAGAGTTCGACCAGGTATGGTGCCTGGGAGATCTGGTAGGTTACGGTCCAAATCCTAACGAGTGCGTCGAACGGATGCAGGACTTACCCCACATCAGCCTTGCGGGGAATCACGATTGGGCGGCGCTTGGCAAGTTGGACCTCAGAGGTTTCAACACTGATGCGCGCGAGGCCAATCTCTGGACGCAGGCTGAGCTCAAGCCAGCAGTAAGAGAATATCTCCAATCACTGCCCACTCACCTGGTGCAGGACTCCTTTCACCTGGCGCATGCTAGCCCGCGTGAGCCTGTATGGGAGTATATCCTCGATGCTGGCGTGGCTTACGCGAATTTTGCGCACTTTCAGACCACGGTATGTCTGGTTGGCCACACTCATATCCCCATTATCTTTGAGTTGGATGAGCAACAACAGCGGTGCGATACCTGGATTCCGCCCCTCCCTGAGTCTATGCCTGTGGGGACACGGCGTATGATCATTAACCCCGGCAGCGTGGGGCAGCCACGCGATGGGGATCCCCGGGCCAGTTACGCGATTCTGGACACCGAGCTGGCACAATGGTCCTTTCGCCGCGTTGCCTATCCGGTTGAAATCACGCAAGAGCGTATGCGGGCGCGGGGCTTGCCACGCCGTCTCATAGAGCGGCTCGAGCTGGGACGCTGATGGCTATGTTTGGGCAGGCACGCAGGATGCCTTGTGGATAACGGCCGTGCCGGTCACAGTGGGAGTCACGCTTTAGGCTGAAGATGGGAGCACAGGTTCCTGTCTCGAGGCTTCACCGCCTGACGGCGCTACTTCCGTGACCGGACGTGTGTCCCTTAAGCCGCGTTGCGCGTACCTGGACGCCGATGGCTTGCGCTTTACCGTTAAACCACCTATAATTGCAGTACGCTACCGGGGGGCTGAGATGCCTGCGGGAAGGGTACTTGCCGGAGAAAGAGCAGCGCCGCATTCCACCGACCAGGAGATACACCCGATGAGGAAAATGCTTGAGGATTACCTTTCCTGCAGGCAGCTTAAGCCAGGCACTATCGTGACCGGCATTGTGGTACGCGTCGCACACAACAATGTGATCGTGGATGTCGGCGCCAAGTGCGATGGCGTTGTCCCCGAGCAGGATTTGGCCCGTTTGACGCCTGAAGAGCGTGCGGCCATCCGGGAGGGCGAAGAGGTCTTCGTCTATATCACACACCTCGGGGACGAGTTCGATAACATCATGCTATCCCTGTCGCGGGCCCGTATGGCCCGTGACTGGTTCGAGGCCCAGCGGCTCCTCGAAAGCGGGGAAGTCCTGGAAAGCCAGGTCGTCGGGTGCAACAAAGGCGGTGTCATTGTCCAGGTGGGGCAGCTACGGGGCTTCGTGCCCAGCTCGCAGTTGGACGTGTCACGTCTCACCTCCTCATCCCCCAAGCTCGACGGGGACCTGCGCTGGAAGGGATTGCTCGGCACCACGCTGAAGCTTAAAGTCATCGAAGTGGACCAGTCGCGCAACCGCCTGATCCTCTCAGAGCGGATGACCTCGCGGGAACGCAGCGAGGAGCGACGACAAAGCTTGCTCGACCGGCTGACTGAAGGGGACGTGGTTGCCGGCAAAGTCACCAATATCACCGACTTTGGTGCTTTCGTGGACATCGGAGGAGTGGATGGGCTGGTGCATCTGTCGGAGCTTTCCTGGAAGCGCGTCGCCCATCCTCGTGAGGTGGTAAGGGTGGGGGAGGAGGTGCAGGTATACGTTCTGGGAGTGGATCGGGAGCGCCAGCGAGTCTCGCTCAGCATTAAACGGTTGCACCCCGATCCGTGGATCGCCATCGAAGAGCGGTACCATCAGGGACAGTTGCTGGAGGGGGTCATCACACGGTTGACCAAGTGGGGAGCCTTTGCCAGCATCGTGGGAGATGAGGCTATCGAGGGGTTGATCCATGTCTCGGAGTTGGATGAGTCCTCGGTGACCCATCCTGAAGAGATTCTGCGGCCTGGCCAAGTAGTCACCCTGCGGGTGATCGAGGTGGATGGCAGCCGCCGCCGCCTGGCTCTGAGCCTCAAGCGGGTGGCCCAGGAGAAAGCAGGAGAAGAAAGTTGGCGCGCAGCTCCGCTGGAGGTGGCTCAGGATAAGCTAGAAAGTGATGAGCTATGGACAACTTAATCCGGTACTTTACAGAATCCTCGCGCAGGGCGCTGAAGCTTGCCCAGCAGGAAGCGGAGAGGATGAACCATGCTCAGATTGGGACTGAGCATCTCTTGCTGGGGCTCTTGCAGGAGGAGCAGGGCATCGCCAGCCGTGTACTGCGTGAATTGGGGCTCCAGTCCGGGGATGTACAGCGCCTGGTCGAGCGCTTCAGCACGGTCCGCAAGCGCTCTATGCTCCTGAACACTGAGCTCGATCTCACCCCTCACACGAAACGGGTGCTCGAACTGGCAGGAGAGGAAGCCAGGCGTAGTGGAAACTCGCGCATAGATACCCACCATATACTCCTGGCACTGGTACGCCTGGGAGATGGAACAGCGCTGGATGTGCTGAATTATCTGGGGATCACTGGCAACCAGATTTTGCGCTCCACCGAACGGATGCTGCAACGCCAGTTGGTCCCCGGTGAGCGAGCGGAGGAGAAACAAAAGCGGCAGGCTGCCAAGACGCCGGTGACTGATCAACTGGCGATTGACCTGACCAGCCTTGCTGAGCAACGCAAGCTGGACCCGGTGATCGGGCGAGAGCAGGAGATTGAGCGTGTCATCCAGATTCTGGCCCGTCGTACCAAGAACAATCCCGCGCTCATCGGCGAACCCGGGGTGGGCAAGACTGCCATCGTCGAAGGGCTAGCCCAGCGCATCGTCGAAGGCACCACGCCCAGCTCGCTGCTGGATAAACGGGTGCTGCAACTGGACGTCGGCTCCCTGGTCGCGGGCACGATGTACCGGGGGCAGTTCGAGGAGCGGCTCAAAAAGGTCATTGCTGAACTCAAGAACAGCAAGAGCATACTCTTCATTGATGAGGTCCATATGCTCGTCGGCGCCGGGGCGGCGGGCTCGTCTGTGGACGCGGCCAACATCCTGAAACCAGCGCTGGCGAGAGGCGAACTCCAGTGCATTGGCGCGACCACGCTGGACGAGTACCGCAAGTACATCGAGTCGGATGCTGCCCTGGAGCGGCGCTTCCAGCCCGTGATGGTCGAGGAGCCCTCGGTTGAGGAAACCATCGAGATCTTGCGTGGGCTACGCCCAGCCTACGAGCAGCACCACAACCTGCGTATCAGTGATGAGGCGCTGGAAGCTGCCGCCCGTCTGTCGGCCCGCTATATCTCTGATCGTTATCTGCCCGACAAGGCTATTGATGTGATGGACGAGAGCGCCTCGCGCGTCCGCATCTACAAATCCCCCCATGCCAGAAATCTGCGTGAAATTCTGACCCGCTTGAAGACCGTCCGGCAGGAAAAGGAACAGGCCATCCAGGAACAGCGTTATACCATAGCTGCCAGACTGCGGGACGAGGAGCTGGAACTTCAGGACCAACTGGAGGCGGTGCGGGCAGATTGGGATCGCGGCCAGGGGCTGGTAGTGACTCCCGATGACGTCGCGGAGGTGATCTCGATGTGGACCGGCATCCCGCTCACTCAACTGCGCCGCGAGGAGAGCGAGCGGTTGCTCCATATGGAAGAGGAATTGCACCGGCGCATTGTCGGCCAGGATGAGGCGATTCAGACGGTGGCCAAGGCGGTGCGCCGCGCCCGCGCCGGTCTGAAGGACCCTCGGCGTCCCATTGGCTCCTTTATCTTCCTGGGGCCCACCGGTGTGGGCAAGACGGAGCTCTCCAAGGCGCTGGCTGAGTTTATGTTCGGCAGCGAGGATGCGCTGTTGCAACTGGACATGTCAGAGTTTATGGAGCGCCACTCGGTGGCCCGCCTGGTCGGGGCGCCCCCCGGCTACGTGGGTTACGAGGACGCTGGCCAGCTCACGGAGGCCATCCGCCGCCGTCCATTCTCCATCGTCGTCTTTGACGAGATCGAAAAGGCCCATCCCGAGGCCTTTAATATGCTGCTCCAGATCATGGAAGAAGGCGCCCTGTCTGATGCCCGTGGACGCAAGGTGGACTTCCGCAATACCATCATCATCATGACCTCCAACATCGGGGCCGATCTCATCAAGCGCGCCACTTGCCTGGGCTTCACGCTTCCGCGCGATAAGGAGAGCGATGCCCGGCGTAGTTACGAGGAGATGCGCAAGAAGTTGCTGGAAGAGTTGAAGAAAGTGTTTCGCCCCGAGTTCCTCAACCGCGTGGATAATGTCATCGTGTTCCACTCGCTCAGCCAGGAAGAGATCGCCCGTATTGTGGAGCTGGAGCTGGACAAAGTGCGTAAGCGGCTGGCTGAGCACAAAGTCGCTATGGAGGTGACGGCGGAGGCCCGCGAGCTATTGGCCAGGGAAGGGTACAGTGAAGAGTATGGCGCGCGTCCACTGCGCCGGGTGATCCAGAACCGCGTCGAGGACGCCCTCTCGGACGCTATTCTGGCCGGGCGCTTCAAAGCAGGGGATACTGTCATCGTGGATGCGGCTGAGGGGGAGATTGTGCTGCGCGCTAAGGCGGGAGGAAGCGAGGGATCGCCTGAAAAGAAGTAGGTTTGCCACATCTGCTGCGATGCTGCGCTTAACGCTATTGATTTAGTTCTGTTTCCTGGCTTCTCCGGTCTCGAACGGATGCCTTCCCGCTAACCTTGTATGTAGGGTTGTCCTGTCGTAGAGTTTGTGGTAAAATAATAGGCGCCTGGGGATGACAGGTTTCGACGGGGAAGGCTGGTCACGGGCGGCAAGCCGGGGCGCTCTGACCCCGTGAACAACGGAGCGTACTTTCCAAAGTGCCAAGAACACTTGGATTCCCGTTCCTCAGGCTGCGCTCGCGGCTGCTCCTCTGGCAGCCTAAGGCTGGCTTGAGGGCAAATTACCGCCAGTAGTGCGGTAGCGTCCTCTCCGGCTTCTCGCCAGCGGGCCGGGGAAGGGCGTCATAGAGTTGGCGTGCGGCGCTCAGAGGCCGATAAGAGCGCCTAAGTGGGAGTTTCGGCTCCCATCGGCTGGCCCGGGTGTAGCGCGGTCGGCAGCGACTCCCCGGGGACTGTTAAGGGCCGACTAAGCTTGTAGAAGTTCGTGGCCGAATTCTTCGGACGCGGGTTCGATTCCCGCCATCTCCACTGACAGGGCCGGCTCATTGCGAGCTGGCCCTGTTTTTGTCTTACGGAGTGTCGTCTGTCAGCCGGAGGGGACGGGTCGGGCTCCCCGGCCACGATTCCAGAGCCGGCGCCGGGTCGTCGAACCAGGTGTAGTAAAGCGCGTCCAGTTCACCCTCCGCTTTCATCGCCAGGAGAGTCAGATTGACCAGGTCGCGGAACGCGGAATCTCCCGGAGGAAGCCCCAGTGCCAGCGGCTTGTGGTTGATACGCCACGGAAAGACACCGACGCCAGGTGTGGCGTAGGCCGGGCCCAGCAGGTCAGCTCGGTCGCCTATCACGGCGGTGGCGTATCCTCCTTCGAGTAGGGTGAGTGCGGAGGAGGCTGAGGGTTGGGGGATGATCGTCAGTGGGATGCCCATCTCC
>JAOAAG010000122.1 GCA_026418995.1 Anaerolineae bacterium
GTCATCCGGCACATCAAGGTTGCCCTGGCAATTCCCGGCTCGCCCCAGAGCCCGCAGGTCACCGATCCTCTGGTGGAACGGGTGCGCGAAGCCGTGCGCAATCCTTGGCACATTGTCCCCTCCCCGGTGAAGCAGACCGGCATCAGGAAACGCATCACCGGTGGAGGTATCCCGCGCGCTTTTCTGGAGGTAAGCCGCCCCGGCCTCTACCGGATTACCCGCGAGCAGTTGGAACCCTTTGGCTTTGCGTATACCGTACCCCGCAATCTGCACCTCTTGCGGGGCGAGGAGGAAGTGGCCTTCGAGTGGCTGGGCGATGACGATGCCAGTTTCGAGGCAGGCGAAGCGATTCTCTTCTATGCGGAACCCCGTTTCAGCCGCTGGAGCGCGGTGGATGCTTACCACCTTACCGCAGGCGACACACCTGGCCTGCGCATCTCCTCCCGCAGCGCCGACCCGGCGGGATTGCCTCCCGGTATCCCGTGGACAGAAGAGAGGAGGGAGTCCAATACCATCTACATGCCCGATTGTTTCTGCGGCCCGCTCCCAGCAGGCCGGGACGGCGATCGCTGGGCCTGGGCCGACCTGCGCCGTCCAGGCGCGACCTGGTTCTCCACCAACCTGTCACTGCCGTCTGTACATCCCTCGCAACCGGCCTCCCTGACCCTGTGGCTCATCGGGTACACCTCCGTCGCTGCCAACCCGGATCACCGGGTGAACGTGGCGATCAACGGCACCCTGGTAGGACAGGTGGCATGGGACGGTAAAACCGCTGTCACATCCACACTCCCCATCCCGGCCGGCCTGTTGACGCACACCAACGTATTGACCCTGACCCTACCCGGCATTCCAGGCGTCAGCGTGGAGGGCGCCTGGCTGGACGCCTTCGCTGTACGCTACGCCCCCGGCTCCCAGCCTGTAGAGCGGCTGTTCTTCACCGTACCGCTGGTCAACACCAGTCTATCGCGGCCATCCTTTCCTGACCAGCTCTACCTGCCGCTGGTAGCACGCAACGCGAGCGGCGCGGGGACGGGATTAGCCTATACCGTCACTATGGCCAGCCAGGGGCCTTACCTGGCTTATGAGGTCACCGATCCGCTCCGCCCGGTACGCCTGATCGGCTTTCGGGTGGAGGGGCATAGCGTCACCATAGGCGCTGCGCCCGGTCCGGCCTCCCGCTATTTCATCACCTCTGCAAACGATATCCGTGTCCCAGATCGTATCCGCGCACACAATGAGCTCGGCGGTTTCTATACCGCTGGCGGTGCCCCGCCGGGGGCCGATTACCTGCTCATCACCCATCCGGCTTTCAGCGAGGCCGCCGCGATGCTGGCGAGCTTGCGCCGCGAGCAGGGCCTCTCCACCTTCATCGCCAACGTGCTGGGCATCTACGACACATACGGCGATGGCCGGCCCGACCCCGAGGCTATCCGCGCCTTCATCGCCGAGGCCTACGCCACCTGGACTCCCCGCCCTCTCTATGTGTTACTGCTGGGCGACGGCTCATTCGACCCCAGGCAGTACCGCCCCAGCACCCCACCCACCTTCATCCCGCCCTACCTGGCCCCGGTAGACCCCTGGGCAGGAGAAACGGCTGCGGACAACCGGTATGCGTGTGTGGACGGAAACGATAACCTGCCCGACCTGCTTATCGGGCGGATACCGGTGCATAGCGCCGCCGAGGCCCTGGAAACGGTGCGCAAGATCGTGGACTACGAGACCGGCACGCTGCCGGGCGGGTGGAATGCTTATGTCCTCCTGGTCGCTGACGACCCCGATGCAGCCGGTGACTTCCCTGCCGCCTCGGACGCCGTCGCCACCTACGTCACCGCTCCCTTCACAGCCACCCGGCACTACTGTTTCGGCGCCTCCCCTTCCATCAGCGACTGTCCCTCCTCCGAGGCAGCAGCACTGCACGCTGCTCTCATAGAGCACTGGAAGCGCGGCGCATTGCTGATCCAGTTCACCGGCCATTCCTCCTGGCATCAGTGGGCTGTGGAACGCCTATTCCATCTGGACGACATGACTGACCTTGCCAACGGTCGGCGTCTGCCGGTGGTTTTAGGGATGAGCTGCTTCACGGGCGCTTTCCATCGCCCGGAGTCAGTGCTGGACGAAGCGCTGGTTACACTATCAGGAGGCGGAGCGTTAGCGACCTGGGGCCAGACCGGGCTGGGGGTCGGCACGGGGCATGCTTACCTTGCGGACGGGTTCTTTCGGGCATTCTTCTACGAGGGGGTGCATACAGTAGGCGAAGCGGCTATGACAGGGAAAATAGCCCTTGCTGCACGCGGCTTGTACCCCGAGCTGCTGGACACTTTCACCCTGCTTGGGGACCCAGCGTCGAGGCCCAACCGCAGGATTGTGCCCTGGGCACAGCGGGTGTTCCTGCCGCTGGTAACACGGTGGTAAACAGTTGACGGTCACTTCGGAAGTGACCGTCAACTTGATGCTCTGGCACTCCTAGCCGCCCAACTCCTTCAGCCGTGCCTCCCACTTAGCGTACAGCTTGTGATAGGTGGCTTCGCTGATCTCACCCGCTGCCAAGCGCTTGTCGAGGTTATCAAGCATGGCGCGGACTTCCTCCACCGTCGTCGGGGTAGTCTGAGCGACGTCTGCTCGCTGGGCCGGCTGTTGCATACTCTGCGTCATCATCTGGGCCATCGCCATACCCATCCCCACGCCAGCGCCCAGCCCCATACCTGCCCCGGCTCCGCCCGCAGGCTGCACGGCTGCGTCCCGCATCGCGCGAGCGGCCTGGAACTGCATATAGGCCTGCATATTGCCAATCGCGCCCATCGCAGCCCGCTCGTCAATGGCCTTGGCCGTCTCCTCGGTTGGCCCGATGTATTCGACGTACACAGAGGTCAGATTTACACCCCGGGCAGCGAACTCCTCGGCGGCCTTAGCCCGCACCGCCATAGTGACTTCCTCGGCCATCCCCGCCAACTCAATGACCGACCTCTTGATTTCCCCCACAATATCGGTCAACTTGGTCAGGATAATCGAACGGAAGAAGCTCTGGATATCCGCAGTGCGGTAGATCCCCTGGGTGCCAACGATTTTATTGACGAAGAGCTGAGGATTGGTAACCTGGACCGCGTAGGAACCGCGGGCCTGTACCCTGGCCATGCCCAGCTCCGGGTCCTTGATGGTAATCGGATTGGGCGTGCCCCACTTGAGGTCAGTGAACTCGCGCAGGCTGACGAAGTATACCTCGGCCCTGAAGGGAGATTGACCGGAAAAGGCCTTGCCGATGAGGTTAACCAGGAGTGGTATGTTGGCGGTAGTAATGGTGTGGGCGCCTGGGCCGAACACGTCAAGCGCACGACCGTCCCTGAAAAAAACGGCGGCCTGACTATCCCGCACAATCACCTGAGAACCGATGCGGAAATCACCGGAACCGCGCTCAGGAATCCGGTGTACCATCTCGTCTCCGCTCTCGTCCACAAACTGGATGAGATCAAACACTCTGGCCATGCGTTACCTCCTCTCTCACTGGCTCCCCAGGATGACATGCTCACGCTGATCGAAAGTATCGTTTGCCTCGCGGCAAATGTCCTGGACGATGCGAATGGCCTCGGGGATGCCCTCACCAAGCGCTATGGCTTCCCGCAGCCGTGCCGTGGCCGCGTCCAGCCGCTCAACATAGTCAAACAGGGCGACATCGAAGTTGTACATCTGTTCGAGTTCCTGCTGGTTGATTTTGATGGCGTCGAACAACCCGGCATAGCCATAGGTGGCAAAGCGCACCCTGTCAATAAACGTCTGGAGCTGAGTCACCGCTCTCCCCACATCGTCCACCAGTTCGATTTTGCCATAGGCGACGAGATCGCTCTGTGCCACATCGAGCTTGCGACGTTGTGCCGCCAGTTTCTCCGCCAGTACCTGACGCAGCACCTGGTCTGCCTTGCGGCGGTTCTGGCGCTCCTGATAGCCGCTCCATCCAGGGATGATGTCAAGCAGTTTCTCCAGGCCAGAGCGACCTTCCTGTACTTTCCTGTAAACATCCACCATGGTATTCCTCCATAAATAAAGTGCTGCCCTCCTGCTCGATATTACGCAGAAGTGGGCATCCGGTTGCGCCTGAGGACATTATAGCACAAATCGGTCAATTGAAGTAGGGACAAACTCTCCGGTTGGGCGACGGCAATGCCGTCGCCCAACCGGCAGTACACCCCCGCCTGCAGCAGCAAGATGTTAGGGCACCGCACAGCAAGTTGCATTCTCTCGATATGTGTGATAGTATTTCAGAAGGCGATAGCAGCGATTATCCGGCAGGGCACGATGGGCAGGATCTCGCGAAGGCAATTTCTGCTTGGTTCGGGAGCAGTCTTGGCCTGTGGCGTGGGTCTTCTCGCTCATGTCTCCGGCAACAGTTGGTGGGAACGTGTCCCCGCACAAGAGGAATCCCCAACCCTGAGTAAGCCACCAGGCCGCTGGTCGGTCGAGGCGCGCTATTATGCCTCCTTTGCAAGCGATGGGTCGCTGAACTGCCGCACCTGCCACACCAGTCCGGAGGATTCCCTCCCTACCTCTTATTGCCACGTCCCACATACCGGCAGCTACGTGCAGTGCAACCTCTGCCCCCATCGCTGTATCATCGCCACTGGTGAGCGCGGGCACTGTCGGGTGCGGGAAAACCGCGACGGCCGGCTCTATTCCATGGTCTACGGCAATCCCTGCGCCGTGCATATTGACCCCATCGAGAAAAAGCCCTTCTACCACTTTCTGCCCATGGCCGGGACCTTCTCCATCGCTACCGCCGGGTGCAACCTGCGCTGCCTGTATTGCCAGAACTGGACTATCTCCCAGTTCCCTCCAGAAGAGACCCAAAACGTGGACCTGCCGCCCCAAAAAGTGGTCTGGTACGCGATGCAGTACCAGACGCCGGTGATCGCTTACACATACTCGGAGCCGACGGCCTTCTACGAGTATATGCTGGCCACTGCCCGCCTGGCGCGCGAACAAGAGCTGCGCAACGTCGTCATCTCCGCTGGTTTTATCAATCCTGACCCACTGCGCGAGCTGTGCCGGGTGGTGGATGCAATCAAAATTGACCTCAAAGGCTACGACGAGGATTTCTACCGCACCGTGTGCGGTGCTGAGCTGAAGCCGGTGCTGGATGCCATCCGCGTGATCTATGAGAGCGGTATCCACCTGGAAATCGTCAACCTGGTAGTGCCGGGCCTCAACGATAGCCTGGACCAGCTACGGGCGCTATCGCGCTGGGTGGTGCGGGAGCTCAGCCCTGATGTGCCCCTCCATTTCTCCCGTTTCTACCCCCAGTATAAGTTGACCAACCTGCCGCCCACGCCGGTAGAGACGCTGGAACTGGCGTGGGAGATCGCGCAGGAGGAAGGGGTACGCTTCGCCTACGTGGGCAACGTACCAGGACATATCGGCAATAACACCTGCTGTCCTGCATGCGGCAGGACCATTATAGGTAGAGAAGGTTTTGCGGTTACCGAATATCATCTGCGGGACGGGAGGTGTGGTTATTGCAATGAGCCAATCCCCGGCGTGTGGTGGCCTGGCGAGCCGGAAAGCAATGCCTCCTCCCCATCCCCATACCTGTACCCAGGCCCGCTGACCAAATGAGATGCACACTAGACTGCGGATTCCGTCCACGCCATGTCTGATCATTATCCTGCTGCTGGCCGGCGCCTGCGCCGCGCCAGGGACCACCCCAGGGCTGCCTATTACGGCAACCTCACAGATCACCGTTCCGCCCCCCACCCTACCCTCCCCAGGACCCGTGTCCGGCCGTATCCGCACGGCTGCTGTAGCCGGTTCCTGGTACCCCAACGACCCAGCCACCCTGGCCCGCTTGATAGACGAGATGCTGGCAGCCGTCGAGCCGGTGGATGGTGAGCCGATCGGACTGATCGTACCACATGCCGGCTATGTCTATTCCGGCCCCACGGCCGCGCTCGGTTTCCGTCAGATACAGGAAGCCCGCTACGACGTCGCCATCATCATTGCCTCCGATCATCGCCCTCCTGTCTCGGAACCAATCTCAGTGTGGGCAGAAGGCGGGTTTGAGACTCCCCTGGGTGTTGTGCCGGTAGACGTGGAGCTGGCACAGGCGCTTATGGCCGCCGATCCACGTATCACGTTCGATCCAGCCACCCACGCGGAGGAACACACCATCGAAATCGAACTCCCCTTTCTGCAGCGGGCGTGCCCCAACTGTACCATGGTGCCTATCCTGATGGGCCGCGACGACGCGGAGACGGGCCAGGTGCTGGCCAGTGCGCTGCAAGCCGTGCTGCACCACGATAGGCGG
>JAOAAG010000150.1 GCA_026418995.1 Anaerolineae bacterium
TCGTCGGCAGCGTCAGATGTGTATAAGAGACAGCACCAAGAGATGCAAACAATCCAAGCAAACCACAGGAAAGTGATGTCTGACCTTCCTTCTTGGCGCCTGCTGCTGCGATAGCAGCAAATCCAGCAATGGCTGCGCCAAGCACAGCACCTGCAAAACCAATAAGGGCAACAGTTATCCCTTCTGACATTTGCGTTTCCCTTTAGGGGCGCTCAAGCCGCCCAACGGCACTGGCATCAGCCGCCGCGAAGCGAGCGCAGCGAGCGAAGCGGTCAGCTGGATGCCGATGTTGGGCGGCTTCTTCAGTGGAAGGTACTCGCATGCGCAATAGGGCGTGTGAGAGCCCTTCTCACACGCCCCTGGCTGAGCAGCCGTGTCAAAGCGTGTTGCGTACTCCCTAGATGGTGATGTACCCGTTATAATTGATCGTGTACGGGCCTCGGTTGCGGATGCGGACGTAGTAGTTATCCCCTACATTCACTTGAAAAGTATGGCTGCACGCACCACCAGTGCAGGTAATGTAGTAATAGGTACCTGTACTGACAGACTGAAGCCCTACATCTACACTTGAACTGGTTGGCGTCCAGCTGATCGAAATGGTCACTGTCTCGCCGGGGCTGAAGTACCAGGGCCCATAGTAGTGACTTGACCCGGACGCAAGGGTACCATTGATGCTGTATGTCGCTAGTATACCCGCCTCGCCTTTTGGCCCCAGTGATTGTGTTTGAGAAGGCTTTTCCCCTGGTTCGGTGAGAGCAGGGTGCCCGTCAACGAGGGCATCTTCTGACGTAGGAGTATTTGTATCGGGCACGAGATCTGCCATCTCCAAGTTTACGATAGTCGTGACCGGGCTATCTTCCGATGTGATATCTCCGATCACGAAATCATCGCCGGAGACGGTCTTGGCAGGGGTGACAAAAGGTAAGAGAGGCATTTGTCCCTGTTGGGTCTCCGCGCTACTCCCATCACCAACCTCCAGGCCGTATACCTCTTTCCCCGAGACTGTCTCAGGAGAGGCAGCAGGGGATAGGAGAGGCGCACTCCCGTCTCTCTCAGGTCCCTGAGCCAATACTCCCCCGCCTATCAGGGCACTTGCTAGAAGCAAGGTGCCGATTACAAACAATGCTTTCCTCAACATTTCACACCTCCTGAAACTGGTTGATTGGGCTGCTCAACCGATTTCAGGATAACATGCATGGTGTTAAATCACTGTTAAGTTTCGAGTCCAGGGAGCCCTCTCTGGTAGCCATACAGTGAAGATGCTTCCGACTCCAGGTGTGCTTTCCACTTGAATATGACCACCATGTAACTGAACGATGTGTGCCGCTATGGACAGGCCCAGGCCAGAACCGCCGCGATGTCGAGCACGCGTTATATCACCACGGTAAAAACGTTCAAAGACACGGGATTTTTCCTCGGGCGCGATTCCTATGCCGGTGTCTTCAACGCTTATGATCACGCCGTTTGCCTCACGATGCACCGTGACCGTTACGGATCCGCCAGGGTGATTGTAGCGAATCCCGTTCTGGATCAGATTGCTGACAGCCCGTGTCAACAACGGAGCATCGGCCTGCACCACTACTTCGTCGGGAATATTCCAATGCAAAGACACTTGATGGGACTGGGCCAACGGCTTCAGCTCCAGAAGCACATCGCCGATGAGCACTTCGAGATAGAGTGGCTCTATCCGAATGTCTTTTTCCCCTCGCGCCAGGAGTAACAAATCGTTGACCAATCTCTCCAATCGTTCCAACGCTCGTTCCAGTGCACTCGCCATCTCCCGATAATCAGCTAGCGTGGTGTCAGGATTGCTCAAAACCATCTCTACATTTGTGCGCAGGCTGGCCAGAGGAGTACGCAACTCGTGTGCAGCGTCGGATACAAACCGGCTCTGTTGTTCAAAAGATCGTTCCAGGCGCTCCAGCAGACGATCAAAAGCATCAGCCAGTTCCTTCACCTCGTCAGGAGGGCCATCCAGGGCTAGTCGTCGGTCGAGGGCCTCCACTCGAATCTCTTGAACCAGATGGCTAAGACGCTGCACTGGGCGTAAAGCTTGTCGCGCTATCCAATAGGCTCCCATAGCTCCCATCACGGCAAAAATCCCCGTTCCGATAAGCGAGACAATACGCACCTCCCGGATGGCAATTTCTTGAACTCGCGCTATGGCGATCTCCTCTCCAGCAACAGAGAGCGACATAGATTGCGGCAACGAAGGTATCGGTGAACTGACCGGGTGCAAGGATTCACCCCGAGGATTCTGCGTTGGTATCAGCTGTACAGCGACAACTTCGCTGACGGCTTGCGGCACTCTGATGGCCGTCATGGCATTGATATAGATTGTCAAACCAAGACCCAGAACTAACAACAGACTCGCCGTCCAGAGCATCAACCGCCGACGCAGGGTGAGAAAATTGTGGAAACGGTGTTGCCAGAGCCGCAGTGCTTGCTTTGTCATTCAGTTCCTCCCGAGGGAAGCAAACGATATCCCGCACCAACAATAGTCTCAATATACCTGGGATGTTCTACGTCATCGTTCAGTTTGCGTCGCAAGGAACGGATATGCACTCGCACGCTACCGGTAAAGAGATCAACATCTTCGTTCCAGACGTGTTCGATCAGTTCTTCTTGACTGACCACTTCTCCGGCATGGCGCATGAGATACTCCAAAATACTGAACTCCTTGCGGGTGAGATCCAAACGCTGCCTTCCAATCCATACCGTGCGAGTGGCGGGATCCAATTTCAACTCTCCCACCTGTAAGATGGGCTCTCGCACGCGCAGGTCCCGTCGTAACAACGCCCGGATACGTGCGAGGAGTTCAGCAAAGTGAAAAGGTTTGGTCAGATAGTCGTCTGCACCCAGGTCGAGACCTGCGATTTTGTCCGTAACCCGATCGCGAGCGGTCAGCATCAGAATAAGCAGACTGGGCCTGCTGGCCCTCAAACGACGACATACCTCCAACCCATCCATGTCAGGCAGATTCAGATCAAGGATGAGCAAATCGTAGTCGTAGATCTCGCCCAATTCCCAGCCTTGCTCCCCATTTTCGGCAATGTCCACCGCGTAACCTTGCTGGCGCAATCCTCGCGCCAGGGCATTCGCCAGGTCCGGTTCATCCTCAACGATCAGGATCCTCATTTTCCACAGCCGCTAATCAGGTAACAGATGGGTTGTGCAGAAGATAGTTGTCTGTGCCGCCCAACGGTCGTGTTCACCCGCTCGCCGAGGCGCAGCCGAAGGCGAGTCGGGTGCAACACGGGGTTGGGCCGCCCAGAGATAGAAATCTGACTTTGGCAACGGTTGTCACTTTCATCCTGTCGGAGCGTCGATGTTGTTGTCTGATGGTAGCTGTGGATGCTTTGTCGCACTATCAGTCGAAAGCGTTTCTGCACGGTCCAAAGCGGTATCATCCCAAGATGCCGGGTCGTTTAGTGATTCTAGATGAGTAAACACGGTGGCATTTGGCAGGGCAAGGTGAAGGTCGGATTCGATACGTTCCAAGAGACTATGACCATGCTGGACTGTCCATACCCCAGGAACAAGCACATGAAATGACACAAAGCGGCGCGCCCCTGCCTCGCGTGTACGAAGCGCATGGTATTGTACGCCGGTTTCACGATATCGTTCTAGCACGCGTTGTATTGCGTTCTGCTCTTCAAGGGGTAAGGCTGTGTCCATCAGCCCCAATACTGATTTCTGTATGATGCGAACTCCTGACCAGCTGATATTACCGGCGACAAGGAGCGCAACAATCGGATCGAGTCGTTCCAAGTCGGTGAGTGCTACCGCGCCAACGCCGATGAGCACCCCCGCCGATGTCCAGACATCCGTCATCAAGTGCTGTGCGTTAGCCTCCAGCGTAACCGAGTGGTAGCGTTTACCGGCCCTTAACAAAACAAGTGCGACAAACAAGTTGACGAGCGAGGCCACAATTGACACCCCTAAGCCGAGCCCAATCTGCTCCAGTGGCTTCGGGACAATAAGCCTTTGAATAGCCGCTACGCCAATACTCACGGCAGCAACCAAAATCAATGTCCCCTCGACGCCACTTGAAAAGTATTCGGCCTTACTATGTCCGTAGGGGTGGTCTTCATCGGCTGGGCGAGCCGCTATCGTCAACATCGCCAACGCCATCAGTGCGCCGACGAGGTTGACGAGGGATTCCACCGCGTCTGAAAGTAAGCCGACCGAACCCGTTAGCAGATATGCCACAGCCTTGAGTGCAATAGTGAGAACGGCTGCGGCAATCGACAGCCACGCAAAACGTGTGAGTGATGAACGATCTGCAATATCTGAAGTCATAGCTTAAACTGGCCTTGTCAGGGAGGCGGCCCAACGAGTAGCGGCTGAGCCGCAGCGCCGGAGCGAGCGAAGGCGCTGTCGGCTCCAGCCGCGTGTTGGGCCGCTTCCATCTTGGACGGGACAGAGAGCTGCGTAACCAACCTATCAGTAGTTCTTTAACACCGCCGGTATGTACACCGGCCAAGGTGTCCTAAAACGTATCGCGTCCACCGCCAGACGGCAAAGCCAGTTTCCGCCACTTTGATAATAGCACAAGTTGGCCTGCCCTTCATGAGCATTTGGCCCCTCGCCAGTTGCATCGGTGATCCACAATCTTGTATGGGGTCGGCATGTAGAAGTCCGAGGAAACCAGCCAATAGCGCGCCGCCCAAGTTGTGCCGTTCTGTGATGGAATCCACACTTGCACGTCGTACAGGCCAGGACGAGGAGGTTGCCAGCGCGCCCAGTAGTCAGTCGTATTCCCATTGACATAGGTGTACAGCATATCGCCATCGTATCCCACATTGGTTACTCTCCACCAGTACGGGCAATTCTCCGGCGGACACGACACATACTGGCTTTGCACTGTGCGCCCTTTGGCAAAGTTAGGATCATCATTTGGATCCCCTACCGTTGCCGGGTTGTCGTCATCCACGATGAACGTTGCGCCGTATCTTGGCTCCGGCTGGCCGACCCATCGGCCTTGTGCGTCCCACGAGCCGTCGCGCCACAGCCAATTTGCACCTGCGCCACCAAAGGGATCGGTCGTTTGTCCGTTCAGGCGTACCTCAAAATGGAGATGATGTCCGCCCTGTGGGGCACCAAAGACACTCCCCGTGTTTCCACTGGTGCCGATAATCTGCCCACGAGAAACTGTCGCGTTAGTGATCACAGCCAGTGCGCTGAGATGACCATAGAT
>JAOAAG010000154.1 GCA_026418995.1 Anaerolineae bacterium
CTGCCGCAGGGCGTCCAGGCCCTCCTCCCCCGCTGCGGCGCACAAGGGGCCCTCCGGCGCCACGCCGTCGGGGAAGAGGCGCAGGGCCTGCCAGGCCTCCACCCGTCCCTGCTCCTTCAGCCGCCGGGCGCTCCAGTCGTAGAGGGCCTCCAACTGTTTCTGAAAGTCGCCGCGCCGCTCCCGCACCTCCTGCAGGAGCGCGGCCAGGTCCCGCCGCCCGGCCTGGGCCACCAGGAGCTCCACCAGCCGGGGGTGGCCGTCGGCGGCCTGGACGATCTCCTGGGCCTGCTCCGGCGCCAGAGGGACGTTTTTCGTCCCGGCCAGCCGGAGGGCATAGCGGGTCGCCGCCTCCTGGCCAATGCCCCCGTGGAGGGAGATGGAGCAGGCGCAGGGGAGGTCCTCCAGAAGGCTCTGCGGCGGCCGGGCCAGGACGAGCGCCGCGCTCTCCTGGCCCAGGCGCTCCAGGAAGCGCCGCACCAGTTCCAGTTCCTGCGGAGGCAACGTCTCCAGGTTGTCCAGGAGCAGGAGGGTGGGATTCCGGTCAGCGTAAAGAGTCAGAGCTTCGGCCACCCGGTCCGGCTCAGGCGCCAGGCCCAGGGCTTCGGCCAGCCGGTTGAAGAGGTCGTCGGCCGTGCCGGGGCGGCCCTCCTCTGGACGGGGGCCCTCGGCAAAGGCAACACCGCCGGGGAAGCGCCAACTGTTGCGATGGGCCGCCTCCAGTGCCAGCGTGCTTTTGCCGATGGCCGCCGGGCCGGAGAGGACGACGACCTTGGGCGGATGGGCCAGCGCGCTGGCGATCTCCACCAGTTGAGGGCCCCGGCCGAAAAAGAGGCCAGGGCGGGAGGGGAGATTCCCCGGCGGGCGACGGTCGTCTATCCACGGCTCGCCACCGGTGAAGTACTCGAAGCGCAGGTCCGCGTCCCCCAGCAGCGCGACCTCCAGGTGACGGTCACCTCCGGAGGTGACCGTCACCTTCCGCGCCCGCTCCACCGCCTCCCGCAACGAGAAACCGGCAGTCAGTTCGGCGTAGAGGATGGCGGCGAAGCGCACCGCCTCCGGGTCGTAGACAGGGCAGGTGTGGCCCACCACGGCGCGGGCCAGGCCCTGCTCCACCAGCGCCTGGGCCACGGAGCGGGCATCGGCCGCCGATTCGCAACCGTTGAGGACCACCAGCGGTAGGGGCAGGCCTTGCGCCTGCCCCAGGCCTTGCGCCTGCCCAGAAGGGCGACCGCAAGGGTCGCCCCCACCTGGTGGGTAACCGCCAAGGTCGCCCCTACGGAGCGCGTCCAGGACCTCGTCCGTGCTGGCAGAGTGGACCTGCCCCAGCTCGTCCTCCAGGAGGAGGCCTTCGCGCCAGGCGTGGCCACTGAAATGGAGGATATGAGGAAAAAGGGCCTGGGCTTCGGCACGGGGGGAAAGGGCGCGGCGCAGGGCGTCCAGCGTGGGCGGGACGACGCGGGCCAGGAGGATGGGGGCGCGGCTTGCCCGCACCGCCTGGGCCAGTACGTGCCACTCCTGCTTGAGGTCCAGGGGCGAGGGGAGGGCATCCGGCCGTTTAGGGTCGTAGACCGGGGCGGCCAGCACGGCCAGGATGCGGAGCATGCGGGCAGGATCGCGGCCCGCCTGCTGCGCAGCCTGGGCGGCCTGGACGATGATGTTCTGGGAGCCAGTGACTATGATCGAGCCGATGGTGTCACCGCCGATGTGGATGCTGCCAGGGGGCAAAGTGGACATAGCAGGTCTCCTCCAGATCAAGGACTAGCGGGAAACATTATACACCTGATAGATGGGAGGACAAGGCGTGCCGCTTCGACCTCCCGGCATCCAGTGCGAAGCTGCCTCAGCCCGAACAGGTACTTTCCCCTACGCCTCAGCGCCTTTCTCCCTCGCCCGTCGGACCTGGGCAATCGCGCGATCGAAATACCAGCGGAAAAGGCCGGAGAAACCATTGGCAAGGAGAAAATAGAGGCGTGTCTCGAAGTTGGGCAGAATGTAGACCTGTCGTCTCTCGATGCCCCGCACGATTGCCCGGGCGACCTCTCCGGCAGTCAGCGTTTTAGCCGTACCGGAGATGCGGCGTGTCTCTGGCGGTTTCAGGGGCTCCTCGTAATGGAGCTGCGGCGTATCGGTGTCGGGAGGGAAGACGACAGAGACATGGATGCCGTAAGGCTTCAGCTCCTGGCGCAGCACATCTGAAAGCCCACGTACAGCGAACTTAGCCGCGCAGTAGGCGCTGTAACCGAACACGCCGAGGAACCCAGCAACTGACGAGATATTGACGATGTGACCACGGCGCCGCGCCATCATCGTGGGCACCACAGCACGGATAGGGTACAGCGTGCCAAAATAGTCTACCTCCATCACCGTGCGGAATATCTCCGCTGGCAACTGCTCGAAGTAGCCGGGATGGGTGATGCCGGCGGAATTAATGAGAATATCAGGCGGGTAGCCATTGGCTGTGAGGCTCATAATAGCCTGCTCGGCCTGTTCCCGGTCGGACAAATCGGCGGAATAGGCCGCCAAGCGCTGGGACGGGCTGACCCGCAACGTCTCCAGCTCGGCAAGTGTCTCGTCCAGCAACTGCTGGCGGCGGGCCACGATCGAGATATGCGCCCCGCGCGCGGTCAGCAGGCCGGCTACAGCCCGTCCAATGCCGCTGGAACCACCGGTGATGATCACATGTTGCCCGTGAAAGTCCATCGCGTCGCATCTCCTTAAGCCAGTGTGGTCACAAGGATTCCAGGAACGCAGCAATGCGCTCCTGGATCGCACCGTCGTTATAGAGACGGGAATCGGTCATATCGGCCTCCAGGATCAGGACAGGAAGCCCCAGTTCTGCGCGCAGTGCCTCACGCACCTCATACTGAGTGATGGAGAACGGCTTGCAGGAGCGGTTGGCGTGCATCACCACACCGTCAACCTGGAAGCGCCTGGCCAGCTTCATTATCGTCTGCAGCCGGGTGGAGAGGTCCAGGTTGATGAAGACGCCCGTGTAGGCCAGCGCCATGCCCGTGAACGGCTCGTCCACCTCGAGCGCGACGGTCCAGGCATTGGTGTAAGTGTCAGCGACGAAACAGGCGCCGGCGTCCATAAAGGGTCGGAAGAAACGGTAGAGGCGGTACCAGATGGCGATGTTATCCCACAACAGGCGGTAGCGCTCGCCTGGCACGGCGCCTATGCCCCGGGCCACCCGTTCCTCCAGCTCCGCTTTCAGGTGACGGTAGCACTCCACAGCTTTGCGCGTCCCGCGCAGCGTGACAATCGGAGCCATAGCGACGAACAGATCAGGAGCGTTGATTGGAGAGGGCCGATGTTGCCCAAAGGCCAGAATCTCCTGCCACAGGGAAACCGCTTCACGGGCGTACTGCAATGTCTGTCGCAACCGTTCCTGCTTCAAACGTCGCCCGGTGTGCGCTTGAAGCCAGGCTATCAGCTCGTGCAACTGCTCGCTCACATAGGCGACGATATGGGGCTCCGGCGGGGTGGTACGCTGGAAAGGCACGTCGAGGACAAACAGGGGCACCCTGTACACCTCGGCCAGAGCCTCATACCACTTGAGTACAGTGCCGCAGATATTGGTGCAGCACACCAGGAGGTCAGGACGGGGGAGGCCGTGCAGCGGCGCCTGCTTCGGGCTCATCGCGGCGCCGAGGTGACTGCGGGCGTAAGAACACAGGTCGGCGGGATAGCCCGCGCTTTCGGATACCTGGCACAGCCCGACGGCAGCTCCCTGGGCACCGCACAGCGCCCCATAGTTCTCTGGATAAAGGGTGAGGATACCCATCGCCTCCAGAATCTCGACCGGTGCGCCACTGGTCACATACGCCACCGGACGCAGCCGGGCCATAATGCTGCGCTGGACATAGTAGCGCTTCATCACCTCACTGATCTCCTGGAGCGATTGGAGGCGCGGGTACCTAGACACCCCGGATCATCTCCACGAAGGCCTCGACTCTGGTACGCAACTGACCTGCCTGCGATGCCTGTTCCAGCTCGAGCATCAGATGGGGCACTCCGGCCCTGTCCAATGCGCAGGCCAGCCGCACGTAATCGAAGCCGTGCGGCTCGCAGAACTTCTGTCTGGCGAAGATAACCCCATCAGCGTTGCGCTCGCGCACCATCTCCAGCAGCCGGGCTGCCCGGCTATGGGCAGCGTGGTACTTGGTCGGTGTGGGGGTCAGTGCGCCCAACCGTTCCGCGATGGCCTCCAGCGGATCCCCATTCTCGGCAGCGTCGGCTTCAAAGTAGCGTTCCCCGAGGTCGAACAGGTCTCCGACGATACGCGCTCCGACCTGTTCCACCACCTCGAACAGCACCGGATCGCCCAGGGCCGGACCCACCAGGATCAGACGGGGGGCATTGGGCAAGGGAGAGGGGCCCGGCAGGGCAGGACGGTGCGAGCGCAACAAGTCGCGCAGCGCGGCATAGAATGCGGACGGAGCATACTCGGCGACGCGTGCATAGGCCGCGCGCACCGTGGCACGCAATCGGTTATAGTAGGCTATGCTGTCCCACAGCGCGTGCTCGGCAATCGGGCAGCCCGTGAACGCCTCTACGCGGTCGCGCAGATCGCGGAGCTCTGCCATCAGGTAAGCTTTAACGGCAGGGCCCTCCAGACGTGACGGCATTCCGAAATGGAAGAGCGGAATCTGGGGCACGTTGCGCCGCCACAGATCGGCCAAGCCCTGCGTGGCATCACAGGTCTTGGCCAGCGCCAGAGCACCCAGCCGGTCCAGCGCGCCGGCCAGCGCCTGGTCGAGCGCAGACATCACCACCCAGCACACGAAACCGGGCAGATGCGCACGGCCTTTCCCGTACTCCTCCGGCGCGTGAAAGATAAACACCGGCTCGAACCCTGCGGCGTGGAACAACTCCTCGGGCACATAAGCGGTCAGGAAGCCCAGCGGGGTGCGGCGCCGGTGCATCGCTCACCTGTCCATCACATCGGTATAGGCGATCAGCGCTGCCCCGATAGCCCCGGCCAGTTGGGCATACCCGGGCACGACGATACGACGCTCCAGTTTCTCTTCCAGCATACGCACTACCCCCACGTTCAAAGCCACACCACCGGTAAGCACAACCACGTCGCGCACCGGGATACGCCCGACCAGCGTGGCCAGGCGGGTGGCGATGGCCTCGTGGATACCCGCGGCCAGCGCGGCTTTATCCGCACCTGCTGCCAGGTGCGTGATCACCTCGGACTCAGCGAAAACAGTGCAGGTGCTGGAGATAGTGACACGACGGGAAGCGGCGAGGGCCAGAGCGCCGAAACCGGCCAGGTCTTCCTCCAGCGCCTGGGCCATCACTTCGAGGAAGCGGCCCGTGCCGGCCGCGCATTTATCGTTCATCACGAACTCGAGTACCCGGCCATCGGCCCCTACGGAGATCGCTTTGCTGTCCTGGCCTCCGATATCAATGACAGTACGTACCTCCGGGCAGAGATAGTGCGCTCCTCTGGCATGACAGGTGACCTCAGTGACGGTGCGGTCTGCGCCGTGAACCAGCACCCGCCCATAGCCGGTCCCGATCAGCCGTACAATCTGGTCACGGGAAATACCCGCCTGTGCCAGCGCCAGCTCAAGCACCCGACCTGCCGCGCGTGCCCGGTCATATCCAGCCGGGATGGCGGCTGTGGCGAGCAGCTCGCCATCCCTGAGAATAGCCGCCTTGGCCGTGATCGCGCCGATATCTATGCCCGCAGTATACATCGGGGCGGTTTGCCTCCTGCCCCCCTCCTATCTGGTCTACCTGTGTGCTACTTGAGCGCGATGACGTAAGTCGCGTAGGGTTCGAGCCTGGGGAGTGGTTGGTACTCGTCGAAGCCTCCCCTGGTATTGAGTACTGGCGGCTGGACCTCGGCGGCACCGAAGAGCGCGGTCGCGCTGCCTGCGCTCAGCGGCCCCGCAGGCAAGCTCAGACTGTAATCGGATACCGCTTCACCGCTCAGGTTAATCAGCACCAGTAGCATCTCCCCCGTGGCCTTCTGATCGTGGCGCAACGAGGCGTAGACCCGCTTATCCTCCACCCGTACCTCTCGCCATTCCCCGACACGGAGCGCCGGATGCGCGTTCCGCAGATGGATCAGGCTCCGGTAGTGGCTCAGCAGCGAGTTGGGATCGCCCGTCTGGGCAGCGACGTTCACAGTCGTATAGTTGGACTGGGGAGCACGCCAGGGCCGGGCAGCGGTGGTGAAGCCAGCGTGCTTCTCGGCGGACCATTGCATGGGCGTGCGGATGTTCTCATCCGGCTTACCCCCCGTCTGCCCGATTTCCTCGCCGTAGTACAGGAACGGAACGCCTGGACCGGTGAGCAAAAGAGAAGCCGCTACTTTCGCCCTGTTCCGATCCCCCATGAGCCTGCTCATCGCCCGCTCCTGATCATGGTTGGTCAGGAAAGTGGCGAACTGATTGAGCGGGTAGCGGCTACTCACCTGGCGATGAGCCAGCAGCACCATATTCCTGTTCCCGGAACTGGCGCTATCCAGCGTGGCCTGGGCGGTGGAGAACTCGAAGGCCAGGTCGAGCTGGTCGCCGATGTACTGAACCACCTGGGCGGTAGGGCTCCATACCTCTCCTACCGTCACCGCCTGGGGGTTGATGCCCTTGTAGAAGGCGTAGAAACCGCGCAGCCACTCGTGGGTGGCGGAGGTATTTTCCTGAACGCGGCCCTCCTCAATGAAGTGCTTGACAGCGTCGAGGCGGAACCCGTCAACGCCCATTTCCTCAAGCCAGAAACGGATCACCGTCCGCATTTCGGCGGTGACGGCCGGGTTGTTGTAATTCAGGTCAGGCATCCCCGACCAGAAGACGGCGTAATAGTAGCCGGTGCGGCTCGGATACCACACCTGTTGGCCCCATGGGCCTGTATACCCGGGGTGTTCCTC
>JAOAAG010000188.1 GCA_026418995.1 Anaerolineae bacterium
GCAATCAATCGTGGTGAGGGGCAGGGCTGGACTTCAAGTTGAAGCTGGTATGCTGCTGCGCTACCCGACTGGAACACAGATGTGTCAGATGGATATCAGCGCCCAGTGTTGCCCCAACCCTGACTCTCCAGACTATGGCAAGGTTCGGCAACATCGGCCTCCATAGCCGGAATATGTCACATTTGCAGGAAGGCGTTTGCAGCGACCTGCGGGACACCGCTCTACCGGCGGCGTCTCGAATCACCAGCTCATTGAGTGGATGATCAGCTTACTGGCCCATGGTGGCCCCAGGTCGGCCATTGTGGCAACCTTCGGCGTGGACCCACGCACCGTGGACGACCTGTGGACAAGCTGCGGTCAATACGGGCAGCGGGTGCACGAGGCCACCGTACCACAGGACCGGTTGGATTTACAGCACGTTCAGATGGACAAGATGCGACAGATTCAGGGGGCGATCCTCTGGATGGCGATTACACCGGCGCGCCTGTGGTTGAGCGCTACGGTAGGTCTCCAGCGCAACAAATCGCTCTTCACCGGCTGGTCGAAAAGGTAAAAGCGGCTGATCTATTTCGCCCGTTGTTGCTATGCTTCGGTGGCCTGAAGGTGTACACCGTGGTTCAATGAGACTTACCCAGCCCCTGGCTGCTCAACAAAATCTCTAGACGATCTGCGCCACGGGCCGGCCTGATCAACACGCCATGCGGACTACTCTCCGCGGTGCCCCCCTCTACGGAAGCGACCGTCGCAACGCCCACCAATAGCAATCGCCATTCCTTGACCGTCCCCTGCCACTCCACGAGGATCAGATCGCTCTCACGAGCGACCTTGAAGGTGGCTTCTGCATACCCCTTCGGGGAAGGGATGACCGCCATGGCTTCCCCTCCATCCGCCAGTTCGTATACCTGCAGGGTAACCCCGTCGCCGTACGCGTAGTCTGGCCGATCCTCGCACCTGCCCACCGGGATAACAGCATTGGGCCGCACCATCAGCGGCAGGCTAAGGAAGTCGTGTCGCTCGCGCACCCAGCCCGGCCCTTCGATAACCTTGCCGGTGAGAAAAGGCGTCCAGCGCCCCGCCGGCAGATAGTATGTCCCCCTACCGTCGGAGGAAAAGACCGGCGCTACGAGAAGGGCGTCTCCCAGCATATACTGGCGATCCAGGTAGTCGCAGGTGGGGTCGTCAGGAAATTCGAGCAGCATCGCGCGCATCAGTGGGAGGCCCTTATCCCTTGCCTCAAGCGCCTGCGCGTACAGGTACGGCATCAACCGGCACTTGAGTTTGGTGAAGAGCCGCAGTACCTCCACGGCCTCCTCGTCGAACAGCCAGGGGACGCGGTAGGACGTGTTGCCGTGCAGACGGCTGTGAGAGGAGAGCAGCCCAAACGCGATCCAGCGCTTGTACACTTCCGCAGGCGGTGTGCCGCTGAAACCGCCGATGTCGTGGCTCCAGAAGCCAAACCCCGAGAGGCCCAGCGAGAGCCCCCCACGCAGCGTTTCGGCCATTGATTCAAACGTAGATTCGTTGTCCCCGCCCCAATGAACGGGGAACTGCTGACCACCGGCAGTGGCCGAGCGGGCAAAGAGCACTGCCTCACCCTCGCCACGTCGCTCCTGCACTGTCTCTTATACACATCTCCGAG
>JAOAAG010000236.1 GCA_026418995.1 Anaerolineae bacterium
GGGCCTGCCCGGCCTGAGTGGCAAGGCCAATCCAGCGCCAGCGTCGCCTGCGCATCCGCTCTGCCCGGATACGCATTTCCCCCGCCAGAGCGGTGGCGTATTCATGGGGCGTCAAAGCAGGGTTAGAGGGCAGGCCCATGCGGGCGCCGCTGCGCTGGACACGCCTCCACAATAGCGGCAGCGTCAGCCTCCGTCCGGCCTGTCTGTAACGGTAACGGAGCAACACCCATGACACCGCTATGGCTATCGCCACAGCTCCTGCACCAACGGCCCACCAGAGGGAGAGCTTGCCCGGCGTCGGCGGTGTCTCCAGGCTACTGGTTTCTCCTGAGGCGGGCAGGATATGGTCTTCTGGAAATTCCGTTACCGGACGGGCTGCCGTCGGCTCGAAGCCGATCCAGCCCCAACCGGGGAAATACACCTCCGGCCACGAATGGCCATTGAGCTGACGCACCAGGTAGACGCCACGGGTGAAATCGTACTCCCCACCGACATAACCGGAGGCCAGGCGGGCCGGAATGCCCACCGCCCGGGCCATCACCACGAAAGCCGTGGCATAATAATCACAGTGCCCTTTCTGTATCTCGAAGAGGAAGTAATCGGCCACATCCCAGCCCTCGGGCGGACGCTCTACCTCCAGTGAATAGGTATACTGACGCAGGTAGCGTTCCAGCAGCCGTGCCTGGTCGTACACCGCGTCCGCTCCGCCCACGACCTGATGGGCCAGGTCCACGACGCGGCGAGGGAGCTCCGGGGGGAGTTGCAGGTAGCGCGCGCCGATTTCGTCCGGGTAAGTCGCGGGGGCAGAGCGCAATTCCCTGGCTGTGGGGGTAGGCAGGCGGGAGATCACGGTATAGATGGTCGTTTCGGAGGCCAGCCCCACCAGGTCATCCGGTGTGCGCCATAGCGCCTCAACCGGCCTGTCCACCCACACCGGCATATTCAGGGCATAGAGCGTGTCGCCGTGCGGCAAGGTCAGTGTGTAGTGCTGGGTCACCTCCCGATAGGCCGGGGGAGAGGACAGGGGCAGCGTCCCCTCGACCTTGTGGCGCTCCTCGATACTCATTTGCCAGCCCCTGCCGGTATAATAGTCATATGAGCCACCCCGCCAGTAGTGCGGGGCCGTTTCCGCACCGGCAAGCTCCTCCGGTATCATGACAGGCAGGTCGGGTGGCAGCGGGGGAGGCTCATCTGTCCGCACTTCCATCGCCACCTGCTCGAGCAAGTCGGGCCGCCCACCCAGCAGATGGCTCTGCGGCAGATAGCTGCTTCCCCCCGCCCCTTCGCCCAGGTAAGGCCCGCCAGAGGCCGGGGCAACACCTCCGAAGAGTCGTTCCATCGTCTCCTCGGTCTGGGCAGCCGGCTTCCTGAAGGTGCGCCAGAACCAGTCCGAGATGCGCCGTATGCTGAACTCCGGGCCAGCAAAGCCCAGCGTCATCACGGCGATGGCGGTGAGCGTGGCGCTCATCACAAGCTCTGACTTCAGCTCGGTGGCGTAGTCCACACCGGCCTCCTCCCACGAGCGCCTGGCTCTGGCCAGGTGCCCCAGTGCCAGCACTAAGACACCCACCCCCAGTTGGAGGATCAGCCAGATACTCCCCTTCTCGGAGTAGTAGACGCTCACTGCTCCAGGCAGCACGATTGCCAGCAGGGCCAGGAGCGCGTTCTGCTGCCGATAGAAGGCCCAGGCGGAGAAAAGTATCAGCACCCAGCACAACAGTGCAGCATAGAACAGGAAAATATCGGGATCGGCGTTAGTTCCCCCACTGAGAGCTGCCTGGAGCCATAGATGCCATCTCTGGGCGAAGTCAATGAGCCTATCGCCACTGCCGGGCAGGAGCATCAGCGTATGGGAGGCGACATTGAATGCAGCGAGACAGCCCGGAATGAGGGCGAGCAGCCACGAACCGGTTCCTGTGTCCTGATCCAGCGTCAGCCAGCGCCCCACCAGAAACGCAACAAAGGCCAGTGGGATCAGACTATCGTCATACGGCACCCACTCGGCCATAACGAAGGTGGCCGGCAGGCACACCACTGCCATCGTCATCAGCAGGAACAGGTCCCACCCCTCCCTGGGATGCAGACGCCGGATAAGCCAGGCGACACTCATCCCCTCACCCCCCATGGCGTGGCCACCACCACCGCCCTGCCGGTGCCCAGGACCTTGAACTCCCAGCGACGCACCTGTCCGGTGGGTGGGCGCAGCAGGAGAGGGGTGTCGGCATGGATGATCTCCGCCTCCACCTGCGCTTCGGCGAGCAAGCCCCGCATCGCCCTGGCCTGGGGCGAGAACCAATCCTGGTAGTGGACAAGGGGTTGCTTCTGCGGCGGAAGTGGCGGGGCTGTGAAGGATGGCGCGTCCAGGAGCAGCGCGGCCACTCCAATCCCCCGCCCTTGCAGGCGTGCCAGCCCTGAAATCCAGGCCGGGGCAAGGGAGGGCGAGATGATCAGGGCTGTGTTGCCCGTGGGCACAGCCCGGGCCACCTCCTCCAGCACGCGGGCTAGCGGACGGGAATCGGCCGCGCGCAGGCGGGCCAGCACATGGAGCAGCTCCCACAGATGACCACGCCCCCGCGCGGGGGTTACCACGTGCCGTTCGGGGCCGTAAGTGATCAGCCCTACCGCACGCCCGGCATCCAGCAGCAATGCTGCGACGGAGGCGGCCACAATGATGCCCATTTCCTCGGTCGAGCGCCCCCCCTGCCCGATCTGCACCTCCCGGTCAAGGTCCAGCACCAGCCAGATGTCACCGCCGGTCTCCTGGTCGAACTCTTTGACGTAGAACTGACTGCGCCGGGCAGTAGTCGGCCAGTGGATATGGTGACGTGGATCGCCGGGGAGGTAGGTGCGCACTCCCCCCACGTTTACCGTCGCTTCCCAGGAGCGGTGGCTTGTGCGCGCCGCACCCCGCCCTGCTCCTCGGGGAAGCGCGAAGGGCAGCCGCCGGGCAATAGGAGGATAGACTAACACCTTGCGGGCCTCCGTGTCGCGCTGGATAAGGGTAAAGAAGCCGAACGGGTCGTGGACGTAAGCTTCCCATGGCCCCAGGCGGTACTCCCCGCGCAGACGGCACTCCTCGCCTGTGCTCCAGCGACCGGTGCTATAGGCGCTGAAAGCCCGGACGGTGCTGGCGTTGTAGCCGGGCACCGTGCTATAGTCACGCACCTCAACCCACAACACGGGCAGGGGAGAATTGTTGACCAGCGTGAAGCGCTCTTTCAACAAATCCCCGACCTGCACCCAGGGCACGCCCCAGTCCCGGCGCACCCGTACCGAGCGCGTCATATGCCAGGCCCACCAGGTAGCCACGGCTGTGATGACGGTGAAGGCAATGAGCAGCGTCACCCACACGCGAGCGGGGATTATCAGCTCTATAACCAGCAACGCGACGAGAATGAGGGCCGGTGTTCGGTTACGCCACACCAGCAGCACCTCAGCGTTTCCCTCGCGGCGGCGGTACAATACCCATGGAGTGCGCAGCCGTTGTAGCAGCCGCATATTCACCCCTTACTTTCAGGTGACGGTCACTTTGGAATTGACCGTCGCCTGAGAGGCTACAGCACGTCACCAAGCAGCAAGCCCAGGAAACCGATTATCAAACCGAGGTGTAGCACCAGGTCCGTGCGCACCAGCCAGTTGACGACAGGCCACTCGGCGGGGAGCAGCCGGAACAGGAAATTCAACACAATCAAGCCCACGGCGATAAGTACCGGCAAGCCAGGCCAGCGGGCCAGGAAATCTGACGTGCGCCTCAGCAAGCGGAAGATCATAGCACTCCCTCCGCAGAAACATGTGCCAGAGCGTTGGTGGGTCATTGTATCACGAAGTAGGGGGAGCGTCAATCACACGCGCTCCCAGCTCCCTGCTGGGATCTTCAGAGGTTTAACACAGTAGCAGTGAGAGGCCCATATCCACACGGGCAACGAGGATGCGGCGGGCATCGGGGATGTAAGGCGCCTCTGAAGTGCGCAGCGGGTTTAAGGCGGCATCCCGAATGCGGCTCAGCCTGTGCCCGCTCCTCCGATCGCGCAGGCAACCCTCATCCATGCCCACGTTTCGCACATAGAAGACGCTATCCTCGATTCCCCAATACTGACGCAGATATCGCACTGCCCGCTTGGCCGTAAGGGCACACCTGACGTGTACCTCGTCGAGAAAAGGAACAACCTATCGCCGCTCAACCCACCCATACCACTGCATCTTGATAAGGTAACCCGCCTTCAATATCCTCTGGACAGTGAACCTCCCTAATTTTGCCACAATGGCCTTTGAAGAACTCTGGGCCTGAGGGCGCGATGTTGCGGCCTCCCCTGTTGTGTGTTAGAATTCACAATCCGAGCCGCGGAAAGCGTTATGCCCCGCGTCATCGGTGATTCGTGAAGGATGCCCTATGCACATATCTCCTGTGCTTCCTATTGCTTTGTTGTTGCTTGGCGCTGCCGGGATATTGGTGCTGCCCCTCTCAACCCGCTTACGCCGCTGGTCACGCTGGCTGGTTCTGGCAGTCACAGGCCTGGCTGGTATGCTGATTCTGCTCTCCAGGTGGGCCAGGCCTATGGTCGTCGTGCTTTCTCAGTGGCGACCTGCACCGGTGTTCAATACTCTTCTGCTCCTCCACGCGGACGCCATTGCTCATCCTCTGGCGCTGAGTGCAGTGCTGCTGATGGCCTGCGCCGCCTGTATCTGTCTCTTATACACATCT
>JAOAAG010000249.1 GCA_026418995.1 Anaerolineae bacterium
CCGGGGTGCAACTCCTGCACCAGATCAAAGCCGAACGTCACCGAAAACTGGAGCAGGTGCTGAGCACACTCTCCGCTGAGGAACTACCCACCTGCACGCCGCTGTAGACTGCATCATCGAAGCACTGGAATCCGGGGAGGCGCAACCGGCCGTTAAGGAATGGGTATAGCCCCCACAGGAGACTCCTATGAGACGGCTCTTTCCCTACATCCAACCGTTCACCCTGCTGATCCTGGCTATCATGGTGCTGCGCTTCATTCAGGCCAACGCCGACCTCTCCCTGCCCGACTATATGTCCCGCATCGTCAACGTGGGTATCCAGCAGGGAGGCGTAGAAGAGGTGCTGCCCCAGGCCATGCGCCGGACTACACTGGACCATCTGCTCCTGTTCCTGCCCAGGAGGAATAGGCCAGCGTCACGGCCCGTAAATCACCTCCTTGATGCGATGAAAGGTCAGTTCCCGCAATCGGTAGCCGCCGGCATATCGTCCTCCTGCAGGTTCAGAAGTTGCTACAGAACGGAGGCGTGTTGTGTGAACCTGATGGGCGCAGGGACTCTATCCCGATTCCCTTCTGCGCCTTGCACAACCGTGCCAACACCGGATGGGCTTAATAGACGCCCTGGCCGGTGCCCAGGGGGAAAGGTCGGTTGCGGAACTCAGTCCCCGCACTGCCTTCCGTGACCAGCACGACAGCAGGCTCTACACAGCCATCCGGGACTCTCCCCTCACTGGAGAGCAGGTGATGAGCCTCTTTACCAGCTATCTTCCGCTCCCCAGGCCACGGCCTTTCAAAGCCTGGTTGATTATCCTGGCAAAACACGGCACAGGTCGCACAGAGCACGAAATCTCTCAGGTACCTTTGCGCCCTCTCCGTTCCTTGCGGGTTTTCAGTATAACCCATTGTGGACCATCCCAAGTCTTGCAAAAGGAGACCCCGGCTATGTCCCATTTCGCTATTCGCTTGAACGGTATCCTGATCCCTCTCATGCTGATTGTCGGCAACCTTTTCTTCAACATTATCGCCAGCTCCTGTTTCAAGTTATCCGCAGTCAGTCAGGAATGGCGCGGGTTTCTGCTCTGGCAGATCGCCGGCAACCTGGCCGGGTTCATCACTGTGCTGACCCTGACCGGGTTACTCCGCTTTGTCCCACTACATATTGCTCACCCGATCACCACTGGCCTGGCAGTGATCGGTGTGCAGGTGGTAGCGAGCCGCTGGCTGTTCGGCGAGACCATTTCCCTGAAGCAATGGCTGGGCGTGATGTTGATAGCAGGCGGTATCCTGCTGATCGGCGGGCGTTAGATGCGCACGCTGATCCGCCATTTCGACCGGCTGCTACGCCACGTCCTGGGGGTGGTCGAGTTCTGCGATGATCCTGAGGGCCTGCTACGTGTACGCATGACCGCTGCGGCTTATGAGGTCCATCTCCCGGACCGCACTGTCCCTGCCGGAGCGCCTGTCCTGGAATTACACCTGTGGAACGAACATGTCCCTCCTCTCTCCCCGGCAGGTCCAGACCTTGCCTGGGCTGCCCGCAGCAGGCGCATGCTTATCGCGTCCCTGCGCAGCCTGGCTCACCAGATGGAGACAGAAGCATGGTTGAGCAAGGTCCAGGCCATAGAAGGGGTCACTGTACTTGTCAGCCTGGGGGGCGAGGGATTCTTCAAACGCCTGGGGTTCATGATTCTCCCCTACAGGAATCCGCTGGGACGCTTCGGCGAGTTCTGGGAGAACCTTTACACGTGGATGATCATGTGGACCTTTAACCAGGCTAGCCTGCGGCAGCGTCATCTGTTGCACCTGCGGCGCAACGCAATCTGGATGAGCCGGGAGGAGTTCTTGCGGCGGTACGGCAGCGGGAGCCCCCTACCCCACATCACAGTAAGCTCACCGGATCCACATCCACTGTCCAGCCAGGTGGCAACTTGACCGAGCGCAGGATGTCTGCCGGGCGCGGATGGAGGAGAAGGAGTTGCTGCCGGTACAGCCCGTACCGACGCTCCAGAAAGGGCGGCACAGGGCCGATCAGGTCAGTCGGGGGGAGGCCGCGGCGGGTCAGCTCCCCGCGCAGCGTTGCGGCCAGTTCCCTGGCCTCGGCCTTGGCACGCGCAGGGCTGACGTCCTCATAGACCAGCTTCGCCAGGCGGCGGTATGGAGGATAGCCCCGCTCCAGACGAAAGGCCAGCTCCTGTGTGGCAAAACGGCCGTAGTCATGGGCAGCAGCGGCCACGATCGCGTAATGATCGGGGAGGTAAGTTTGTATAATGACCTCTCCACCAAGCAATCCTCGCCCGGCCCGTCCGGCTACCTGGGCCAGCAATTGAAACGTGCGCTCGGCAGCGCGGAAATCAGGCAGATGGAGTGTGAGGTCAGCGGAGATAACGCCCACCACGGTCACCAGCGGCAGATCAAGCCCTTTCGCGATCATCTGGGTGCCCACGAGGATGTGAGCTAATCCACTGCTAAAAAGGTCGAGAATGGCAGCGTGGGCAGCGTAGCTACGGGCGGTATCCCGATCCCAGCGCAGGATGCGCACCTCGGGCCAGCGCTGATGCACCGCTTGCTCCACCTGCTCGGTGCCCAGGCCGAGATGACGGATGCGTCTGCTACCACAGGTGGGACACCGTTCAGGCAGGGACTCGCGATGGTCGCAGTGATGGCACACGAGCTGTGAGTCGGTTTCGTGATAAGTGAGTGGGGTAGCACAGTTCGGACAGCGACAGGTGTAGCCACAGTCCCGGCACAACACGCAGGTGGCAGTGCCTCGTCTGTTGTAGAAGAGAATAGCCTGCTCTCCGCGGCTCAGCGCCTCGTCCACCGCCTTTTGCAAAGCACGGCTAAAGATAGAACGGTTGCCGGCTCGCAGCTCGGCGCGCAGGTCCACGATGCGCACCGTGGGCAGAGGCCGGTAGCGCACTTCCTGGGATGCCCCCGGCAAGAGCCGATAGCAGTCGGTGGACAGCCGGTAACGAGCCTGAAGGTCCTGGAGTCGGCGGACGTGCCCCAGAATGCGGCGAGGCATTTCCAGCAGTGTAAACTCGCCGCGCCGAGCGCGGTAGTAGGACTCCATACTTGGCGTGGCCGATCCCAGGATGACAGCAGCGCCGCTGAGGCGGCCCAGCTCGAGCGCAGCGTCTCGGGCGTGGTAGGGGGGCATCAACGCGGGGCGCGACGGTGGCCTCTCGCGCAGTTCGTCCACCTCGAACTCGAGCTCCTCCTGCTTGTAACTCCCATCGTGCTCCTCGTCCACCACGATGAGGCCCAAACGTGCAAACGGGGTGAACAGGGCAGAACGTGGGCCGATGACAATGTCCACCAGACCAGCGCGCGCACGTCTCCAGGTGTCATAACGTTCTCCGTCGCTCAGGCCGCTGTGCAGGATGGCTATCCTCCGTCCGAAGCGGGCCCCGAAGCGGTGGGCCATCTGAGGAGTCAGCGCAATCTCCGGCACCAGGACGATAGCCTGCCGGCCCTGCGCTATGACTTCTGCCACGGCACGCAGGTAAATCTCGGTCTTGCCAGAGCCCGTAACGCCGTGGAGCAGAAAGATCGCTCTCTCTTGTTTACCGATAGCGGACGCGATGACCTGCCACACGCGCTCCTGGTCAGAGGTGAGGGGTGGTGGGACGTCAGGGACGAACAATTCATCGGCCAGCGGATCACGCCACACCTCCTCGATGTCGAAGGCGACGAGGCCCCGCTCAGCCAGCTTGTCCAGGTGATAGCGGTTACACCCTGTCTCCGCATAGACCCAGCTCACATCCACCGGGCCGTCTTCTGCGCGCAGGAACTCGATGATAGCCCGATAACGCTCGCTCCTCAGCCCTTCCAGGCGGCGGTCACTTTCAACGTGACCGTCATCCAAAAGTGTGACGGTACGTACCTGTCTGGGGCGGGCACGCGGAGGAGTTAGCAAGTGAGACTTAATCACCACACCCCGGCGGGCCAGTTGCGCAGCCGCCCGGCGCCACTGTTGACGGGGCAGCAAGCGGTCCAACTGTCGTCCGCGCAGCGGGCCCCGGGCGTCCAGCACGGTGACCAGCGACTCCTCCGCCTGCGTGCGCACGTCGCCTGGCCCGACCTCTCGTCCCAGCTCCACCTGTACATCGGCATATCCGACTATGCCCGGCGGGAGCATTATCGCCAGACAGCGCCACAACGGAGACAGGTACTCCTCGCTCATCCAGCGGGCCAGCGCAAGCTGTGCCGCTGTCAGAACGGGTTGGGGATCAACCAGCGCTTCCACCGGCCGGGTCTCTATGACCGGGGAAATCTCGCTCAGGGTCAGCACAATGCCGTAGAGCCTGCGCGGTCCGAAGGGGACGATCACCAGGGAACCTGGAACTGTAACCTCCTGCAGATGAGCTGGCAAGCTATAGGTGAAGGTAGGAGAGGAACTCCCAACTGTAGACAGAACCACGATTTCAGCAAACACGGCGAGGCCCGCACTCAGATTCCTCTGGAATGGCATAGCCGAAGAGACCTGCCGTGCCCCCTGTGTGCCAGAAGAGTATTCGTTCTCCCCGGTTGAAGGTACCTCGGCGGATCATGTCCAACAGGCCTCCAAAGGCACGCCCAGTATAAACAGGGTCGAGCAGAATCCCCTCGGTACGAGCCAGCGTATGGATCGCTGCTCGCTCCAGTTCGCCCACCACCCCATATCCGCTGCCGAGGTAGTCGTCATTCACGATGAAATCCTGCGGGGCAAACTCCATCCCCAGACCGAGAAGCCCCGCCGTTGCGGTGGCCAGTGCGCTTAATACGCGCCTGAGGGCGTCGCTCCTCAAATCTACGCTGACGCCTATGATCCGACCGCTGTACCCAAGAGCGCGGGCAGCGACGACCAGCCCAGCCTGGGTGCCGCCGCTGGAGGAGGCCAGAACGATGTAATCAAACTGGACGTGATAAGCCGCACACTGGGTCAGCAACTCCTCCAGAGCAGCCACGTAGCCGGCTGCGCCGAGGGGACTGCTTCCCCCATAGGGGATAGTGTACGGGCGGCGTCCTTCCCCCTCTAACTGTGTTGCGACCGCGATCATCCTGTCGCCTGGGGGAGTGTCTCCGGCCCAGACAAGGTGTGCCCCCAACAGATGGTCCAGCAGCAGGTTTCCGCTCCATTGCGAGGGCGGGCTTCCACGCAGGACAAGCCAGCAATCCAGTCCCAACTTCGCGGCTGCTGCAGCCGTTTGACGGGCATGGTTGGACTGCGCAGCGCCACAGGTGATAAGAGTGTCACACCCACCCTCCTGGGCCAGTGCGTCAGCGACTAAAAATTCCAGCTTACGGGCTTTGTTACCCCCCGTCGCCAGCCCGGTCTGATCATCTCGCTTGATCCACAATTCTGGCCCACCCAGTCGCACGGTCAGACGAGGCAGGATCTCCAGCGGAGTAGGTAGGTGAGCGATGGATACGCGTGGCAGTGCTCTGGTCAGCATTGCCCCTTACCTCCCGCTGTCAATCGAGAACGTAATTAATACGCTCAGGCACCGGGGTAAGCAAGTAGACATCCACCCAGCGATACCAGAGGACCAGATTATCATCGTCGTATCCCAGGTCAATGCGATTGCGTTTGATAGCGCCGCCTGTGTCGGCCGCCAGGCCAATCCCATATCCCGGCACGTAGACACGGCTGCCCAGCGGAATGACCCGCGGATCCACAGCTACAATCCCGTGCCTCATCTGCATTCCGGTGGCTGTACGCCCAAAATAAGGGCTGCTTCTGGGCACTCCTGCTGTCGAGGCAGAGTAAGATGTCGCCAGCATGCGCAGCTTGCGCCAGTACTCGATCGGCCCAGAGGGCGTCTCCAGCGTGCGTATCACAATCTTCGTGCCGTAGCCGAATATCTGGGTCGTGGGAGGCACAGCAACATAAGCGCTGTCCACGGTCCTATCCACCTCGTTTCCATCTTCATAACGTACCCGGAGGCGCCGTTCCATCACACCAGAAGCACCGGGCTGGAGCAAACGCTCGTTATCTATCTCCAGTTCGGGGTCGGGCTGCCAGGCAGTGTCGAACGGAATCGGCTCCTGATCCATCACAAACTGTTCGTTGACACGCACCACACGGATGAACATATTTTCTGCCACCGGAGCGTCAAGCGTGGGCGTGGTATAATCCTGGCCAGTGAGCACTACGCCCAGATCGGCTAGCACGTCACCTACGCGCTCGCGATGGGTACGTGCCCGAATGGTGCGCCCGTCCAGATGTACCGTGATGGGGATGGAGCGTTTGATGTAGACCTGGAGGCCGGGAGTGACGCGCTCCCCCAGACCCGGTTGTATACCATCGGCCACATAGAGCACAACGCCCAGCCGCCGCAATGCCTCGCCGACAGTAGGCGCTGTAGTGCGGAAGGTCGAGACCCGGCCGTCTTCGTGCAGAGTAACCGGTACAGCGCGGCGTATCCGAATATGCACTGGCTCGTACTCTGGGAGGCTGGGTACTCCCCCCAGCCGTCTGGCCCGGAGAGACGCCTGCGTCAGGTCTCCCTCGACCTCTAGCTCATCACCAGCCAGCAGCGAGACGCGGGCCTCGTTCAGGACCCCCTCGACAGAAGTGGCGTGGGTATAAAAAAGGGCATCGTGACCATCTACGTGGACATAGACGGGGCGTGCGCACGCTATCGTCACGACCATATGAGGCTCCAGAGGTGTGGCGGGAGGAGGGGTGACCCTGTCTTCCGGCCGTAAGGTAAGGCCAATATCCAGCAGCAATGTCGCCACGGTATCTTGCTGGGTGCGCAAATGGTACTCCTGCCCATCTATCACCAGCGTGATGGGCACAAGGGTGCTCCGGTACCCCAGGGTAAGCACACCGATGATGAGGACAAAGGTGAAGAGATTGACGAGGCTACGCATCAAACAGGCAGGGCAGAGCGCGCCCAGCGATTATGCGGTTAACAGGATGTAGCAACGGGAATGCAGTGACATCTGGCCAATGAGTTGACAGGCTCGGCTCCGGTACTGCACATCAGATAAGATGTGGTCGTGCCCCCCTCGTCGAATCGCTCCGCCCGCCTTACCGCAAACAACCGGCTCCGACCAGGCACTCCTGCGGCACCCAGGGTGAGCTCCTTACCGTTGCTTCCTCCCGGACCTGGCGGGGTTCGGAGGTCCCTGCCGCGCAGGACCCAATCTTCACCGCCGGCCGAGTGCAGCAGTATCAGACAAGTCAATCCTCGGAGGGGAGTTCGACCCCGCTATGGCGGATTGCGGGTACAGGGCACCGCCAGCTCCCCGTCTAGCACGACCACCAGCACATGTTACCCCACGGCAGGTAAATTGTCAACCTGCGGTCGTTGCGCAGTTTCTTGACAAGACACGCGAGTTGTGGTATGTTATTATCGAAACGCTTCGATTCATTCCCCTGAGGATGGCGCTATGCCCACAATGTTAGATGTGGCCAGGCGCGCAGGTGTGGCCTTGAGCACCGTGTCCTACGCGCTCAATGGTACGCGCCCTATCTCCGAGGAGACCAGGCAGCGTATCTTTGCAGCGATGGATGAGTTAGGCTATCGTCCGCATGCCCTCGCGCGTGGCCTGGCCAGCAGGCGTAGCAGGATTATCGCGCTCCTCTTCCCCGTATCCGAACGTGGCCTGGGCTTCACAGAGCTCGAGTTTGTGACCAGCGCCGCCGATACCGCCAGGGAAAACGGCTACAGTCTCATCTTGTGGCCGTCTGAGACGCACGATCCCAACGCATTGCGGCAGTTCACCCGGCAAGGTCTGGTAGATGGTGTGATCCTCATGGAGGTACATTTGCATGACGAACGTGTTAACTTATTACGCGAGATCGGCTTCCCCTTCAGCCTGATCGGACGCTGCGCGGACCTGGCCGGCACCAGCTACGTGGACATTGATTTTGAGCAAACTGTAAAGGAAACGGTTGACTACCTATCAGCATTGGGCCATACCCATATCGCCTTCCTCAATCAATCCCAGTCGTTATTCGATGCGGGTTATGGTCCTGTTGTGCGCACTCATGCCTGCTTCGAGCAAGCGGTGCAGCTCGCTGGAGTGAAAGGGATCAGACGCTTCTGCCGCGCCACACCTCAAGCTGGTTATGAGACATTCAGTGAATTGTTGACCAAATGCCCCGACCTGACCGCACTCGTGACTATGAATGAACGCGCTGTTCCGGGCGTTATGCAGGCGGTTGCCGACCGGGGCTGGCGTATCCCGGATGACTTTTCGCTAGTCGTCATCGTCTCATCGGCACGTATGGCCGAGATGATGACGCCTCCCCTGACAACGACGGACGCCCCGGCTGCCGAACTGGGCCGTCTGGGGGCCGAATTGCTGATTCAACAGTTGGAAGCACAGGAGCAGGGCATACAGCAATCGTTGCTGCCGTGTCGCCTTGTGGTGCGCGGCAGTTCCGGGCCCTGCCGCCGTGCTCCCTCGCTGGACCTGAGAGAGGTCCAAGGCACTTGACGCCCCGCTTTTGGCGACGACTTCTTCTTGTACTGCAGACCCCTAAAGGGGTTACAGGTGCTTCCGGGGCCTCTGAGAGACTCTACCAAGAAAGGAGGTGATGAGCGGTTTGAGACGGTGTGCCAGGAGGAGATAGAGAGCGCCGCCCTGGCAGGAAGACGACTCTACACCCAAGCCATATGGGACAATCCACGTCCATCAGTCTAACAAACTTTTAGTCGAACTCAAAGGAGGATAGCGATGGATCAGAAAAAGCTCAGCCGCCGTGATTTTCTGCGCCTTGGCGCACTGACCGTAGCAGGAATAGCTCTGGCAGGATGCAAGCCC
>JAOAAG010000245.1 GCA_026418995.1 Anaerolineae bacterium
CCCTCGGCGTTGCAGAAGCCAAGCACATGAGCCGCCAGCGTCCCTTCGGGATACTCGCGTGTCCAGAGTGGTCGCACTGAGATACCGGGAAGTCCCAGGGCAGCTACCTGCTCGCCCAGCTCCTTAGCAACCGGGGAGGCCAGTGGCACCCAGAGCAAGTCGCCGTGCAGCCACTCTTCGATTTGAGAAGCGGGCAGATGGAGCAACGGACTCAGCGCCGCCGCTACGCCCCTCGCATCCACAACATAAGCCGGGGCCGCCTCGACAGCGTACGCGACGCCATTCCCGGCCAGCAAATGGCCGTTCCGATCGCGGATCACCCCCCGCGGGGCATCGGCTATCGTAATGGAGCGTTCCCGTTGTTCCCGTCCCCACTCCTCGTAAAAATGGTGCTCTACGAGTTGGACGCGCACCAGTTGGACCACGAGCATCAGGGCGAACGCCCCTGCAAGGACACCGATAAATTGAAGGCGATAGTGGAGTGCCTCAGCCATCGTGTTCAGGAGACGGAGTTGGTGATTCTCTGGGAACGGAGAGGAACTCTACCTGCTCCGCTGGCAGGAAGCCCAGCGCAACAGCCCGTTCCCACAGCCGCGCGACAGCGCTTTCCCTGGCGATCTCCACTTCGAGCTGCTCGTTCTCCCTTTGGAGCCGCGACAGTTCTGCCTGTAACTGCTGAATATGGCGGCCACGGGCGGCTATTTGCCCGACCAGGACCAGGTAGAGCGCTGCGATCAGTGCCAGTGCGGTGATGATGGCAAGGGAATAGAGCGCTGTCCGGCGATCCATCTCGAAGCGCCCTCGCTTCACACCGTGCACCACCCACTGCATAAAATCAGACATCTCAGCCCCCTCAGATACGCTCGGCCACCCGCATCCGGGCCGAACGGGCCCGCGGGTTGGCCGCAACCTCCGCAGGCGTCGGTACGATCGGTCTGCGTGTGACGAGCCGCAGCGTGGCCCGGTGGCGACATGTACAGACCGGCACCTCAGGCGGGCAGATACAATTCTGACTTTCCCGGCGCAGGAACTGTTTGACGATGCGGTCCTCCAGCGAGTGGAAACTGATCACGACCAGACGACCGCCCGGCCGCAGCAGCTCTACCGCCTGGGGCAGGGCTGCTTCCAGCACAGCCAGTTCATCGTTTACAGCGATACGTAACGCTTGAAACGTGCGTGTGGCCGGGTGGATGCGTCCCCGTCGCCCCACCGCCCTTTCGATGGCGCGGGCCAGTTCAGTAGTCGTATAAAGTGGACGGGCGGCAACGATCGCCTCAGCGATCCGTCGCGCCCGCCCTTCTTCCCCGTATCGCAATAAAAGCGCCGCTAACTCGTCCCGTGAGAGCTGGTTGACCAGCGCAGCAGCCGTCACACCGCCCTGGGTGGGATCGTACCGCATATCCAGCGGCCCGTCGCTCATGAAAGCGAAGCCACGCGCAGGGTCGCCCAGTTGCAGCGAGGAAAGTCCCAGATCGAACAGGACGCCATCGGCCGGGACGAAGTTGTGCTCCCCAGCAACTGCGGCTAGACGCTCAAAGGAGGCGTGAACCAGCACAACGCGCCCAGCATAAGGGGCTAACCGAGCGCGCGCGGCCTCTATGGCCGCCGGGTCACGATCCAGGCCCAGCAGGCGACCTTGCGGCGATGAGACCGCCAGGATGCCAGCAGCATGTCCACCGCCGCCTACTGTCGCATCAATATACCGGCCTCCCGGCTGCACCAGAAGGCCCTTAAGCACTTCCTGGAAAAGAACCGGCTCGTGCACATAACCAGGGGAGGGCTGAGAGGAATCGGCAGGTGATGGAGCAGGCGGCGTCAGCATCGCGATCACACCCCTACCGATATCATGACTCAGCTCCCGTCGGTCTGCATTTACCCGGATCCCGACTAGATACCCAGCGTGGCCCAGGTCTCCATACTGTCACCACCCTCAACCTGCCCACGCTCCTCCCGCCAGGCATCGGGATGCCACAGCTCGATATACGTATTGAGGCCGATGATCACAACGTCGTCCGTGATACCCAGGTACTCTCTCAGACGCGGTGGGATTAAAATCCGCCCCTGTTTATCCGGCACAACATCCGTGGCGTTGGCAAAGACCAGGCGACGCAGGGCACGCGCGTTACGGTCGGTAATAGGGAGCGCACTCACTTTTTCCGCGAGTCTCTTCCATTCCTCCATGGGGAAGATTGCCAGACAGTGATCCAATCCCCGGGTGATGACGAGCCCGGCGGCCAGCTCCCCCCGGAAGCGGGCCGGGATGGTTAAGCGCCCCGCCTCATCAAGTGTGTGCGTGAACTCCCCCAGGAACATCCCTGTATCCCAATTTACCCCACTTTATCCCAAAAACACCCATATTATACACCAACATTGCCATTTTGGCTAGTACCTGGCGAAAATTTTAAGATTGCGCTGGGAACTGGGATTGGGACTGACAACCTGTTCACTTGCGTAACGACGAGAACAGGGTATACTGCCCGTGCACGGCTACACCGCAGGCCGGCGCTAACTAACAGGCCACAGGAGTAGAACCTATGGAGTACCTTTATGACCTATTGCTTACCGGAGGAATCGTCGTTACGGGAGAGGGTATGCGTCGGGCTGACGTGGGAGTGCAAGGGGAAAAGATCGCCGCCGTCGCGCCCTCTATCTCCCGCAGCACCGCCCTCGAAGTGATAGACGTGACCGGCAAATACATTCTCCCTGGGGTCATTGATGTGCACATCCACCCGGTCTATGAAGATGACATCGAACACAGTGCCAGAGTCGCGGCTTACGGCGGCACCACTACCCTGCTTCATTTTATCTCCGCCCGCACCGGAGAGAGCCTCCTGCAGCGGGTAGAGACTGCGCTGAGGGATGGAGA
>JAOAAG010000274.1 GCA_026418995.1 Anaerolineae bacterium
GGTTCTTAAGGTTCTTAAAATGTTCTTTGCGTCCTTTGCGTTCTTTGCGGTTTTAAACTTGAACCGCGCAGGGCGCCAAGAGCGCCAAGGTCCTTAAAATTTTCTTTGCGTCCTTTGCGTTCTTTGCGGTTTTCAACTTGAACCGCGCAGGGCGCCAAGAGCGCAAAGGTTCTTAGAGTTTCTTTGCGTCCTTCGCGTTCTTTGCGGTTTTCTAAACCTATTGTGAACCACCCCTCGTGGTTAAATCTTATGAGTGGAGGCAACGAGCTTGGGACTGAAACCGGATCACTGGATCCGCAAAATGGCTCTGGAGCATCGGATGATCGAGCCGTTCGTGGACGGGCAGGTACGCGACGGCGTGATCTCATACGGCCTTTCATCCTACGGCTACGACATCCGGGTAGCGGATGAGTTCAAAATCTTCCAGCCTGAGATCACCGCTGCCAAACTCTCAGATGTGCAGTGCGCCTACGTGGCTGGGGTGCTCGACGCCCAGGGGCAGATCGGATACATTTCCGGTGCTCAGGGGCGGCCGGGCCTGGCGCTCACCTTTGCCTGCGAAAGCCGTGCTATGATCGAGGGACTGCGGGGAATCCTGGGCACGGGCCGCCTGCACGACACCGGCGATGGCCGATGTGAGCTGGTCGTGAGCAAGGCCGCCGATGTGCAATATATCCTGTCCCAGGTGTGGCCCTACCTCTCCCAGCGCCGCGAAATGGCTACCCGAGCGCTTGCCGAACTCAAATCGGCCAAGTCCATCATTGTGGACCCCAAGCACTTTGACGCGGACTCGTTTGTGGATTTCAAGGGAGAGGTGTGCATTATTCCCCCCAACTCCTTCGCCCTGAGCCGGACGGTGGAGTACTTCCGTATCCCGCGTTCGGTGCTCACCGTGTGTGTGGGCAAGAGCACCTATGCCCGCTGCGGCATCATCGTGAACGTGACTCCCTTCGAGCCAGAATGGGAAGGGTACGTGACGCTGGAAATCAGCAATACCACACCACTGCCGGCCAAGATTTACGCCAACGAGGGTATCGCTCAGGTGCTCTTTTTCGAGGCTGACGAAGAGTGCCAGGTCTCCTACGCCGATAAGAAAGGAAAGTACCAGGCACAGCAGACTATCGTACTGCCCCGTCTGTAGGCAGGTGGCTGACTAGCCCGCTTTCCATTCCGCTCCCTCGGCCCACACCTCCTTTTTCCAGATGGGGACGACCTCTTTGAGCCGGTCAATGGCGTAGCGCAAAGCGTCAAATAACTGGGGACGGTGAGCTGCAGCGAGGGCGATGACCACACTCGTCTCTCCCACCCCAAGCCGCCCCACACGGTGGACTATGGCAACCCCCCGCACCTCCGGCCAGCGCTCCCGTATCTCCCCCCCGATGCGCGCCAGTGCCTCCTCGGCCATCTCGGAATACGCTTCGTACTCCAGGTAGTGTACCTGGCGGCCGTCCGTCTCGCCGCGCACCACGCCTATGAACGTCACGATCGCGCCGTTGGCTGCATCCTCCAGCCGCGCAATAACCTCAGTCACAGAGATGGGTAATGGGGTAATTTCAAACAGCTTCATCGCGCCTCTTTTGTAAAATGAACTTGACAGAATGACAAATATAGTTTACAATATGTCCAGCCAACATCACACAGGGAGTAACGAGATGAGAAGACAAGTGTGTTACATGATGGGCTGCCTTATCCTGTTCGTCGCGCTGTTCGCTCTGGCCGGTCTGGCCACAACGTTGCCGGACAGTACCTGGCGCCTGTTGCTGATGTGGAGTCCGGTGTTCCCTGCCGTCGGGGTGGGCTTCTTCGCCGCCCGCGCGGTGAGCCTGCTGGATGAGCTACAGCAGCGCATTTATCTGGAAGCGCTGGCGTTCAGTCTGGCCAACACCGTCCTCGTAGCGGTCGTACTCAGCCTGCCGCTGGCCCACTATGCCTACAATCGGCCTATCTGGCTCAGCACGGAGACCCCTATCATCTGTGTGCTTCCGATGGCCATCTTCTTCTGGGCCATCGGACTGGCCCTCGCCCGGCGGAGGTACAGGTGAAGAACCGACTGAGGGTGCTGCGCGCCGAGCGGAACTGGTCGCAGGCGGAGCTGGCGGCGCGGCTGGGCGTCTCCCGCCAGACGGTGCACGCGATCGAGAACGGCAAATACGATCCCAGCCTGCCGTTGGCGTTTAAGATCGCCCGCCTGTTCGGGTTAAAGATCGAGGAGATTTTCGAGCCAGAGGAAGAGTAGCTATCCCCCTCCCACCGGCGGAAGACAGGCGACCTCATCTCCGTCGTGCAGCACCGTCTGCATCCCCACGTAGGCACGGTTGACGGCGACGCTGAGGAAGCGGGTGTAGGCACGCAGGACGGGGTATTCCTCCGTCAACAGCCCCAGCAGTGCGCCGACTGTTGTGCCCTCGGGCACTTCCCGTTCCAGTTCCTGCTGCCCCAGCGCCTCCCTGGGGGCCGCGAAAAACCTGATCCTGACCCGCACGCTGCGGGCCGGGCTATTCTGCTCTCCACTCCCCACTTTTCCCTCCGCTCTTGTACACCAGGCGGATGTCGCCGATGCGCAGGCCTCTGTCCACCGCTTTCACCATGTCGTAGATGGTGAGGGCGGCGACGCTCACGGCGGTCAGCGCCTCCATTTCCACCCCGGTCGGGCCACGGCTGCGCACTGTGGCGGATATTTCGACACGTGAAGCCTGTTCATCAACCTGGAAGTCCACCTCTATGCCGCTCAGCACTATGGGATGGCACAGCGGGATCAGCTCAGGCGTGCGCTTGGCGGCCATGATACCTGCCAACTGCGCCGCAGCGAAGACATCGCCCTTAGGAAGACCTTGTTCGACAATGAGGCGCAGGGTCTCCGGCCGCATCTGTACGCTGCCTTTGGCGATGGCGACGCGCTCTGTATCTGCCTTCTCGCCCACATCCACCATGCGGATGCGCCCTGTTTCGTCCAGATGGGTCAGATTCATTTCAATCCCCTCTCATGGAGAAGCTCCGAGAGCAGAGAGTACGCTGCTGAGCACGGATCCAGCTCTCGTGCTACGATGCGCTCGATCAGGCGGTGTAAATGTTGCTCACCGATGCGTGTCAGGATGTGCCTCAGCGCCTCCTGTTGCAATACGTTAAGCAACTCGGCCCGGACACGCGCCCGCTCGCGCTCCGCCCACAGGCCGGTAGTTTGCAGGTACAGCCGGTGACGCTCGATAGCCTCAAGCACCTCCGCTACACCCGTGCCGTTCAAAGCCACGGTTTGCAAAATCGGGGGCTGCCACAGCCCTTCCGTACGTTCCCCTGGGTTGGCGGCATACCTGCCAACGGCCATCTCCAGCGCCAGGGCTGTCTGAGCTGCTCCGGGCCGGTCGGCTTTGTTGACTACGAGCACGTCAGCGATCTCCAGCAGGCCGGCTTTGAGCGCCTGGACCTCGTCGCCCAGGCCCGGCGCCTCCACGAGGACGACCGTATGGGCAGCACGAGCGATGTCCACCTCCGCCTGCCCAGCGCCGACCGTTTCCACCAGCACGACGGCAAACCCCGCCGCATCGAGCACTTTGACCACATCGCCGGTAGCGCGGGCCAGCCCACCCAGGCTGCCCCGCGTAGCCATGCTGCGGATGAAGACGCCGGGATCGCCGGCCAGGTCGTGCATGCGCACCCGATCGCCAAGCAGTGCGCCGCCGGAGAAGGGGCTGGTCGGGTCCACGGCCACAATGCCCACCGTGATCTGCCGGCTGCGCCAGTGTTTGGCCAGCTCGTTGACCAGGGTGGACTTACCGGTGCCGGGCGCGCCGGTTATGCCCACGATATGCGCCCGACCGGTATGTGGATAAACGGCCTGCAGCGCGGCGTGGGCGTCCGGCCCGTCGTTCTCGATCAATGAGATGAGACGCGCCAATGCGTAGCGGTTCCCGGCCAGGGCCCGTGTTACCAGCTCCACCTCAGCTCCCGGCCAATTGTTGGCGGATGAACTCGACGATGGTGTGGGTACTTGTGCCAGGCCCGAAGATACCGGCCACGCCCATCTCTCGCAGTACCGGGACATCTTCGTCGGGGATGACGCCGCCAACGAAGACTTTGACGTGCTCCAGGCCAGCCTCGCGCAGTCCCTTGAGCACCCGGGGCACCAGTGTCATGTGCGCTCCCGAAAGGATGCTCAAGCCGACCCCGTCCACATCCTCTTGCAGTGCTGCCTCGACGATCATCTCTGGGGTCTGGCGCAGTCCCAGGTAGATCACTTCCATTCCGGCGTCCCTCAGAGCGCGGGAGACGACCTTGGCTCCCCGGTCGTGGCCATCTAACCCTGGCTTAGCGATCAGGATGCGCAGTGGTTTGCTCATCAGACCTCCTGCTTTTAAGCACGCGAGCACTGCCGGTATGATACCCGTTTCCAGGTAATTCGTCAACTGCACAGACTGTTACCACAACGGTTGCGCAGAATGGCGAGAACGGGTATACTCTTCCTGGAGGGGCAAAATTGGTGGACATTGCTGAAGAGCTGGCGCGTGCCGCGGAGCTGATCAGAAGATTCGCGGGCGACAACTGGGAACGCACCATAGACCCAGCAGACCGGGACGCGCTGGTATGGCTGCTGGAGGTCGCTGGTGAACAGCATGCCTACATCCGCTCCCGCGCCTTCAGAGATGTGGTCATGGCAGCCTACCAGATGGGACGTCAGGCCGGGCTGGCTGAGGGGCGGGAGCGCAGGGATGCGGTTGAGGATAGGGATGGCTGGGCAGAGGTATGATGTGGTCATCGTGGGGGCGGGGCCTGCTGGCATTTTCACCGCCCTGGAATTGAGCCGCCGCTCCGAGCTGCGGATAGCCATGTTCGACAAAGGCCCTCCCATCGAGAAGCGCCGCTGCCCGGCCCGCGAGGGCCTGGACTGCGCACATTGTCACCCATGTTCGGTGATGACTGGCTGGGGAGGGGCGGGCGCCTTCAGCGACGGCAAACTGACCCTCTCGCCCAATGCTGGCGGGCTGCTGGCCGAATTGCTCGGCGAGCAGCAGACGCAGGCGCTGATTGATGAGGTGGATACGGTCTTCATCTCATACGGGGCGACCAGGACGGTGTATGGCAAACCCGGCGACGAGTTCGAGGCGCTGGCAAAGAAGAATTTGCTAGCCGGGCTGCGCCTCGTCTCGGTGCCCATCCGGCATATCGGCACCGAGCACTGCTCTGGCATTATGGCCCGGATGTACGCGGACCTGGTGCGCCGGGGAGTGCATATCCACCTGCGCACTCCTGTCGCGCGGGTGCTGGTAAATGGGGGGGAGGTCTGCGGCGTCGAGCTGGGCGATGGGACGGTAGTGGACTCCCCGCGCGTGGTCATTGCCCCGGGGCGCGAAGGCGCCCCCTGGCTCAAGCAGCTTGCGGCGGAACTGGGCCTGAGCCTGGTGCGCAATCCGGTGGACGTGGGCGTGCGGGTTGAGCTGCCCGCTGTAGTCACGGAGCCGATCACCCAACTGCTCTACGAATTCAAGTTCCTGTACTACTCAAGGGCTTTCGACGACCTGGTGCGGACGTTCTGCGTCTGCCCCTATGGCGAGGTCACGCTGGAGTATGCCGGCGGCGTGATGACGGTGAACGGCCATTCCTACGCCGACCGGAAAACCCCTAACACCAACTTTGCGCTGCTGGTGAGCAAGAACTTCACCGAGCCGTTCGACGATCCGGTGGCCTACGGCCAGTCCATTGCCAGGCTGGCTAATCTGCTCAGCGGTGGCGTGCTGGTGCAGCGGCTGGGCGATTTGGAAGCTGGCCGGCGTACCAATGCCCAGCGGCTCAGCCGCTCCGTTGTGATCCCCACGCTCAAAAGCGCCACCCCCGGTGACCTGGGGCTGGTACTGCCGTACCGTCATATCGTCAACATCCTGGAAATGCTCCATGCGCTCGATCAGGTGATGCCAGGCGTGTGCTCGCCCCATACCCTGCTGTACGGCGTGGAAGTGAAGTTCTATTCCAACCGCCTCAAGTTGACGCCCCGGCTGGAGACAGAAGTACGGGGGCTGTATGCATGCGGCGACGGGGCGGGTATCACGCGGGGGCTGGTGCAGGCTGCTGCCTCGGGTCTGCTCGTGGCACGCGCACTGCTGAGCGACAGGGTGCCAGGAGATAGCGGCCAGGGGTAATGTGGCGGAGAGCTGAGGATGACCGTCCTGATCGGCACCAGTGGTTTCAGTTACCAGGATTGGGTGGGGTCGGTGTATCCCGAAGACCTGCCCCGGCGCGAGTGGCTCACCTTCTACAGCCAGGAGTTCCCCACCTGTGAACTCAATTTCACCTACTACCGCCTCCCCACCGCTGCCACGCTTAAGGAGCTCGCCAGGAAAGTCCCGCCTGGTTTCCTGTTTTCCGTAAAGGCCTACCAGGGCATCACCCACGAGCGAGAGGAGCCCCAGCGGCATATCAAACCATTCACCGGGGCACTCACGCCCCTGATTGCCGAGGGGAAATTCTCCTGTGTGCTGCTCCAGTTCCCCTACTCCTTTCACGCCAGCCAGGCCAACCTCGATTACCTGAAGCGGGTGCGGGAGGGGTTTGGCGACCTGGCATGCGTGGTCGAGTTCCGCTCACGTGACTGGATCAGCGAGCGCACTTTCGCCGAGCTGCGCGCTATGAACCTGGGCTTTTGTTGCGTGGATCAGCCCCGTTTTGACAACCTGATTCCCCCGATCGCAGTGGCGACCGCTCCTATCGCCTACGTGCGCTTCCACGGCCGTAACCGTGAGAAGTGGTGGCAGCATGAGGAGGCCTGGGAGCGGTATGATTACGCTTACAGCGACGAGGAACTGATGGAATGGGTGCCGAAAATAAGGCAACTGGATAGCGAAGCATCGCTCACGCTGGTGTATATGAATAACCACTGGCAGGGGCAGGCAGTTGGGACGGCACGACAGTTGAGAGCACTTCTGGAGAGGAGCAAGCAATGAGCAAGACAGCGAAAGTGATATGGTTTGGCAAAAAGCAATTCGTCGGCATAGACGGTACTAAACACGCGGTGGTCATGTCGGCGCAGGATGAAGAGAATGGTACCGGTATGAGTCCCTCTCAATTGCTTCTGGTAGCACTGGGAGGCTGCACCGCTTACGACGTGGTGCACATTCTGGAGAAGAAGAGACAACGCCTGACGGGATTGGAGATCACCGTCACAGGGGAGCAGGAAGCGGACCCGCCCTGGCCCTACCGCAAGATTCACCTGCACTACGAGGTGCGTGGCCGGGGGCTGGAGGAGAAAGCGGTGCGCGACGCCATCGAGCTGTCGGAGCAGAAATACTGCTCTGTGGCCGCGACGCTGCGTGGCTCGGTCGAGATCACCTACGACTACGCTATCGTGGAGGAGTAGCCCGGTTCATATGATTGATCCAGCTAGAGCAGGACGCTACGAACGTATTTACGCCCAGTTGCAGGAGCTGATTGAAGGACGGTCGCCCAACCTGATAGCGGCTATGGCCACCATATGCGCCGTGCTGCACCATAAGATGCCGCATCACTCGTGGACCGGTTTCTACTTTGTGCATCACGGAGACGAGTTGCACGTTGGGCCCTACCAGGGTCCGGTGGCGTGTCAGGTGCTGCGAGGAGGAGGCGTCTGTCTGCACTGCTGTCTCTTATAC
>JAOAAG010000040.1 GCA_026418995.1 Anaerolineae bacterium
AGATGTGTATAAGAGACAGGGACTGGGCCTCTCCATCGTCAAAGGGCTGGTGGAGATGCATGGTGGCCGCGTCTGGGCCGAAAGCAAGGAGGGCGAGGGCAGCCGTTTCACCGTCGTCCTGCCGCCTCAGCCCAGGACCCCATAGGTGACGGTCACTTTTGGAAGTCACCGTCACCTGAGGAGTAAGGATGCATCCGAGTCATATCCGTGATTTCTGCATCATCGCTCACGTGGACCACGGCAAGTCCACGCTGGCCGACCGGCTGCTGGAGCTGACCGGTACCATTCCCCCGCATCAGATGACCGCGCAGGTGCTCGATTCCATGGACCTGGAGCGGGAGAAGGGGGTCACCATCAAAGCTTCCGCTGTGCGGATGGAATACACCGCGCCCGACGGAGAGCGTTACGAGCTTAATCTCATTGACACCCCCGGCCACGTGGATTTTTCCTACGAGGTCAGCCGGGCACTGGCTGCCTGTGAGGGAGCGCTGCTGGTGGTGGATGCTGTGCAGGGCATCGAAGCCCAGACACTGGCCAATCTGTACCTGGCCCTGGAAGCTGACCTGGAGATCGTGCCGGTCGTTAACAAGATAGACCTGACCGCAGCCAGGACCGACGAGGTAGCGTTGGAGCTGGCCGAGCTGCTGGGCGTGGACCCGGACGAGGTGTTGCGCGTCTCGGCCAAGGAAGGGTGGGGGGTGGAGCGTGTGCTGGAAGCAGTGGTGCGGCGTCTGCCTCCGCCGCGCGGCGACCCCGCCGCGCCCTTGCGCGCGCTCGTGTTCGATTCCCACTACAATCCCTACAAGGGCGTGGTTGCCTATGTGCGCGTTGTGGACGGGGCACTGGTGCAGGGGGAGCCGCTGCTCCTGATGTCCAGCAATACCGTTGTCGAACCACTGGAAGTGGGCGTCTTCACGCCGGGCATGACCCCCACCGGGAGGCTGGAGGCCGGCGCGGTAGGCTACGTGGCCACCGGGCTGAAGACGGTGCGCGAGTGCCAGGTAGGTGATACCCTCACCACCGTGGCCACCCCGGCGACGGAGCCGCTGCCCGGCTATCGGCCAGTCAAACCGATGGTCTTTGCCGGCCTCTACCCGGTCGAGGGCGAAGACTACAACGCATTGCGCGACGCGCTGGAAAAGCTGCAGTTGAACGACGCGGCGCTGGTCTTCGAGCCTGAGTCCTCCCAGGCGCTGCAGTTCGGCTTCCGCTGTGGCTTCCTCGGGCTATTCCATATGGAGATTGTCCAGGAGCGGCTGGAGAGGGAGTACGGGCTGGACCTGATCGCTACGGCGCCAAGCGTGGCCTATCAGGTCGTGCTCCAGAACGGTGAGGTGTTGCGCATCTCCTCGCCAGCAGACCTGCCGGACCCGGCCACGATCAAAGAGATTCGTGAGCCGTGGATGCGTGTCCAGGTCTTTACCCCTGCCGACTACATCGGCCAGGTGATGGAGGTGGTCAAGCGTCGCCGGGGCATCTACAAGTCCACAGAATACCTGGATAATCAACGGGTGGTGCTGAACTACGAGATGCCCCTGGCCGAGGTGATCGTGGACCTGCACGACCGCCTCAAATCGGTCACGCGGGGCTATGCCTCGCTGGACTACACCTTCGATAGCTACCGGCCGGGCGACCTGGTGCGTATGGACATCCTGGTGAACAAGGAGCCGGTGGATGCGCTGGCGCTCATCGTGCATCGCGACCAGGCTTACGAGAAGGGGGCGGCGCTGGTGCGCAAGATGAAAGAGGTGATCCCGCGCCAACTGTTCAAAGTCCCCATCCAGGCCGCGATCGGCGGGCGGATCATTGCCCGCGAGACGGTAAGCGCACTGCGTAAAGACGTGCTGGCTAAATGCTACGGTGGCGACGTGACGCGCAAGCGCAAGTTGCTGGAGAAGCAGAAGGCGGGCAAGAAGCGGCTTAAACAATTCGGCCGGGTGGTGATTCCCCAGGATGCCTTCCTGGCCGTGCTGAGGCTGGAGGAGGACTAGGCCCCAACCTCCGGCCCCCTATCCTCTGGTCCCCAACTCCTAACCCCGGCCCCCGAATCCCCAACCTCGAATCCCTATAGTCCTGGAGGGCGTCACTATCCAGTCCATAAGCTGATCCCGCTCGGTGCGCGGCAGGCTGGCGATCAGACATTCGTCGTAGGTGATACCCACGCGCAGGGCTGCCGTGGTGACCAGGAAACGGTCGTAGTACCCCCCGCCGAACCCCAGCCGTCCTCCGTGGTGATCAAAGGCCACGCCGGGCGTGAGCACCAGGTCCAGTGTTTGGGGGTCAATTACCGGCAGGTCGGCCGCCGGCTCCAGCATGCCGAAGCGGTGGCGCACCAGGCGGAGCGGATCGTACGGGTGCACGACCAGGTGCTCCCCTTCGACACGGGGCACGTACCACCGGATGCCAGGCAGAAGGTCGAACAGTGCGCTCAGATCCGGCTCGTTGCGGAAGGCCAGGTAGGTCAGTACGTTTCTGGCCTGTTGTAACACCGGCCAGTGAATCAGCCGCCTGCAGATGGCCTCGGAGTCGGCGGCGACTTTCTCCGGCGGGAAGCTTTCCCTCAGCGAGCGGAAGTGGTGGCGGAGCTGGAGCTTGTCCATGGCTTCCTGGTCGGTAGCTTGGTGTGTGGGCGGCTCAAATGCCGGGGGAATCAGTTAACTTGGCATGGCCCACTGCGATCAGACCGCGGAGCTGCACACCACGCCCCAACCGGGCAGGCTATTCCTGGCCCGCTTCCATTAACCAGGCGACAGCGTTCAAGGTTAGCTTGCGGCGTGCCTCTTCCGGCAGGCGATAGAAGGAGAACACCGCGATAATCACCCGTTCGATTGTGTCCTCCTTCTTATTTATCCCGGCAACAAGGGCCGGCGTACCTGTTGCCGGACTATCTGGGCCGCGGGTGAAGATGATCGCGGAGTCTTCATCCGGCTCGTCTGTGGAGAACATTATAGAGGGAACGCCGCTCTCGGAGGCGTGGAGCGCGATCACCTCTTGCTCCCTGAAGCCGGTAGCTAGAGGGTGCGTGGCGTCCGCGACCTGAAGGTCGTGAATCGGCTCGGGAGTTGCGGTGATGGGAAATAGCGGCTGTTCTCCGACAATCATCACGCCACCGGCTTTGAGGTTGGCAAGAATCGCTGGGAGCCGGGTGTTTTCGAGGTCGAAGGCGTAGTCGCCGGAGTCCATGATGTAAACATCGTATCCAGCCAGATCGTCTGCCTCCGGGACACCGTCGGTGGCGACTGACCAGGTGGTGACGTCGTATGTATCGCTCAGGATGGCCATGAACTCCGGCAGGCTGGTGCGTTTCCCCTCGGAACGTATGTCATCCGCAAGGATGAGGACACGGCCGGCGCGCTTTTCCCCGGCGGCGGGTTCCTCTTCTTCCAACCCTGCCTGCTCCTCACCGGTGGAGCAGAGGGTCACCACGCCAGTCGGCACACAGCCGGAGAGGTCACGTGCCATCAGTCGCCGCAGGGCATTCACCGTCGCCCCGTAATCTTTTGCCAGCACCACAAGAGTCACCCTTTCATCGCCGGGGATGAGCAGATAGAGGGTCGTGCCCTCGACACCGATTTTACCCAATCCAGACACGTGGATGATGGATGTAGCGCCATATGTCTCTTCTATGCTTTCCTCTTCGCCTTCTCCTGCTTCCGTCGCGCTCTCACTGGCCTCCTCTGTCCTGGTGATGGTAACGCCTGCGGCGACGAGGTATTCCTCTACCATATCGGTATCGTCAAACAGACCGACGAAGATGACATCTGTGCCTGGTGCCGGTGCGGGACGAACGGTGAGCGTGTAGCCACTCTGCTCGAGGAATGCTTGCAGGTGGGTGCTATATGTGATCAACTGCGGAGCGAGGAAGTTGCTACTGAACTCCACCAGGGAGATGGGACGCTCGAAGAAGTAGGGGAAGTCGTCCAGCTCGTCACGCTGGCGCGAGTTCTCTGCCAGCCAGTCGGCGATACGGTTGAGGAAGCGGTCGTTGTCGCCAACGGTGTGGTAAGGTGTGGTCAGGAAGGTGATGTCGCCCAGGGCCAGCACATGCCCTCCGGCGGCCAGCATCGCTGCCGCGAGATCGCTCTCGCCGCTGCGGACAGAGGAGCGGGTGTGTGCATCACCTACAATGAGCGGGATGCCGTCGCCGCGCAGGGAGTGGGCGGCAAAGAAGACCACCCGCTCGATGCCCTGTACCAGCGGTTGCTTCTCGGCAAACCTGGTGAAGCCGACGTTGCGGTAGTTGCCCTCGTTTTCCTCCACATTGTAGAGGTAGTCGTCAAAAAATATCACGCCGAACGTGTTGGCCAGGCTGTTGACCGCCGGCACGGCGCTGGTGCGGAGGAGAATGTCGTAAAGGGAGGCGGTGAGGTTTTCTTCCTTCGGCACAGGGCGGGTGGGATCGGCGGCGATGAGCAGCCGTCCGCCATCGGCGACGAAGTCAGCAATGGCCTGTTGCTCTATGGAGGTGAATTTGACCGTGGGCGCAAGGACGACCAGGGCGGTTGCGCGATGCAGCCTCTTTGCCAGCTCGCCCTCTTCGCCTTCTTTAACCTTATAGTAATTCTCTACGGTTGCCCCACGCGCTGCCAGGCGGTCGCGCAGCGATGCAAGGTCGTTGACCTCGAGGTTGTTTTCGTGGGCTAGATCAATGATCACGTGGCCGGCTCCGGCCGCAGGTGTCCCCGCGAAATGGCTGTGCTCAACCAGAGGGGGGATGATCTGGCTGGCGTCAATCTCTGGAATGTCCGGTGCGGAGTAGCGGCCGGGATAGAACCAGAGCCAACGTCCCAGGCAGAGTAGAGCGACTGCACAAAAGGGCAGCAGACTCACGAGAGCGAGCTTGACTTTCGCGGTCACGGGACACCCCTCAATTGCGCGTCGTAGAGCAAATAGATGCCATATGGCAGATTCCGCTGGCCGGTGACAGGGTCTGCTGCACCGACCCAGCTCTCATTCAACGAGTAATATCGGGGACGCTCCCCGAGCACGCGTACCTCCAGGTCCACTGTGTCGTAGTGAGCGATGCCGGCCTGTCGGGCCGCTTCGGCCACGGCGTCGGTCTGTCCACCGATGTGGTCAATCAGGCCAAGGCGCACTGCCTCACGTCCCGAGTAAAGCAGGCCCTGCGAGAGTTCTGCTGGTGTCAGGGTGAGCCGTGCGCCGCGTTGGCTGACGACGGTCGCCAGGAACTCGCGTTTAACGCTCTCCAGCTCGCGCAGGAATTCCTCACGGTTGCTGCCGGTCAACTTGAATGGGCCACTGGTGATGATGAAGTCGTTGACGCCCAGGTCTGGCGGGACGCGGCCCCAGACGCCGACATTGCCAACGGAGGAGGAGGGTTTAGCGTAGATCGGGTCGGTCGCTAATGCGGCATAATAGGCCCCGCTGGCAGCCATAGAGTCCACCGAGCCAACGACCGGCATTTCACGACGCAGATTTTGGAGTTCAAGGAAAAGGGATTGGCTGGCAGCGACTTCGCCGCCGGGCGAGTCAAATTGTACCACGACAGCGCGGATGCGGCGGTCGCGCCGCGCGGCCTCAATCTCCGCCTGAAACAGGATGTTGCTGCCGTACCAGATATCATCGTTGATGCGAATAATCCCCACGGCCGGACGCGGCACTATGGCCTGAGGTAACTGGTGGAGAAGTGCCCAGGTGAGCAGAACGAAGAGGATGCTGCCCAGGAGAAGCGTGGGCCAGTTCGGGCGATAGCGGAGTTCCATACGCCACCTCCGCAACCATTATACCATAAATCGTGGGAGATGGTTCACAATAGGTGTACACTTAAAAACTACACAGAGCGCAAAGGGTGCCAGGATACTTGAGATCTTCGTGCTCTGGGTGGCCTGTGCGATGTTTCAAAGGGCTTCCATTCCGCGCAGCAGGACGTATCCGCCTGGGCCTCCGAAGTGTAAACCCGTTGTTCCCGGAATTTGAACCAGCCCCATTGTGGCCTGGTGTTGTCCCGTGGTGGTGGCCGTCACGAGTGGGGGCATCGGCTTTTGCTTCATCCAAGCGCCATGGCCCTGGCAAAGGTGAGCATAAAGTGCGGCTCGGCAGCCAGTTCGATGTAGCCGACCCGGCGGGCGATGGCCTGAGCCTCGCTCCGTTTACTGCGGGAGATAAGCGCCAGCCTGGCACCTGTGCCGGCGGCATTCCCCACCTGCCGGAAGCGCTCCAGTGGTAGCGCGGGTAACATCCCGATCTCCACCGCGCTCTCGACGTTGATATAGGTGCCGAAGGCACCAGCGATGATGACCAGCTCGAGCTCCTGGGCAGAGATGCCAGATGCTTCTAGCAGAACCTCAATACCGGCCCGTATGGCCCCTTTAGCCAATTGTAGCTCGCGTATATCTTTCTGAGTGATGGTAATGGCGGGCCTTCCTCCCCGCTCCTCCTCGCTCACCAGGACGAACTCCCGTCCATCCGTGCCGTTGCGGACTCGCGGGTGCTCGCCCATCCTGCCCCGCGCGTCTACAATGCCTGCGCGGTAGAGTTCGGCCAGGCTGTCGAGGATACCGGAGCCGCACACCCCTACCGGGTCTACGCCGCCTACAGTCTGGTACTCCACCCGGTGATTCGTCAGGCGCACACGCTCGATAGCGCCCTCGGCTGCTCTCATCCCATGTTTGATGTGCGCCCCCTCAAAAGCCGGCCCGGAGGCGCACGAGACGCTGGTCAGCTTGCCCCGGTGATTCAGGCAGATCTCGGTGTTCGTCCCGATGTCCAGTGCCAGTACTGTCCCCTCCGTCTGTGCAGCGCCCGTAGCCAGCAGCATCGCAACATGGTCGGCGCCGACATAGCCGGCGATATTGGGGAGCAGGTGGATATAAGCTCCCGGCGCGATACCCAGTCCTATCTCGCGGGCCTTAACGTCCAGAGCGGCGCTGATGGCTGGCACATAAGGTGCCTGTGCCAACTGTTCCACTGGCAGGCGCAGAAACAGATGGTGCATCGCCGTGTTCCCTACCACGACGGCCTCGACGACCTGCTCAGCCTTCCCTCCGGCCTCCGCAGCCATCCCGGCGATGGCCTGGTTCAGCGCCTCCACGACCACCTCTTGTAACCGGGTCGCCTGAGCGAGGCTTTGTCTGGCATATGCCATACGGGTCACCACATCTTCCCCGTAGGCGATCTGGGGGTTCATCATGCCTCTGGCGCTCAGAGTGTGCCCGGTTTCCAGATTGACCAGATAGGCGGCGATCTTCGTCGTGCCCAGGTCTACAGCCAGGCCCAAGGGCGTAACGTCAGCCGGTAGCAGGGCAATCAGTTCGTGATCGCGCACACATGCCCTGGCCTCCCAGCCCTGGGCGCGCAGGCGCGGCGATAGGCTCTGGAGCAGAGCCAGGTCCACTTGCGAGACGGAGAGGCCCTCTCCGGTCAGCGCAAGCAGCAAACGATCGGCGTCCGCCAGCAAGTCTTTACCTTCCAGGGAAGGAGGAGAGAGCGTTACCCTGTAACTCCGCACCATAGGATCGGGGATGAGTGGCACGTCCTCTCCTTCGACCTGGGTACGCTGGGGGGCCGAGAGCGATTCAGGTGGGACGCGCACTTTACAGTGGCCCAGGGGCACTGTACAGCAGGCCAGGCGGTAGCCCTGGGCCAGTCGCCTGCCTAAAAGCCTCTCCTCCGTAGAAGTTGGAGGGGAGACCTCGCCTTCCAGGACCTGCACGACGCAACGTCCGCAGCTCCCCAGGCCCCCGCACAGGCCGACCAGCCCGACGCCCAATTGCCTGGCGCATGCCAGCAATGAGGTTCCAGCGGGACAATCGCCTCGCCGGCCCACCGGCTCGAAGTCCACGTAGGCGCTCATTGACATTCTCCGTAGTGTGCTCTCCGCAGGTTTACAAGTTGCCGCAAACTGGACGGCCGGTTTCGATTCATGCCCCTGTCTACACGTGCTCTCCCAACCTGCGGGGGTGACCGTGTACCCGCAAGGCCCGAATGGCAAGCCTTTACCGCCGCCAGGCCATCGCTAGGGGCTGCGGCAGGGTTCGTAATCAGCGCCGATAATGAGGCGGTAGCGCACCGGCGCGTTAGGATCAGGGAGGTGGGTCACATTGGCTGGTGGGATGTTGAACATCCGGCTCAGATAAGCTGCCGCGCTCCCTTTGGGCGTGAGCGAGAAGTCCACCAGCGTAGTGTGTGCGTAATCGCGCTGCTCCGGTTGACTGATGACCACACTGAATCCCTCACGCAGCAGCCGGTCTGCAGCCAGGTGCTCCCACTGCTCGTGCTCGGAGCCGTTCCACACCTCGACCGTGTGCAGAGTGCGCCACATGCGTCCCTCCGGCGGCGGGCTGAGCGCCTCCCGGAGGACGGGCTCGATCTCCTCCCACCTGGGCAGGAAGACTGACCCACCCTTGGGTGTGGTCCAGGGGATCACGTGCTGATACCCGATGTTGCGAAACCGCACGTTGCGTTCATCCAGCCGGAAGCCGATCGCCGCCAGGTGGGCTACGTCCTCGAATGTCATATCGGTCACCACCAGCTCTCTGAGCTGCGGCCACAGGTCGGGCAGCCGGCGCAGGAGGTCCCCACTGCGGGCTTTGCGCCAGATGGCCTGAAGCACCTGTTGCTGACGCTTTTCGCGGGCAAAGGTGCTGCTCGTGAGCCGTGACCGGGCGTACCAGAGTGCTGTCTCTCCATCCATGTGGTGCACTCCTGGCTCCAGTACTTTGATCGGGTACTGGCCGGTCTCGTCAGGGTAGGGCCAGTGATCCTGCAGGCGGCAATGCACCGGCACATCTATGCCCCCCAGCGCATCTACGATGCCAATCAGCCCGTCGAAATCGGTGCGGACGTAGTGGTCCACTCGGATGCCCAGGTTGTATAACATAGTCTGCTGTATCAGTCCAAAACCACCACCCTCAGCGCCGTAAGTTTCGCCGTAGAAATCGGCGAAGTTGATGCGGCTCATCCAGAACCCCGGGATGTAGACGTAGAGGTCGCGCGGGATCGAGAGGATGGTCACCGCCGGTATCGAGGGCTGGATAGAGACGAGCTGCACGACATCGGTGTGCCACTCACTCCAGGTGGGGCGGCGGTCGCTGCCCAGCACAATGATGTTGATCGTCTCGGGGGAGGTTTCGATAACGGGGACAGGAGTCGGGATGGGCAACGCGCCGGTCAACGGAAAAGTTTGGGTTATGGGCTCAGGTGCAGCAAAGGTGGGCAGCAGAAGGGCCGGTGCGGACTCTCTGGGCGGAGGAACGGTAGGAATGGGCGTTGATGTAGGGACGTGAGTTGGTGTTGCCGTCGGGGTAGCTGTGGGTGTGGGATATGGTGTGGGTGTGAGCTCCGCTGCAGGCGGAGGAGATGTTGAGGTAGGTGCTGGCGTATCAGAGGGGGTGAGTGTGGGAGGAAGCGCAGCAAAAGCCACTGCCGGTGCAGGGAGTGTGACCAGTGGGATGGTCGGCACCAGGGTGGGCAGGATCAAAACCGACAAAGGGTTGCCGTTGAACAGGAGGGTGAGGATGCACATCGTCGGCACCAGCAGAATCAGCGCCCAGACTGCCCCCTCGATGCGTTTGCTCATACATTTATTTTACCCCATCGGTCAAAGTTGACAATGCCCTGATTCGGATAGGGCCGATTGACAAAGCCTCTCTCCGATATATAATCTGCTGTACAGGGCATGTTTTTCCCATACTGAGCAGCGGAGTATAGCGGATTGCGCCGCCTCGTCATTGATAGCGGAGGTAAACTGGCATTGCCCCCAGAGCTGTGCCATCGTTATGAGATGGCCGAGGGGGGAGTAGTGTTGCTGGAAGAAACTGAGGCCGGGCTGGTTCTCCACCCGTTGCGCCCCGATGTGCGCAAGGTGTACGTG